>JAKAPH010000059.1 GCA_021807265.1 Actinomycetes bacterium | reverse complement strand
CGTGCTGCGCAACCTCGGCCTCGCGGTGTACCTGACCAGGGCCGGTCGAGCGCCGGCCAGTGCCGAGAGCGACATCGAGGGTTACGTCGAGGCGATTCGCGAGTACGAGAGCGAGCACGGTCCGCTCCAGCCCGATTGATCATCCGTGTCGGTCACGAGGTGGCTTCGGCGGGGTATCATTTAGTTAGGTGAACTAATGGATACTCTGACGAACGAAACAGCCACGCGACTGCGCTACGCGGTCACACGACTCAGCCGGCGACTGCGCCAGTCCTCGCTCGGCGGCGTCTCGCCGGCCCAGGCGTCGATGCTGGCGGTGGTGAGCCGCCTCAAGCGGCCCTCGCTCGGCGACCTCGCGACGGCCGAGCAGGTCTCGCCGCCCTCGGTGACGAGGCTCGTACGGGACATGGAACGGCTCGGCCTGATCGAGCGGGTGGCCGACGACCTCGACCGGCGCTGCACGCGTGTGACGATCACCGCGCTCGGGCGCCGCGAGCTCGCCGCGATCCACCGTCGAAAGGACGAGTTCCTGGAGCGGGCCCTGGACGCGCTTTCGGCGGCCGACCGCCGTCGCGCCGGGGAGCTCGCCGAACTGCTCGAGACGATCCTGGACCAGGCGTGAACGCGGTCGCCAAGTTCTCGTCGAGAACCTTCGCGGCGCTGCGCGTTCGCAACTTCCGCCTCTACTTCATCGGCCAGCTGATCTCGACCTCGGGGACCTGGATGCAGTCGGTGGCCCAGGGCTGGCTCCTGCTGCAGATCACCGGCTCCTCGGTCGACCTCGGGATCGCGGTCGCCCTGCAGTACGTGCCGATGCTGGTGCTCGGCTCCTACGGGGGCCTCGTCGCCGACCGACACGAGAAGCGACGCATCCTCTACGTGACCCAGTCCGGCGCGGGCGTGCTCGCGCTGGTGCTCGGCGTGCTGGTGACCACTGACCACGTCACCGTCGGGGCTATCTACGCGCTCGCGGCGCTGCTCGGGGTCGTCAACCTCTTCGACCTGCCCGCGCGCCAGTCCTTCGTCCAGGAGATGGTCGGCCGGGACCTCATCGCCAACGCCGTCAGCCTCAACAGCGTGCTGATGAACTCGGGCCGACTCATCGGACCCTCGGTCGCCGCGACGGTGATCGCCTTCGTGGGCACGGCGGCCTGTTTCTACGCCAACGCGGCGTCCTTCGTCGCGGTCATCATCGCGCTCGCGATGATGAAGTCGGCCGACTTCGCCCCGATGCAGACCGTCGAGCGCGAGAAGGGCCAGTTACGCCTCGGCCTTCGCTACGTGCTCGAGACGCCGAGACTGCGCACGGTGATCCTGGCCGTGACGGTCGTGGGCACCTTCGCCTTTAACTTCACGGTCACCCTGCCGGTGTTCGCCCACGTGACCTTCCACCAGGAGAACGCGGCCAACTACGGGCTGCTGCTCGGGGCGATGGGCCTCGGCGCGGTGATCGGCGGGCTCGTGATCGCGCACCGGTCGAACCCGACCCCTCAGCTGCTCGCCGGTCTCGCGCTGGGCTTCGGGTTCTTCATGACCCTGACGGCCTTCGCGCCGTCGCTGCGTCTGGCGGCGCTCGCGCTCGTGCCCACCGGGGCCTGTTCGATCGCCTTCATGTCGACGGCCAACTCGACCCTGCAACTCAACTCCAGCCAGGCGATGCGCGGGCGGGTCATGAGCCTCTACGGTGTCGCCTTCATGGGCGTGACCCCGATCGGCGCGCCGCTCATCGGGTACATCATCGCCCAGAGCGACCCGCGGATGGGCCTCTTCGTCGGCGCGGCGCTGACCCTCGCGACGGCCGTGGGACTGCTGCTGTCGCTGCGCAGCGACGCGCTGAGCACGCCGGTCGCCGAAGCACTCAGCTAGGTCGGGGCTCCTTGGGCAGGCCGAGTGCCCGCTCGCCGATGATGTTGCGCTGGATCTCGGCCGTGCCGCCCCAGATCGTCTCGGAGCGCGAGAAGAAGAACGACGCCTGCAGGTCCGAGACGGGGTAGTCGGCCCGTCCTCGTCGCAGCCCACCGACGTCCTCGCTAGTTCCCTGGGACCCGGTGAGGATCTGGCCGCTCATGCCCATGACGTCGATCGCGAGTTCCATCATGTCGCGGTGGGTCTCGGACCAGAACATCTTGTTGCACGCGCCGAGTAGTGCGGCGTCGTGGGTGCCGTTGAGGGCGTCGGACAACGACCGGTAGCCGTTCACCTGCATGATCTTGATCTTGGACCACGAGCGCACGAGGCGGTCGCGGCTCAGGGCGTCCGAGGTGCGCGAGTGTCGCCGCGCCTCGTCCAGAATGGCCTCCCACTCCTTCAAGAACCGCCGGTAGCCGGTCGTGGACGACGAGCCGCGCTCGAAGCCAAGGGTCGTCATGGCGACCTTCCAGCCGTTGTTGACCCCGCCTACGACGTTGCCGCGCGGGCAACGCGCGTTGGTGAAGAAGACCTCGTTGAACTCGGCCGTGCCGTCGACCTGGGTGATCGGACGCACGTCCACGCCGGGCTGGCGCATCGGCACCAGCAGGTAGCTGATGCCGGCGTGCTGGGGGGCGGCCGGGTCGGTGCGCGCCAGCAAGAAGACGTAGTCGGCGTGCTGGGCCTGGGTCGTCCACACCTTCTGGCCATTGATGACCCACTCGTCGCCGTCGAGCACGGCGCTGGTCTTCAGGCTCGCGAGGTCCGACCCGGAGTTGGGCTCCGAGAAACCCTGGCACCAGCCGATCGACCCGCGCAGGATGCCCGGGATGAACTCGCGCTTCTGCTCCTCGGTGCCCCACTGCAGGATCGTGGGGCCCACCAGGGTGTCGCCGAAGAAGTCGGCGCGCATCGGCGCGCCGGCTCGGGCGAACTCCTCGTTCAAGACCACCTGCTCGAGCAGCGAGAGGCCCTTGCCGCCGTACTCGGTCGGCCAGCCGGCACAGATCCAGCCGCCCTCGAAGAGCTTCTCGGTCCAGCTCTCGTTAAAGGCCGCCCGTGCGGGACCGGTGAGGCTGAAATCGGGATCGAACCAGCCGTCGGGGAGGTTGCGCTCGAGCCAGTCACGGATGTGGGCGCGGAATGCTTCGGCTTCGGGCGGGTACGTCAAGTCCATACCGGCAGCGTAGTCACGGCGCTAACTCGCTGGTAACCATTTGTGCCGTTCACCGATTTCGGCGAGAATGAGTCCTCGTCGAGACCGAAAGTTGGCCCGTGCCCCGTTCGATTCGTCAAACCATCGCCGAGACCAGGGAGTCCTGGGCTCGATCGCGCGCGATCACGCTGCCGCTGGCCGTGGCGCCGCGCGCGCCCGAGCCGGGCAAGCACCGCATCGCGTTCCTCGTCTACCGGGGCAACCCGCGCTGCGGCGGCCAGGGCGTCTACACCCGCCACCTCACCCGCGAGCTCGTGGCGCTCGGCCACAGCGTCGAGGTGTTCGCGGGTCCGCCGTGGCCCGAACTCGACGACGGGGTCGGCTTCACCCCGGTGCGCGGGCTCGACCTGTACCGCGACCCCGACCCGTTTCGCATCCCGGCCCGCTCGGAGTTCACCTCGTTCGCGGACCTGACCGAGTTCGCGGTGATGCTGAGCGCGGGCTTTGGCGAGCCCCTCGCGTTCTCGCGGCGGATCAGGAAGATCTTGAACGCGCGCCGGGGTGACTTCGACCTCGTGCACGACGACCAGTGCCTTGGCACGGGGATCCTGGCCCTGCACCACGACGGCTGGCCGCTGCTCGAGACCCTGCACCACCCGATCACCGTCGACCGTTCGATCGCGCTCGACCACGCCGAGACCCCCACGGCGCGCTTCACGACGCGGCGCTGGTTCGGCTTCTTGCGCATGCAGGTGCGCGTTGCGCGCCGCCTGCCCGCCGTGCTGACAGTGTCGCACAACTCCAAGACCGACATCAACGCCCAGATGCACGTGCCCCTCGAGCGCCTGACGGTCGTGCCGGTGGGCGTCGACCACACGGTCTTTCGGCCCTACGCGGACGTGGTGAAGCGGCCCGGACGGCTCATGGTGACCTCGAGCAGCGACGTGCCCATGAAGGGCCTCGTGCCGTTGCTCGAGGCCATCGCCAAACTGCGCGTCGAGCGTGACGTCGAGCTCGTGGTGATCGGTCGGCCCCGTCCGGGCGGTCGGGTCGCCCAGGCGCTCGAGCGCCTCGGGCTCACCGACATCGTCACGACGGTCTCGGGCGTGAGCGACGAGGAATTGGCCCGGCTCTACGGCGAGGCCGAGGTGGCGGTCGTCCCGAGCCTCTACGAGGGCTTCTCGCTGCCCGCGATCGAGGCGATGAGCTGTGGCGTGCCGGTCGTGGCGACCACCGGCGGCGCCCTGCCCGAGGTGGTGGGGGTGAGCGGCGAGACGGGCGTGCTCGTCGAGCCCAACGACCCCGAGGCGCTGCTCGTGGCGATTCGCACGCTGCTCGACGACCCGGCGCTGCGTGAGCGCCTCGGCGCGCGAGGCCGCGAGCGGGTGATGGAACGCTTCACCTGGCAGGTGACCGCGCGCGGGACCGCCGCGTGTTACGACGCGATCCTCGCCGGTCGGCCCCTGCCCGAGTCGATGCAGTTCGACTGATGCTGACCGCCGACTACGACCGACTGGGCCTCGCGCCCGGGGAACGACTGCTCGACCTCGGCTGCGGGTTCGGCCGGCACGCCTTCGAGGCCGCGCGACGCGGCGCCGACGTCGTGGCCCTGGACGCCGGGCGCGACGAGGTGGAGGGCGTTGTGGCGACCTTCGTGGCGATGGTGGAGGCGGGCGAGCTCGTCGCCGGCGAGGTCCGCGCCGCCGCGGTGCAGGGCGACGCCCTGCACCTGCCCTTTCCCGACGGCTCCTTTGACCGGGTCATCTGCTCCGAGGTGCTCGAGCACATCCCCGACGACCGCGCGGCGATGGCCGAGCTCGCGCGCGTGCTGCGCCCCGGGGGGACGATGGCCGTCACCGTGCCGCGCTTCTTTCCCGAACTGGTGAACTGGGCGCTCTCTGACGAGTACCACATGGTCCCCGGCGGCCACGTGCGCATCTACCGCCGCTCGGTCATCGAGGAGCGGCTCCGTGGTGTCGGGCTGTCGGTGAACGGGCACGGCTTCGCCCACGGGCTGCACAGCCCGTACTGGTGGCTGAAGTGCCTCGTCGGCACGACCAACGAGGACAACCGGTTCGTGCGGGCCTACCACCGGCTGCTGGTGTGGGACATCGTGAAGCGCCCGGCGATCACCCGGTTCGCCGAGCGCCTCCTCGCGCCGCTGATGGGCAAGTCCGTCATCTACTACCTCGACAAGCCCTCATCGTGACGATCCTCGCGAGCGGCCTCGCCGGGGTGCCCGGACTGCTGAGTGCCGAGGAGGTCGACGTGAGCGCGGACTTCCTCGTCGGCCTGCAGCGCCCGAGCGGCCAGTTGCCGTGGTTCGACGGGGGGCACTGCGACCCCTGGAACCACGTGGAGGTCGCGATGGCCCTCACCGTGACCGGTCGGCTCGACGAGGCCCGCGCCGCGTACCGGTGGCTCGCGGCCACCCAGCTCGGCGACGGGAGCTGGTTCAACTACTACCGCGGCGCCGACGTGCTCGACGCGCGCCTGGACACCAACGTCTGCGCCTACGTCGCGACGGGCCTGTGCCACTACCTGCTCGTCACCGACGACGTCGACTTCGTCGCGTCGCTCTTTGGCGTCGTCGCGCGCGCGATCGACTTCGTGCTGCGCTGGCAGCTCGACGACGGCACGATCCGGTGGTCGATCGACGCCGCCGGCCGGCCCGAGGGCTACGCGCTCCTGACGGGCTCGTCGTCGATCTACCACGCCCTGCGCAGCGCCATCACCCTGGCTACGCGCCTCGACCGCGCCGCGCCGGCGTGGGAGCGCGCGGCCGGGCGCCTCGGGCACGCGGTCGCGCACCACCCGGGGGCCTTTGCGCCCAAGAACGAGTTCGCCATGGACTGGTACTACCCCGTGATCAGCGGGGCACTGACCGGTGACGCCGGCGAGCGTCGCATTCGCGACGGCTGGGAGCGCCACGTCATGGCCGGCCACGGCGTGCGCTGTGTGTCGACCAACGACTGGGTGACCGCCGCCGAGACCGCCGAGTGCGTGCTGGCCCTGGACGCCATCGGCCTGACCGGCGAGGCGCTCGAGCTCTTCGAGCAGACGAGCCGGCACCGCCGCGACGACGGCGCCTACTGGACGGGCCTCGCCTACCCCGAGCACGTCACGTTCCCCGACCGCGAGGTGACGAGCTACACGGTGGCCGCGGTGCTGCTGGCGGCGGACGCGCTCACCTCGTCCTCGGGCGCGTCGGGCATGTTCCGCCACGACGCGCGCGTGCTCGCGAGGGTCCCCGACTGCGCCGAGCCGGGCTGTGCGCTAGCGGGCCCGTAGGACTCGCAGCGAGCCCACGGCGTCGACCTCGTCGAATCCGGCCTCGAGGGCGGCGCAGTAGATCTCGTAGGGCGGGCGACCGCCGTCGGCCGGATCGGCAAAGACGTCGTGGATCAGAAGCCGCCCGCCCGGAACGACCTTGGGCGCCCAGGCCGTGTAGTCGGCCCGGGCGACGTCGTGGCCGTGCCCGCCGTCGATGAAGAGCAGGTCGAGGGGCTGGGCGAAGTGCGCGGCGACGATGCTCGAGGGTCCGACGAGTCCGATGACGGTGTCCTCGAGCCCGGCGGTGGCGATGGTGCGCTGCCACGAGGGGAGCGTATTCAACCGGCCGTCGACGGGGTCGACCAGGGTCGGGTCGTGGTGCTCCCAGCCGACCTGGTTCTCCTCGCTGCCGTGGTGGTGATCGAGCGAGTAGAGCACGCTCGAGCCCCGCGCGGCGGCCGCGCCGAGGTAGACCGCGGACTTGCCGCACCACGCGCCGATCTCGAGCCAGGTCCCGCGGGGCTGCTCGCTCGCGCGCACCAGCCCGTGATGCGCGAGCGCGCGCCCCTCGTCGGGTGGCATGAAGCCCGCCACGGTCGCGGCGAAGACCAGGCGGTCCTCGTAGTTCAACGCAGCGCCTCGACGAGGGTGTAGAGGCCGAGCACCGCGAAGACGGCGCCGCCGCCGAGGCGGATCAGCCGCAGCGGCACGATGCGCTGCAGGGCCCGACCGCCGAAGGCCCCGAGGAACGACACCGCGATCATCGCGATGGACGAGGCGATGAAGACCTCGAGGGGCTGGTGGGTCTTGGCGCTGAGGTTCGCGGCCTGGATCTGGGTGAGGTCGCCGAACTCGCCGAGGAAGATGACGCTGAAGGCCGTGGTGACCTCCTTCCAGCGCGTGCCCGTGGTCTCGCGCTCGCCCTCGCGCTCGCCCTCTTGCTCCTCGACCTTCTCGGGGACGAAGAGCAGGTAGGCGGCGCCCCCGAGGAAGAGCGCCGCGACGACGAACTCCTTGGGGCGCACCGGCAGCAGAGTCAGTGCGCTGCCCGCGGCCACCGCGATGCCCATCTGGACGACGAAGCCGGCCGACGCGCCCAGCACGATCGAGCCCGGCCGCGCCCGGGTGGACATCACGATGGTTGCGACCATCGTCTTGTCGGGCAACTCCAGCAGGAACATGAGGGCCATGATCCCGAGGAAGGTGCCGACGGACATGGCGCTAGAACTGCTGTCGAATGGTGGCCGCGAAGGCCTGGCCCGCGCGCATGAGCTCGAGCTGCTGGTCCACCGTGGCGGGGTAGCCGCCGACGACCGGGTGCGCGCGGTGGAAGGCCTCGACCTCGTCGGCGAGGGCCGCGTCGTTGACGAACGTCGGCAGGGCCGCCGCGAGGCGGGCGTGCAGGCTGCGCGAGTAGCGCTCGATGGCCTCGTCCCAGCGCGAGGCGAGGTAGCGCCACACGGTTGGTCCGGTGGTCTCGTTGCGCATCAGCTGCACGAAGATAATCGGGGCGTCCTGGGGGCGGAACTCGCTGAAGCAGCGCTCCGCCGCGTCGAGCGCGATCTTCTCGTCGCTGAAGCCGCCCAGAGCGAGCTGGTAGCGCAGCGACTCCTGGGGTGACGGGGCGACGCGGTAGCGCTCGAGGAACGTCTCGTAGTCGACCACCGACCCGTGGTGGGCGGTGATGCGCAGGATCGTCAACGCCAGGTCACCGTCCATGGTGTCGGTCTCGAAGCGACGTCGCGCCTCGGCGACGATCGCGTCGTCGTGGCAGACCATCCCGAGCAGTCCGATGACGATGGCGCGCAGCTGACCGGTGAGGGCGCTCTCGTCCTCGCGTCGGTCCCAGCCGAGTCGGGCGAACTGGGGCTCGGCGAGCTCGCGCACCTCGCGCGCAAGGATGTCGCGCTTGGACTCGGGCAGCGCGCGCTCGATCATGGAGACCGCGGCCGCGACGAATCCCCACGGGATGGGCTCGTTGTGCGCGCCGAGGCCGGCCGCCACGGTGTAGAAGTCGCGCCAGGTCACTTCGCCGGCGAACAGCAGCGCCCAGGTGTCGGCGACCAGCATGGCGCGCTCGAGCTCGTCGAGCTCGTCGAGCCGTGCCGCGAGGGCCGCCAGGTCCGCCGAGGCGTAGCGCGAGCGGAAGTAGCCCCAGCCGCCGGCGTTCACGACCACCGGTGCGGCGTCGGTGACCGCAACGGGCGTGTCGCCCAGCAGGTGGTGCGAGATCGGCCCGCCGTCGAGGGACCGGGTCAGCACCGGCACGAGCCAGCGGTCACCGACGGCCCCCTTGTTGGCCGGGTCGCCGACGATGAAGGGCGACTGGCTCAGGGCGCCGTTGGCCAGGGTCACGATGGGGTGGCCGCCCTGGAGGATCCAGGTGTCCATCATCTCGCGCACCGGCTGGCCCGAGACGAGCTCGAGCGCGTCCCACAGGTCCCCGGTCACCGTGTTGGCGTAGGCGTGCTGGGCCAGGTAGTGGCGGATGCTGTCGCGGAAGGTCGTCGCGCCGAGGTACTGCTCGAGCATGCGCAGCACCGAGCCGCCCTTCTCGTAGGTCAGCGCGTCGAACATGCCCTGGGTGTCGTCGGGGGAGATGACCTCGTACTCGATCGAGCGGGTCGAGGCGAGGCCGTCGACGTGCATCGACAGGTCGCGCAGGACGGCCTGGTCGGTCCAGACGTGCATCTCGGGGCGGAAGGCGTCGGTGCAGA
>JAKAPH010000006.1:16774-40246 GCA_021807265.1 Actinomycetes bacterium | reverse complement strand
CCACAACGGCGGCGAGGAACGCGCCAATCACCATGCCTCGCCGACGCGTTCGTTTCATGCTTCAAGGCTACGGGCGTTCGTGACGATGAACGCCGCCCGTGTTCAGCAACACTGAGAGTGTTTCAGCCCGCTGGCTTGCTGGCGTTCACCTCACTCAGTTGCTCATTGAGGTGCGTCAGTACGTCGTCTTTGTCCCCTTGGTACAGACTCGTCGCGATCGAGATCCGGTCGGCCGTCCAGTCGTCGAGGGCGGCGCCAACGTGCACGACGGTTGGCTTCTGGCGATTGGAGACCGAGATGACGATCATGCCGCTCGTCTGCTGGACACCCAGAAGCTTCGTAAAGAGACACTCCGCAGTCTTGGTCGCGCCCTGGTAGACGATGCGCTGGTTGGTGATGCTGAGCGAACCGTGATCGACCGCCGTGGGATGGGGCTCGCCCTGGACGTAGTGGCCGCGGGTGGCGCCAATGCGGTACCGGACGCTTCGGCCCTTGATCGAGCCGATGGGGATAGAGAATCCCTGCGACGCCCCTTGCCAGTGGCCACCGTCGCTGCGCTGCTCGACCAGCCCGACGTTCTGAACCTGACCGAGGAGGACTTCGCCGGGCTTGAGCAGCAGTCCATTGGTGTCGAGCACCTTGGCGCCCGAGACGACGTCGATCAGTGACTGCACGGCGGCCACCCGATGGCTCCACGCGGATTTGGCGTCATCGAGTGCAGCGGCCGCAACCTGTTCCTTGTGCTTCTCGAACATGGTTCACCTCCAATCCCGAGCGTACGCCAGCCACTGCGCGCCGTACGACCTGGTTCGCCACGCCATCGTGTCGCCGTTTTGATTCGGCACTGTGCCGAGTTCTGCGTGCCGACGTGAACGACGGTGCGTCACCCGTTCACTACCATGGCAACGAGGAGGACCGTGCCCGACTTACTGTTCACCGCATTCAGCAACCGTTCTGACGCCGTCATCCTCGCCGACGAGGTCGGCCGGCAGCTGCATTCCGAGGGCATCGCGTCTGAACTGTTGTTACTCGACGACCTCGTGGTCCCCGACGGCGCCACCGATGCGCTGGTGGTGAGCCTGGGCGGCGACGGCACGTTCCTGAAGTCGGCTCGACTGGCCCACGAGTTGGGCGCGCGGGTGCTGGCGGTGAACCTCGGTCGACTGGGGTTCCTGCTCAACGTGCCCGCCGCCGAGCTCATCCACGACATCAAGCGCTCACTCGCTGACCCGCACGTGGTGGAGCGTCTGGCACTGCAGATCGACATGCCCGGGCGCGACGACTACGAGTTTGCCCTCAACGAAGTGGTGGTCGAACGGGCGCACGCCGGCCACATGGTTCGCGTGTGCAGCTTCGTCGACGACGACGAATACCTCACCTACTCCGCCGACGGGGTGATGGTGGCGACGCCGACGGGCAGCACGGGCTACAACTTCTCGGCCGGCGGTCCCGTCATCGACACGACGCTGCCGGTGATGGTGCTCACCCCGATCGCCCCGCATTTCACCATTGATCGGTCGATCGTGGTCGGTGGCGACAAGGTCATCCGGCTCAATGCGGTCACGAAGTCCGCCGAAGTGGTCGCTGACGGCCGCACCATCGGCTCGATCGAGCCGGGTGAGTCCATCAGCGTCTCGCGCAGTCCCAAGCCCGTGCGGGTCGTCGAGACCCGTCGATTCGAACTGGGTTTCCGACTGCGCGAGAGCCTGCGGGAAGGTCATGCCTAACGCTGCACTGCTCGAGCTCTACGCGCGGGGACTCGGTGTCATCGACGAGGCGCGCCTGGAGTTCGGGCCCGGGCTGAATGTCATCACGGGCGAAACGGGCGCCGGCAAGACACTGCTGCTCGGGGCCCTGACACTCTGCCTCGGCGCGGACACGGCCTCGACGAGACACGCGCTCAGCGACGACGTGCAGGTCGCCGCGGTCTTGCGCGACCGCGACGGCAACGAAGTGGTGCTCGGGCGCGAGAGCGGCGCCAACCGCCGCGTTCGCAGCACGCTGAACGGCGTGGCGACGAGCGCCGAGGCGCTGCGGGTGGCGGGGGAGTCGCTCGTCACGATCCACGGCCAGCACGATTCGCTGACCCTTCGCAGCCGCGCCGACATCCTCGCCCTCCTTGACGCCTTTGGCCACGTGGATACGAGCGAGCTCGAACGGTCGCGCCGGCGAATCAGTGAGGCGACGCACGAGCGCGAACGGCTCGGCGGTGACGAGGCGACGCGCCAGCGCGAGCTCGACTTGCTGAACTTTCAGCTCGAGGAGCTCGATTCGGCGCAGTTGACCAACGCCACGGAACTGGACGAGGCGCTCGATCAGTTGCGCATCTGGACCTCGGTGCGCGACGGCCGCACCGCGGTGCTCGAGGCCATCGAGGGTCTTGACGGCGATCGCGAGGACGCGGTGCTCGCGTCGTTCGCGCGAACCATCGGCGAGGTCGCCCCGGTCGCGGGGCTCGAGGACACGGTGGCGACCCTTCGCGATGCGCTGACGTCGGCTCGTGAGGCGGTGCACGATCTGCGCGCGTTCGCCGAGCGCGACGACGTGGACCCCGAGACCATGGCACGACTCGAGTCGCGCGTGGCGCTGCTGCAGCGTCTCGCACGCAAATACGGCGGGTCACTGGCCCAGGCGCTCGAAACACACGCAGCCCTCCAGCGCGAACGCGACCGGCTCACCGGTGCCGACGCTCAACTTCTGGCACTGGACCAGGAACTACAGGAGTTACTGACCCGCGAGACCGCTCTGGCGGGGACGGCCCGGCGCGAACGAACTGCGGCTGCGGCGGCGCTCAGCGAGGCCCTGACGTCCCAGCTCGCGCGGGTGGCCCTCGGAAACGCATCGGTCCGCGTGGTGGTCGACGGCGACGACGGTGCCGAGGCGCAACTGGTCTTTGCCCCTAACCCCGGACGCCCGGAGGGCCCCGTCCAGTCGCTCGCGAGCGGCGGGGAGTTGAGTCGTTTACTGCTCGCGGTGGCACTCGTGAGCGTGAGCGACGGCGTCGTGACCGTGTTCGACGAGGTCGACGCCGGGATCGGCGGCCAGGTCGCCGAGCAGATCGGGGACTGCCTCGCCGAGGTCGCCCGGGGCCGTCAGGTGCTCGCAGTGACCCACCTGGCGTCGGTGGCCGCGCGCGCCGATCACCAGTTCGTCATTGAAAAGGTCGTGGCCGACGGCGCGACGACGACCACGGTGCGCGAGGTGACGGGCCCAGAGCGGGTCGGCGAGATCGCACGGATGCTGGCGGGCGTTCACCTGAGTGACGAAGCGCGTGCGTTGGCTGAGCGGATGTTAAGCGCCGCGATGTGATGGTCGGAGCACGCCCCCGGGTTCGCTACACTGGGAGTCCGTGGACACAACGGTGAATGCATGACCAAGTTCGTGTTTGTCACCGGCGGAGTGTCGAGTTCCCTAGGCAAGGGCCTCACTGCTTCTTCGCTGGGACGACTACTCAAATCCCGTGGCTTGAAGGTCACGATGTGCAAATTGGACCCCTACCTCAACGTGGACCCGGGGACCATGAACCCTGGTGAGCACGGTGAAGTGTTCGTGACCGACGACGGCGGCGAGACCGACCTCGACCTCGGCCACTACGAGCGGTTCATCGACGAGTCGCTCACGCGAACCTCCAACACGACGACCGGTTCGGTGTATTCCAACGTCATCGCGAAGGAGCGCCGCGGGGACTATCTAGGCAAGACGGTCCAGGTCATCCCGCACATCACCGACGAGATCAAAGAACGGATCCGGCGCGTGGGCGCGATGGGTGCCGACGTCGTCATCGTCGAGATCGGCGGCACGGTCGGTGACATCGAGATCGTGCCGTTCATCGAGTCGATCCGCCAGTACCGGCGCGACGCCGGTCGGGGCAACGTCTGTTACGTCCACCTGACCCTGGTGCCCTACCTCGCGCCCTCGGGCGAGCAGAAGACCAAGCCGACCCAGCACTCGGTGACCGAGCTGCGCTCGCGCGGCATCCAGCCCGACGTCATCGTCTGTCGGAGCGACCAGCCGATCTCGGACGGTCTCAAGCGCAAGATCTCGCTGCTCTGTGACGTGCCGATCCAGGCGGTCGTCTCGGCCGTCGACGAAGCCAGCATCTACGACATCCCCGGCACGCTGCACCGCGAGGGTCTCGACTCGATCGTCTGTCAAACCCTCGGGATCGACCTCGACGAGCACCCCATCGACCTGGCGCCGTGGAACGCGGTCGTGCACCGCGTGCACAACACCACGAAGACCCTGCGCATCGGGGTCGTGGGCAAGTACGTCACGATGCCCGACGCCTACCTATCGGTCGCCGAGTCGATCCGCCACGCGGGCTTCGCCATCGGCGCCACGACCAAGATCGAGTGGCTCGAGGCTGAGCGGGTTCCCACCGAGATCGACTCGGACCGCCTCCGCCAGCTCGACGGCATCATCGTGCCCGGTGGCTTCGGCGAGCGCGGCATCGAGGGCATGATCGCGGCCGCGCGCATCGCGCGCGAACAGCAGATCCCGTACCTGGGGATCTGCCTCGGCATGCAGATCATGGTCGTCGAGTTCGCCCGTCACCGGCTGGGGCTCAGCGACGCGCACTCGACCGAGTTCTCCCTCGCCACCTCGGCGCCGGTGATCGCCCTGATGGCCGAGCAGATGGACGTCACGGACCTCGGTGGCACGATGCGTCTGGGGGCGTGTCCCGCGATGCTCGACGAGGGCTCGATCGTGGCCGGCCTCTACGGCACGACGGTCGTCTCGGAGCGCCACCGTCACCGCTACGAGTTCAACGCGCGCTACCGCGAGCAGTTCGAGGCGGCGGGCATGCGCTGCTCGGGCACCTCGCCCGACGGACGCCTCGTCGAGTTCGTCGAGCTGCCCGAGCACCCCTACTTCGTGGGAACCCAGGCCCACCCGGAGTTCAAGTCCCGGCCCGACCGGCCCCACCCGCTGTTCCTCGGGTTGGTGACGGCGGCCGCGTCGCGAGCCGAGGGTCGAGAGCCGCACATCATCGATCCCACGTCGGTCGACGCGACCACGTGAGCGACGACTTTCGCATCACCGCCGTCTCGTCACTGCTGACGTCCCACGTCTTTGCCGTCGAGCGGCGCACCGTCGAGCACCAGGACCGGTCGTTTCACCGCGACGTCGTCACCCACCGCGGCGCGGTCGCGATTCTCGCCCGCGACCAGGAGGGCCGCGTCGGGGTGCTGCGCCAGTACCGCGCGCCCTTTGACCGGGTCACCCTCGAGATCCCGGCCGGCACGCTCGACGTCGACGGCGAAGAGCCGCTCGACGCCGCCAAGCGCGAACTCCACGAGGAGCTGGGCGCCGAGGCGGGCACGTGGCGCCTGTTGGGCCAGTTCATGGTCTCACCCGGCTGGTCGACCCAGGTCATGCACATCTTCGAAGCCGGCGACCTGACCATCAGTGACCGGCGCCCGGCCGGACCCGAGGAGTCGGCCTCGACGGTCGCCTGGTACGCGCCCGACGAGCTGCTCGCGGTCCTGCGCGCCGAGCCCGCGATCGACTCGACGATGGCCGTCGCGCTCAACCTCGTCTACGGACGGTTCTTTGAGCGAGGCTGAGCCGCTCCTGGACGAGTACTTCGTCTGGCTGATCGTAGAGAAGGGGCGCAGCCGCGCCACGCTGGACGCCTACCGACGAGACCTCACCGCGTTCATCGCGTGGACGGCGGCGCGCCACGTGGGCCCCCGCGAGGTCGCGGCAACAGACATCGACGAGTATCTGGTGAGCCTTCGCGACCGCGGGCGAGCCGCCTCGACGCTCGCGCGCACGCTCGCCTCCCTGCGCGGCTGGTACGGCTTTCTCGCCGACGAGGGCACCATCGGTGCCGATCCGACCGCGCACGTGCGCGGCGCGCATCGCGGCCGTACGCTCCCGCGCCCACTCGATGAGACCGAGGTGGCCTCGCTGCTCGACTCGATCCCGAGCACGACCGCACTCGACCGGCGCGATCGGGCGCTCCTCGAGTTGCTCTACGGCACGGGTAGTCGCGTCTCCGAGGCGGTCGGGATCCGCATCGAGGACCTCGACTTCGACGAGGAGCTCATCAAGGTGACCGGCAAGGGATCGAAGCAGCGCCTGGTGCCCATGGGTCGGGCGCTTCGCGAGGCGCTTGAGCGCTACCTCGAGCCGGCGGGTCGGGCCGCGATCGCCCAGACGCGTTCGTCGGTGCTATTGCTCAATGCCCGGGGCACGCCGCTCTCGCGCCAGGGGGTCGACGGCATCATCGCCCGCCGGGCCCTGCAGGTAGGCATTGAACGCCGCCGCATCAGCGCCCACGTATTTCGCCATAGTTGTGCCACGCACATGCTCGCGCACGGTGCCGACATTAGAGTGGTCCAAGAGCTGCTCGGTCACTCGTCGATTGCGACCACGCAGATCTACACCGCGGTGTCGGTTTCGTCATTGCAGCAGGTTTATCGGGGAGCCCATCCGCGGGCCCACGGGTAGGAGAGGGAAGTGTCGAGTTACGTCTACTTCTTTCTCGCGATCGTGCCCTCAATCGTTTTGCACGAGGTGAGTCACGGCTACGTCGCCAACTTCTTCGGCGACCCGACGGCCAAGGAGAACCACCGGCTCACGCTCAACCCCCTTCGCCACGTTGATCCCTTCGGCACGGTCCTCCTGCCGGCACTGCTGATCCTGAGCCATTTGCCGGCCTTCGGCTACGCCAAGCCGGTGCCGGTGAACGTCGGCCGGTTGCGCAACCCGCGGCGCCAGTCGCTCTACGTCTCGCTCGCCGGACCGGTCGTCAACATCATCTTGTCGGCGGTGGGCTATCTCATCAGCGAGCTCGCCATCCACGTCACCTACAGCTCGTGGATGCTCCAGTTCGGGGTCACCTTCGGGATCGTGAACCTCACCCTCGCCGTCTTTAACCTGCTGCCGATCCCGCCACTCGATGGCTCGGCGATCATTGAGCGGTTCGTGCCCCGGCGCCACCTGCCGAGCTACTACCGGTTCCGGATGAGGGCCCTGCCGATCGTGATGGTGCTGATCATCCTCGACTCGCTGTTCTTTCACGTGGGCTTCACGTGGCTGACGTCGCTGCAGAACTGGTGGATCAGCCGGCTCGTCTGAGTTGGCGTCCACCCGCGATTAGAGGATGCCCATCGCCTCGGCGGCCCGACGGTAGGTCTCGGCGGCGATGTGGCGGGCCTTGGCGGCGCCGTCGTCGGTGATGGCACGCAGCTCGGCCCCGTCCGCGCGCAGTTCGCGATAGCGAGTGGCGATCGGGGCGAGTTCGGCGATCATGAGCTCGGCGAGGTCACGCTTGAGGTCCCCGTAGCGCGAGTAGCGCGCGGCGACGTCGTTGGGGTTCTCGCCGGTGAAACCCGAGTAGAGCTCGAGGAGGTTCGCGAGGCCGGGCTTGTGCTCCCAGTCAAAGCGCATCTCGCCGTCGGTGTCGGTCACGGCCTTTTTCACCTTGCGCTCGATCGCGTCGGGCCCGTCGAGGACGTAGATCGTGCCGAGGGGGCTCGAGACGGACTTGGACATCTTGCGGGTGGGCTCTTGGAGGTCCATCACGCGCGCCGCGGCGGGGGGCTGCACGCCGACGGGTACGGTGAAGACGGCGCCGTAACGGTTGTTGAATCGCTCGGCGAGGTCGCGGGCGAGCTCGAGGTGCTGGCGCTGGTCGTCGCCGACGGGCACCTGCTGGGTCTGATAGAGCAGGATGTCGGCCGCCATCAGGACGGGGTAGGTGAGCAGTCCCACCCGGTAGCCCTCCTGACGGTCGGCCTTCTCCTTGAACTGGGTCATGCGCGTCAGCTCGCCGTAGGTGGCGACGCACTCGAGGAGCCAACTGAGCTGGGCGTGATAGGTGACGTGGCTCTGGACGAAGACCGTGCAGCGTGCCGGGTCGAGCCCCGAAGCGATCAGGACCGCGACAAGGTCGTCGGTCTGCTGGCGTAAGGCGGCCGGCTCGATCTGGAGGGTCAGCGCGTGCAAATCGACGACGCAGTAGAGCGACTCGGCCGACTGTGCCGCCACCCACTGCTTGATCGCGCCGAGGTAGTTGCCGACGTGCAAGTCGCCAGATGGCTGGATACCCGAGAAGACGCGCATCACCCGATTCTAGGAGTCCGTCACGGGCCGACCCGGTCCGGTAGTCTGTCGCGGTGACCTACGTCGTGACGACGCCGTCGTTTAGTGGACCCATCGAGTTGCTCCTGCAACTGATCAGCCGGCACGAGCTCGACGTGCTCGACGTCCCGCTCAGCCCCATCGTCGACGAGTTCGTCGCGGCGCTGCGTGACGCGACCGTCGCCGTCGAAGTCGACCAACTCTCCGAGTTCCTCCTGATTGCCTCGATCCTGCTCGAGATGAAGAGCCAGCGCCTCCTGCCGGGCCGCGATGACGCCGAGCCCGACGAGGAGTTCGTCGGCTGGGAGGAGCGCGACGTCCTGCTCGCGCGCCTGCTCGACCTGCGCACGTACGCGGGGGTCGCCGACAACTTTGTGTCGCTCTTTGACCGCGCGGGCCGGTCGTTCCCGCGCCTGCGCGGCATCGACGACGGCTTCGTCGTCCAGCCGCCGGACCTGCTCGCCGGGGTGACGCCCTCGGCGCTCGCGCTGGCCTACCTGCGCGGCATCGAGGAGAAGCCCGTCGCGGTCGTGCGGCTCAACCACGTCACCGTCGACGCCGTGACCGTCGCCGAGACGGTCGTCTCGCTCTCCCAGCGACTCCCGGCGCTCGGGCGCCTGTCGTTTCGATCGCTGATCGGCGCGCTGATGACGCGCATCGAGGTGATCGTGCACTTCCTCGCGCTACTCGAGCTCTGCAAACTGGGTCACGTCACGCTCGGCCAGGGCCACACCTTCGGTGACGTGGAGATCGCATGGGTGAGCGACGGACCGACTTTGGAGTTAGGAAGTGTGGATACCTATGAGGGATGAGCAGTCGCTGGAGCAGAAGTTGGAGGCGATGCTCACCGTCGCCCTCGAACCGATCTCGGTCGAGGAGCTGGCCGACGTGGTGGACGAGGACGCGGGCCGCGTGCGCGAGGCGCTGCGGGGATTGCGCGAGGAGTACGAGCGCGACCGCCGAGGTTTCACGATGAGCGAGCTCGCGAGCGGGTGGGTCATGCAGTCCTCGCCCGAGGTCGCCGAGTGGGTGACCCGCTTCGCCAACCGCGACGTCTCGCACCGGCTGAGTTCGGCGGCCCTGGAGACCCTGGCGATCATCGCCTACCGCCAGCCGATCTCGCGCGCCCAGATCACCGCGCTGCGCGGGGTGAACGTGGACGGAGTCACCCGGCTGCTCGAGCAGCGCGGCTACATCGAAGAGCAGGGACGCGTCGCGGGCCCGGGGCAGTCGATCCTCTACGGCACGACCGACCTGTTCCTCGACCGGCTCGGACTCGCCAGCCTGGCCGAACTCGCCCCGATCGAGCAGTTCATGGCCCCGGTCGCGGTGGCCGAGGAACTCTTCGAGAGCCTGCGCGACCCCGTCGACGAGCTGACCGAGGGGGCCTAATTGGAGGGCGAGCGGCTCCAGAAGACCCTCGCGCGAGCCGGCTACGGGTCGCGGCGCTCGTGTGAGCTGCTCATCGTCGAGGGCCGTGTGACCATCGACGGGCGCGTCGCGGAACTCGGCAACCGCGTCGACCCGGCGGTGAGCGTGATCTGCGTGGACGGCGCGCTCGCCGCCACGAGCCAGAACACCGTGTACTTCCTCTTGAACAAGCCCGACGGCGTGGTCACCACCGCCTCGGACCCCCACGGGCGCACGACGGTGCTCGACCTGGTCACCTCGCCGGTGCGGGTCTTCCCGGTCGGCCGGCTCGACATGAACACCGAAGGACTGCTGCTACTCACCAACGACGGGCGCCTCGCGCACCTGTTGACCCACCCGAGTTCGCACATCGGCAAGGAGTATTTGGTCCGCGTCGAGGGCGACCCGTCGCCCGGGGCGATTCGCCGCCTGCGCGAGGGCGTGATGCTCGATGACGGGCTCACGAGCCCGGCACAGGTGAGCCGCGTGAGCGAGGGACTGCTGCGCATCGTGATCCACGAGGGCCGTAACCGGCAGGTCCGACGCATGTGCGCGGCCGTCGGTCACGAAGTCACCCGCCTCGTGCGCACGCGCATCGGCCCACTACACGACGCGACCCTGGCCCCCGGTGCTTACCGCCAGCTCTCGGTCAGTGAGGTGCGACGGCTCTTCGAGGCAGTTGGTATGACCGATGAGATGGCCTCTACGATGCCTGCATGACTTCTGCCAAGATTCGAGCCGTGCGCGGTGCCACGACGTGTGCCGTCGACACGCCCGAGGAGATCGCCGAGGCGACCCAGGAGTTGCTGACGCTCCTCATGGCGCGCAACCAGCTCGATCACGACGACGTGGTGAGCGTCATCCTCACGACGACGCCCGACCTCACCTCGTCGTTCCCGGCCACGGCCGCGCGCGCCGTGGGCTTCGGGGACATCCCGCTGCTGTGCGCGAGCGAGATCGCTGTGCCCGGCTCGATGCCCCGGTGCGTGCGCGTACTGCTGCACGTGTACTCCGAGGCCGAGCGCACCGACATCCACCACGTCTACCTGCGAGACGCCCGCTCCCTGCGCGATGACCTCCCCGAGTGAGCGCCGGGCCCACGTCGTGGGCCTGGGCCTGATTGGGGCGTCGGTCGCCCGCTCGCTGCGAACAACGGGCTGGACGGTCACGGGCACCGACCGTGACCCCGGCACCGTCGATCGCGCGCTCGAACTCGACATCGTTTCGGGCGCCGCGATGGCACCGGGTACGACACTCGTCGTGATCGCGACGCCCGCCGGCAGCGTCGCATCGCTCGCGACCGAGGTGCTGGCCGAGCTCGAGGACCCCGAGGCGATCGTCACCGACGTCGCCGGGGTGAAGTCCGCGATCGTCGCCGCGGTGCAAGACGCGCGCTTCATCGGCGGCCACCCGATGGCCGGTTCGGAGCAGCGCGGGCTCGCTGCGGCGCGCGACGACCTCTTCCGGGGCTGCACGTGGGTCCTCACCCCGACCGCGGCGACCGAGACCGGTCACTACAGCCGCCTGCACGGCTACCTGCGCGAGCTCGAAGCCAACGTCATCGCGATTCCCGCCGATGATCACGATCGCCTCGTCGCACTGGCTAGCCACGTGCCCCACCTGCTCGCCAGTGCGCTGATGAACGAGGCGTCACTCGCCGCCGAGCAGGACGCGGTCCTGCTCCAACTGGCGGCGGGCGGATTTCGTGACATGACCCGCATCGCGGCCGGCGACCCGTCGATCTGGCCCGACGTCTTGTTCGAGAACCGCGAGGCGATCACCCAGACCCTGCACTCGCTCGAGGCCCGGCTGGCCAACGTCCGCGCGGCGCTGGCCGAGGGACGTCGGGAAGAGATCGCCACGAAGCTGACGCTGGCCTCCGAGGCGCGCCGCCAGCTCCCCGGTCGGGCGCTCAGCGCCGATCGCCTGGCGTACCTGCGCGTCGCGGTCTCGGACCGTCCGGGTGAACTCGCCACGGTGACCGTGGCGGCCTCGGACATGGCGGTCAACATCTTTGACATCGAGATCGCCCACGGCATCGAGGGTGTTGGCGGCACGCTCCTACTCGCGGTCGACGCGAATCACGCGTCGCGGTTCCGCGACGCCCTCGAGGGGCTGGGCTTCTCCGTTACGCTCGAGCGTTGATGAGCAGCGAGACCGTCTTGCACGCGGCGCGCCTGCGCGGCGCGGTCCGGGTGCCCGGCGACAAGAGCGCGTCGCACCGGGCGCTCCTGCTGAGCGCGTTAGCCGAGGGAACGAGCCGCATCGACGGGCTGTCGCCCGGCGAGGACGTCGGGGCGACGGGCGTGATCATCGAGCAGCTCGGCGCAACGAGGGATCGTGACGGCGCTCACGAGCTGGTCACGGGTGGCGCGCTGCGCGCGGCCGAGGGACCGCTCGACTGTGGCAATTCGGGCACGACCATGCGCCTCGTCGCGGGTCTGGTCAGCGGTATCGAGGGCGCGCACGTGCTCGTCGGCGACCCGTCGCTGTCGCGCCGTCCTATGGACCGCGTCGCGGTGCCCCTGCGCGCGATGGGCGCGACGCTCGAGGGCGTGGGGGAGCGGCACTGTGCGCCCCTGCGCGTCACGGGGTCGCGGTCGCTGCATGGAATCGACTACGACGTGCCGGTGCCGAGCGCGCAGGTGAAGTCGGCCGTCCTGTTGGCGGGTCTGTCGGCGTCGAGTCCGACGACCGTGCGCGAGCGCGTACGCACCCGCACCGCGACCGAGGACATGCTTCGACTCGCCGGGGTCACCGTCGAGTCGGTCGACGTCGACGCCGGGCGGCGGATCACGCTGCAACCGTCTCGCCCCCGGTCGCGCGACTGGCGCGTTCCGGGCGACCCGTCCCAGGCGGCGTTCTTCGCCGTGCTCGGTGCCGTGCACCCCGACGCCGAGATCGCCGTCGCCGCGATCGACGTCGCACCCGAGCGCAGCGGGTTCGTGGGCGTGCTTCGCCGGATGGGTGCGGATGTCTCGCTCGTCGACACCGACGGGGGCACGGGCCTCGTGGCGCGCTCCTCGAGCCTCGCCGCGACGACCATCCACGCGGAGGAGATCCCCTCGGTCGACGAGGTTCCCGCTCTGACGGTGGCGGCCGCCGCCGCGACGGGCGTCACGGCCTTTTTGTCGATGGGCGAACTGCGCGTGAAGGAGTCGGACCGCTTCGAGGGCTCGATGGCGCTCGCGGGCGCGCTCGGCTGTCGGGTCTGGTCCGAGGGCGACGACTTCTTCGTCGAGGGGCTCGGCACCGCGGCAACGTTCCACTCGTTCAAGCAGTCCGCCGTGCTCGACCACCGCATGGTGATGGCGGCCGCCATCGCGGGCGTCGCCGGCGCGGGCTGCGTGATCGAGGGGGTCGAAACCGTGGCGACGAGCTACCCGGACTTCTTTTCGCACCTGGAGGGCTTGCGATGAGCGACATCGTCGCCATCGACGGCCCCGCGGGCTCGGGCAAGTCGACCGTCGCGCGAGCCGTCGCCGCGGCGCTCGGCTGGTCGTTTCTCGACACCGGCGCGATGTATCGCGCGGTGACCGCCGAGGTGCTGCGCCTCGGCCTCGATCCCGCGGACGCCGAGGCGGTTGGAGCCGTGGCGGCGTCGGCGACGATCAGCACCGTTCCTCGAGTCGAGATCAACGGCCGTGACGTCGAGTCGGTCATCCGCGGCGAGGCGGTCAACGTCGCCGTCTCGACGGTCGCGGCGAATCCCGCCGTGCGACGCGCCATGGTGACCCGTCAGCGCGCCTGGGCGGCGGCCCAGCCGAACGGCACGGTCGTCGAGGGCCGCGACATCGCGACCGTCGTCTTTCCCGACGCGCGGCTCAAGGTGTACCTGACGGCGTCGCTCGATGAGCGGGCGCGGCGCCGCGGCGACGAGGGCGCGGGCTCGGTGTCGCGCCGCGACCGAGCCGACGAGGGGCGCGACGCGTCGCCCCTGCGCCAGGCGAACGACGCCGTCGTGCTCGACACGACCGACCTGAGCATCGATCAAGTGGTAGAAGAGATCGTGAGATGGCTGAAGACACCGAACTGATCCTCAACCCCGACAAGACCCCGCTCTACCGCGTGGTCGCGTCTATCCTGACCGTGCTCTCGTGGCTGCTCTTCCGACCCCGGGTCACCGGCAGCGAGAACATCCCGCGTAGCGGGCCGGTCTTGATCGCGCCGGTGCACCGTTCCAACGTCGACTTCGTCTTCACCCTGTTCATCTCACCGCGCAAGGTCTTCTTCATGGCCAAACAGGAGCTGTTCGGCGTGCCGATCCTCGGGACGCTGCTGCGTCACGTGGGCGCCTTTCCGGTGGACCGGAGCACGGCCGATCGCGAATCGCTCCGGTTGGCCGAGGAGGTGCTGCGCCGTGGCGAGGCACTGATCCTCTTTCCCGAGGGCACGCGGCGCGAGGGGCGCCGCATCGAGGAGCTGCACGACGGGGCGATGTTCATCGCGTCGCGCACGGGTGCCTCGACGGTGCCGGTCGGGATCGCCGGAAGCGACCGCGCGATGCCCGCGCACGCGAAACTCCCACATTTCGCCCGGATACGGGTCGTGGTCGGCAAGCCCATCGAGCCACCGAGCGCCGAGGGCCGCGTGCCGCGATCGCTCATCGCGGCCAAGACCGAGGAACTACGCGAACAGCTCGAGGTCGTCTACCACCAGGCCCTCGACGAGGGTTAGCGCTCGCGCCACCAGGTGCCAAAGACCACTTTGGCGTAACGGAAGCCGAAGAGCCAGTTGGCGCCCTTCTTGGTCGTGCCCGAGTGGCGCGGGTGCCAAACCGTGGGGACCTCGGCCGCACGCCAGCCCCGCTTAAGACACGTGATCAGCAACTCGGCCGTCTGGTACTGGTCCTGGGTGAGCCGGTCGAGCACGTCGGCGAGCATGGTCACGCGAAGAGCTCGGTACCCGGTCGAGGTGTCGGTCAGGTTCGCACCGGTCATGCGGTTCATGATGAACGAGAAGAAGCGCACGCCGGTCTTGCGGAAGCGGTCCGAGGTCTCGTCGACCCCGAGGCGGCGCGAGGCGACGACGAAGTCGGCCTCGTCGCGAAGCAGGGGAGCGAGGACGTCGTGCATCTCGGCCGGGTCGTTCTGGCCGTCGGCGTCGAGGGTGACCACGTACTCCACCTGATTGTCGACGCAGTAGCGGTAGGTGACCTGCAGGGCCACGCCGTGGCCCAGGTTCACGGGGAACTCGATGACCTTCACCCCGGCGTAGCTGCGCGCGATCGCCGCGGTGCGGTCGTCGCCACCGTCTACGACCACGAGTGTGGTGTAGGGACGGCCGTTCATCGTGGCGGGCATCTGGTCGAGCACCGTGCCGATGTTGCCCTCTTCCTCGTAGGCGCAGATGGACGCGATGACGGTCTCGGGCTTGAAGTCCGGGTAGTCCTGGTTGAAGCGGGTCATCGCCTGGTCGATTGCGTACGACCGCAATTTGGCCAGCCGACGTGACTCGAGATCGTGTTTTGCCATCCCTACTCTTTCTCCGACGCCAGCGCGGACGCCTGCTCGAACCGCAGGTCAAGGGCGGAGGCCAGCGCAACGGGCACCTTGCGATACTAGTCCTCGAGGCGGTGGCGCCCCGGACTGGAGCCCTAACGTCGCGCCGATTTAGCGCGATGACGCGGCGAGCACCTGAGCCGCGGTGAAGTCGCGGTCGGACTGGCTGTCGAATCCTGACGCGCTGGGTGTCTGGAACGCGACGTCGAGCAATGCCCCGAGCGCCCGAAGGATCTCGCGCAGTTCGGGTGGCGGCGGGAAGTATTCGTCTTCGACCGTTTCGGCGTGCACCACGACGCCGTCGCGCGGGTCGAGGACCGCCAGCACGTCGTTGACGATCGACTCGGGTGCCGAGGCGCCCGCCGTCACCGCGACGACGCCCTCGAGGTCCCGGGGAAGATCCGCCGCGCCGTTCACGCGCAAGACCCTCGGGCAGCCCGACGCGCTCGCCACGGTCGCGAGCGCCACGGTGTTGGACGAGTTCGCCGAACCGATCACCACGACGGCGTCCGCCTCGGCACAGATCGCCCGCAGCGCGGCCTGGCGATTGGTGGTGGCGAAACAGAGGTCGCTGCGGTTGGGCATCCAGATGTCGGGGAACTTCTCGGCGGCGTAGTCGCGGATGTCGCTCCACTCGTCGAGGCTGAGCGTCGTCTGACTGAGCAGCGCGAACGGGCCCGTCTGGTCGCCCAGGGCGTCGATGTCCTCGATGGACTCGATGAGGTGCACCGACTCGGGGGCCACGGCCATCGTGCCGACGGCCTCCTCGTGTCCCTCGTGGCCGACGTAGAGGACGGTGTAGCCCTTGCGGGCACGGACCTTGAGCTCGTGGTGGACCTTGGTGACGAGCGGGCAGACCGCGTCCACGACCGTGCCGCCGGCGCTCTTGGCGAGTTCGATCACCGACGGCGGCGAACCGTGAGCGCTCAGCATCACCGGCGCGCCCGCGGGCACGTCGGCGACGTCATCGACGAAGACGACCCCGAGGGAGCGGAAGTGGTCGACGACGAAGCGGTTGTGGACGATCTCGTGGTAGCAGTAGACGGGCGCCGCGAAGACGCGCGTCATCCAGTCGAGCGCCTTGATCGCCTTCTCGACGCCCGCGCAGAACCCGCGCGGCGCCGCGAGGATTACTCGTTCAACGGACACGTCGTCAGCCTAGTGAGTGCGTCGCGGCCGTCTCCCGGTGGGTTTTCGAGGGCGGCCAGTAGGCTAGATCGGTGTCCAAGGTCCGTATCGCGTCGATCACGCAGTCCTCACCCGCGGGTGGGGCGGACCTGCGCGTCGGTGACGAGTTGCTGGCCGTCAACGGCCGTGCACCGACCGACATCATCGAGTACCAGCAGCTGATCGACGGCGCGGAGGTCACGCTGCTCGTCAAGCGCGAGGGCGACCTCCTCGAGCGCAAGGTAACGATCACCAAAGACCCCGGGCAGCCGCTCGGTCTCGCCATCGACTCCGCGGTGTTCGACCGGATCCGCACCTGTGACAACCACTGCTCGTTCTGCTTCATCTACCAGCTGCCCAAGGGCATGCGACGCTCGCTCTACGTGAAGGACGACGACTTTCGCCTCTCGTTCCTCTACGGCAACTACACGACCCTGACCCGCTTCACCGAGTTCGACCTCGAGCGGGTGATCGAGGAGGGCCTGACCCCGCTCTACGTCTCGGTGCACACCACCGACCCCGAGCTGCGCGCCTCGATGCTTCGCAATCCCCGCGGCGCGACGAGCCTGCGCTGGCTGCGCGAACTGCTGCGCGCGCAAATCGACGTGCACGTCCAGGTGGTCGTCTGTCCCGAGGTGAACGACGGCGACAACCTCGAGCGCACGATGCAGGACATCTTGAGCCAGTACCCGAGCGTCGCCTCCGTGGCCCTCGTGCCGGTCGGGGTCAGCGACTTCTCGGCCGAGGCGACGATGCGACCGCACCGCGCCGACGAGGCCCGCCACGTCATCGACCTCGTGGCGCGCTATCGCGAGCTCGCCCGCGAGCTCGTCGGTCGGGCCCTCTTCTACGCGAGTGACGAGTTCTATCTGGTCGCGGGGACGATGCCGCCCGGCGAAGGCTTCTACGACAGCCTCGACGAGGCCGAGAACGGGATCGGCATGGTGGCCGCCTTCACCAAGAGCTTCGCGCAGCGCCTGCCCATGGCGACCCTCGGCTCGGGCTTCTTCCAGTCAGTCGACGGCGCGCCGGCGTGGGGCTACCGCGCGCAGCGTGGCGGCGGCGAGAGCACCGACGCGGGAGGCCCGGTGATCGTGCTGACGGGTGAGTACGCGGCACCGCTGCTGCGCGACTTGCTTGACGACCACGGCTTCGCCGACATCGACGTCGTGGCCGTCGCGAATCGCTACTTCGGGGGCAACATCAAGGTCGCGGGCCTGCTCACGGGAAACGACATCGCGCGCACCATGGAGACCCTGCCCAACGACGCGACGCTGCTGCTGCCCGACGTGTGCCTGTCCGAGGGCCGCTTCCTCGACGGGCTGGACCTCGCGGACCTGCCCCGGCCCGTCACGACGGTGACGACCTCGGGCAATGACCTGCGCGAGATGCTCGAGCGCGTGCGGCCGCGACGACTGGTGAACTCGTGAGCCGCCTCCAAGTCGTCATCGTGGGCCGCCCCAACGTGGGCAAGAGCTCCCTCGTCAACCGCCTCGCCGGTCGCCGGGTCGCGGTCGTCGAGGAGCACCGCGGCGTCACGCGCGACCGCAAGAGCGTCGAGGTCGACTGGCGCGGGGTGAGCTTTGACCTGGTGGACACTGGGGGATGGCTGGCCCAGGGCGACGCGCTCGAGGCCAAGGTCTCCGAGCAGGCGGAGCGCGCCATCGCGGCCGCCGACCACGTGCTGCTCGTCGTCGACGTCGCGACGGGCCTCGTCGAAGAGGACCGCCAGGCCGCGCGGTGGGCCCTTCGCAGCGGCCGGCCCGTCTCGCTCGTGGTCAACAAGGTCGACGACGCCGTCCACGAGAGCGCCGGGTGGGAGTTCCTGAGCCTCGGCGCGGGCGATCCGCACTTCGTGAGCGCCCTGCACGGGCGCGGTGCCGGCGACCTGCTCGACCACCTCGTTGACACCATGGCCGCGAACGCGGTCGACGACGCCGAGGACGTCGCCGAAGACGACGACGGCGCCTTGCGCGTGGCGATCGTCGGACGGCCGAACGTGGGCAAGTCGACGCTGTTCAACCGGCTCATCGGCGAGGAGCGCTCGGTCGTGCACGACATGCCCGGCACGACGCGCGACGCGGTGGACACGGTCGTGGAGACCGACACCGGGCCGATCCGCTTCATCGATACCGCGGGCATGCGCCGCCGGGCCAAGACCGAGGCGGGCCTGGAGACCTACGCGGTGCTGCGCAGCCTCGACGCGCTCGACCGCGCGGACATCGCGGTCCTCGTCATCGACGCGACCGTCGGGGCGACGGGCCAGGACCAGCGCCTCGCCGAGCGCATCGCCGCAGCGGGCTGCCCGGCCATCGTCGTGCTGAACAAGTGGGAGCTGGTCGCGACCGACGACCGCACGTCGGTGCTCGCGACGGTGGGCGACAAGCTCGCCTTCCTCGGCGACGCACCGGTCTTGAAGACAACGGCCACCTCGGGCAAGGGCGTGCACCGGCTGCTGCCGGCACTGCAGGAGTCGGCCGCAGACTACGTGAAGCGCGTCCCCACGGGTGCGCTCAATCGCGCCATCCGCGACCTGCAGATCAAACAGCCCGCGCCGACGGGCAAGATTCGCTACGCCGTGCAGGGCGCCATCGAGCCGCCCACCTTCACCCTGTTCGTGTCGGGTCGATTGCCCGCGACGTACCTGCGCTACGTGGAGCGCTCGCTGCGCGAGCGCTTCGAGCTCGGGTCCACGCCGCTGCGGGTTCGGGTCCGCGTTGACTGATGGCCAAGTGGTGCGAGACCTGCGATCGCCCGGTCGAGGGCGACGTCTGTGAGATCTGCGGCCAGTCCGTCGAGGAGCCCGCGCCCCAGCCGATGCCGTTACGATGGAAGTTCTTCGTGGTCGCGACGGCCATCTACCTGGTCTGGCGGCTCTATCAGTTGATCATGTGGCTCAGCCACTAGGAGGTAGCCGTGCCCATCTACGCCCTCGGTGACCGAGTCCCGACAATCCACCCCGACGCGTTCGTCCACCCCGACGCCGTCGTCATCGGCGACGTGCGCATCGGCGCGGAGTCCTCGATCTGGCCCGGCGCGGTGCTGCGCGGGGACTACGGCACGATCATCGTCGGTGAGCGGACCTCGATCCAGGACGGCACCGTGGTGCACGCGATCTCGGAGTACCCCACGGTCATCGGGTCCGACTGCGTCGTCGGGCACATCGCGCACCTCGAGGGCTGCGTGGTCCACGACCGGGCGCTCGTGGGCAGCGGCTCGGTCGTGCTGCACGAGGTCGTGGTGCACACGGGCGCGACGGTCGCCGCCGGCGCGGTCGTGCGCAATCGCACCATCGTGCCCGAGCGCGCGCTCGCCGTGGGCATACCCGCCACCATCAAGCCCGAGGCCAGCGACACCGGGGCCATCGCCGAGGGTGCCGCGTTGTACGTGGCGAACGCTCGGCGCTACAAGGACGAGCTGCGAACCCTCTAGGCGTTGCTCACGGCGATCAGCCGTTCGAGGCACTCGCCCGCGCGCCCGCTGTGCACGCTCGCGGCCGCCATCTCGAAGCCCTCGCTAAGGGTCTCGACCCGATCGGCGCTCATCAAGGCGAGGGCGGCGTTGGCGCACGCGACGTCAAAGACGGGTCCGGGTTCGCCCTCTAAAAAGCGGTGCACGACGCCCACGTTGTAGGTCACGTCCGCTCCGCGAATGGCCTCGGCGGTGTGGTGGCGATCCAGTTCCTCGCCCGCGTCGAGGCGCTCGACCCGGACCTCACTCGAGGTCACGACGTAGATCGTCGACGGCGTGCCGAGCGAGAGTTCGTCGAGGCCGTCGTCGGCGTTGACGAGCATGGTCTTGATGACACCGCGCGCCGCGAGGACCTCGGCCATCGACTCGAGGTGATGACTCTGAGCGACGCCGATCACCCCGCGGCCCACGCGCGCGGGATTCGCGAGCGGTCCGAGGACGTTAAAGACGGTCCGAAAGCCCAGTGCGCGGCGGATCGGCGTGAGGTGGGCGAGGGCGTGGTGGTAGGTCGGCGCGAACAGGAACCCGATGCTGGCGTCGCGGACGCACGCGAGGACGCCCTCGACCGGGAGGTCGAGGCGAACGCCGAGGGCTTCGAGGACGTCCGCGGAGCCGACCGAGGACGACGCCGCCCGGTTGCCGTGCTTGGCGACCGGCACGCCACAGCCCGCCACCGCGAGCGAGGCCATGGTCGAGATGTTGACCGTGTGCAACTGGTCACCGCCGGTGCCGACGATGTCGACGGCGTCCTCAGCGATCGTGAAGGTCGTGGCGGCATCGACCATGGCGTCGACGAAGCCGGTCATCTCGGCCGACGTCTCGCCCTTGGCGGTCAACGCCGTGAGAAAGCTCGCCACGTGAACGGCCTCAATGTCACCCGAGAGGATGGCGGCGAGCGCCTCGCGCGCGTGGGCCCGGTCGAGGTCAAAGCCGCGCACCAGCGGTCCAAGGACGTCACTCGTGAACTGCGCGGCACTCAGATGGGTCGAGGAAGCCTCTGACATTGGCCCATCGTAGTCGCGGGTGCTTGGCCGTTCTGGTCCGCCGCACGCACGTGGGCCCTCGAGGCCGAAGGGGGAGGCGCGACGGCGCCAGTAGAATCCGTCAATGAGTCGGACCTATCTCGACGACATCGTCGCCGCACACCGGGCCGTGACAGACCCGCGCGACTGGCGCGCGAGACTCGACGCGGCGCCCTACGACGGACCGTCCTTCGCCGACGCGCTTCGCGGCGAGCATGTCGGGGTCATCGCCGAAGTCAAGCGGCGTTCGCCCTCCAAGGGACCCCTCGCCTTGGACCTCGATCCCGTCACCCTGGCCCGTGCGTACGAGCAGGGCGGGGCCGCGGCCATCTCGGTGCTGACCGACGAGCAGTTCTTCGGTGGCTCGCTCGACGATCTACGAGCCGTGCGGGCCGCCGTCAACCGGCCGATCCTTCGAAAAGACTTCACCATCAACGAGAACGACGTCCTGGACGCGCGCGACGTCGGGGCGGCCGCGGTGCTGCTGATCGTCTCGGTGCTCGATGACGCGAGTCTGGCGGGTCTGATCGAACTAGCCGCAGCGTGCGGCCTCGACGCGCTCGTCGAGGTGCACGACGAAGTGGAGTCGCGTCGCGCACTCGCGGCGGGTGCCTCAATCATCGGGGTGAACCAACGCGACCTGCGCACGTTCGAGGTCGATCGCGAGCGAGCCCTGCGCATTGGTGCAGCGCTGCCGGCCTCGGTGGTCACCGTGGCTGAGTCCGGTCTGCGCGACCTCGCCGACGTCGAGCAGGTGGCGGCTGGGGGATTCGACGCGGTTCTCATCGGCGAGACCTTCGTGACAAGTCCCTCGCCGGCCGATCTCGTCGCGGCCTTCGCTGGCGTTGCCCGGAGTCCTCGTGCCTGACTTCGCGCGGTCGAGCTTCGTCAAGATATGCGGCGTGACCTCGATCGATGATGCGTCACTGGTGCACGACGCCGGCGCCGACGCGCTGGGATTGATCGTGGCCCCCTCCCGACGTCAGGTCACCGTGCCAACCGCCCGCGAGGTGGCTGCCTGGGCGCGCGAGCGGATCACGAGCGTGCTCGTCGTGCGCGAGCTCAACGACGACGCCATTCTCGACGCCGTCGATCGCGTCCGGCCCGACGTGGTGCAGTTGCACGACCCGATCTCACCCGCGCTCGGCGACGCACTGCGCGAGCGCGGACCGCTGGTGATTCGAGCACTCGCGATCGGCAGCGAGGCGTTCTGGCACTTCGATGAGACCACCGTCGACGCGGTGCTGCTCGACGGCGCGACGCCGGGCAGTGGTGAGACTCACGGATGGCAGGACGCCACGCGACGCGCGTGGGCTCGTCCGATCATCGCCGCGGGCGGATTAACGTCGACGAACGTGAGTGCCGTGATCAGTCAGCCGTGGGTGTGGGGAGTGGACGTCTCGAGCGGCGTCGAGGCGTCGCCCGGTCACAAGGACCCCGACGCCGTCGTCGCCTTCGTGGCCAACGCGCGCCACGCCTTCGCGGAGCGTTCGTGATGGCCGTGATGGGCCCGCCCGACGAGGGCGGCCACTTCGGTGCCTTCGGTGGGCGCTTCGTGCCCGAGGCGCTGATGCCGGCCTGTCTCGAACTGGACGGCGCCTTCCGTGACGCCTGGGGGGACCCCACGTTCGTCGCCGAGTACCACAAGACCTTGCGCGAGTTCGGCGGGCGCCCCACCCCGGTCACCTACCTCGGCCGGCTCTCGGAGCGTCTGGGCCTGCAGATCTACGCCAAGCGCGAGGACCTGGCACACACCGGGAGCCACAAGATCAACAACGTCGTAGGCCAGGCGCTCTTGACGAAGCGGATGGGCAAGTCCCGCATCATCGCCGAGACCGGGGCGGGCCAGCACGGCGTCGCGACCGCGACGGCCGCCGCTCGACTCGGACTCGAGTGCACGGTCTACATGGGCGAGGTGGACACCGTTCGCCAGGCACTGAATGTCTTTCGCATGGAACTCCTGGGCTCGACCGTGGTGCCGGTCACTTCAGGCAGTCGCACACTGAAGGACGCGGTCAACGAGGCCCTGCGCGAATGGGTGACCTGCGTCGCCGATACCCACTACTGCATCGGCTCGGTCATGGGGCCGCACCCGTTCCCGTGGATGGTTCGCGAGTTCCAGAGCGTCATCGGCATCGAGGCCGCCAGCCAGCTGCGCGACTTCGGCGTGGAGACGCCCGACTTCGTCGTCGCCTGCGTCGGTGGCGGTTCGAACGCGGCGGGGGTCTTCGCCGGATTCGCGGACTCGTCGGCTCAGTTGATCGGCGTCGAGGCCGCCGGCGGCTCGGCGGTCGGCCTCGGCACACCCGGTGTGCTGCACGGCATGCGGTCGCTGCTCCTCCAGGACGACCACGGTCAGATCGAAGAGGCGTACTCGATCTCCGCGGGTCTCGACTATCCCGGCATCGGGCCCGAGCACGCCTACCTCGCGGACCTGGGTCGGGCTCGCTACGTCGCAGTCGGCGATGACGTGGTCATCGGCGCCCTGCAGTTGCTCAGCGAACTCGAGGGCATCATCCCCGCGCTCGAGACCGCCCACGCCGTGGCGTGGCTCGTGCGCGCCGCCGGCAACGACGTCCCCGCGGGTTCGACGGTGCTGCTCAACCTCTCGGGCCGCGGCGACAAGGACGTGGCCCAGGTGCGAAGCATCCTGCGAGGCGAGTCGTGACCAGTCTCGACGCACTCCTTCGCGAACTGCGCACGCGTCGCAAGGCGCTCGTGCCCTACTTCATCGGCGGCTTGACGTCGGACTGGACGACCTACGTGTCAGCGGCCATCCTCGCCGGCGCGGACGTGGTGGAAGTCGGCGT
>JAKAPH010000006.1:0-16764 GCA_021807265.1 Actinomycetes bacterium | reverse complement strand
GTCCCGTGATCCAGGAGGGCACACTGCGGGCGCTTCGCAACGAGGTGACCCTCGAGTCCATCTGTCACGAACTCGCCGTGGCGGCATTCGAAGTGCCGATCGTCGTCATGACCTACTACAACGTGCTGCACCGCTTCGGGCTCGAGCGCTCGGCCGAGCTGCTCGCCGCGAGCGGCGTGGCGGGGGTCATCGTGCCCGACCTCGCGATCGAAGAGGCGAGCGCGTGGCGCGAAGTTGCCACGGCCGCTGACGTTGCCACCGTCTTGATGGTCGCGCCGTCGAGCCCGATTGATCGGGTGGCGCGCATCGGTGGACTCGCCCAGGGTTTCGTGTACGCGGCGGCGCGCATGGCGGTGACTGGTCGCGCCGCTGACGTCGGCGAGGCCGCGCGCGTCGTTGCGTCGGTGCGCAGCGTGTGCGATACGCCGACCTACGTGGGCATCGGTATCACGACGCCCGAGCACGCGAGCGACGCCGCGGCCTTCAGCGATGGCGTCATCGTTGGCTCGGCGCTGGTGCAACGAATCCTTGATGGTGCGTCGGCGAAGGACCTAGAGGACAGTATTTCGTCCTTTCGGCTCGCCCTGGATGGGACTGCGCTAGAAGCCTGAAACTTTCGTGTTCATGGGACTAAAGACCCTAGAGGTCGACTATGACCAGGGCAAATAATTGTGAATGTTTTCACGTATTAGGGCCCTTATAAGCCACGTTCTCCGCGGACCCTGGTGTTTAATCGGTACTGAACCCTCAATCCTGAGGGTTCGCTGTGAACTCAAATGGGGGTATTTCAATGGCAGACGAACACAAGGTAGCTGATCCGGGTCCGTTGGGTCTCGCCGCGTTCGCGATGACGACTTTTGCTCTGAGCAGCGCGAACGCCAACCTGTGGCATGGAGCGGGCGCAACGGCAGCGGTGTCGCTCGCGTTGGTCTACGGGGGATTCGCTCAGATACTTGCTGGTATGTGGGAGTTCATGCGCAAGAACACGTTCGGCGCAGTCGCCTTTACGTCGTACGGTGCATTCTGGATTTCGGTTTACGCATTTATTAACTTCCAGAAGGGCTCGGGGGCGTCGTTAGGCGTCTTCCTGCTGGGCTGGACTATCTTCACCGCGTACATGCTGATCGGCTCGATGAAGACCAACACGATTTTGTTCTTGGTGTTTCTCGTGCTGACGTTGACCTTCATCTTCCTCACCATTGGGAACTGGGGTGGCGGTCACGCGAGCATGGTGAAGGTGGGCGGCTGGCTTGGCCTGCTCACGGCAATTCTCGCCTGGTACGCCTCGGCGGCCGGTGTCATCAACGACACGTTCAAGAAGGTGGTTCTTCCGGTCGGCCCGCGCGGCTAAGGTACGAGTCACTGGTGGCTTGCCACCGGACCCAACCGCCAACAGCGCCCGACCACTTTGGTTCGGGCGCTGTTGGCATTCTGGGGCGCAGTAGGGATACTGTCACCTCAATGTTGCATCGCAGTAACTGTCCAATCGATTTGCGGTATCTCCGTATTAACTACTCCCTGGGGGAACTATGACTGAAGCAAAATTGGAAGCTTGGCTCGACGAGAAGCGGACCTTTCCGCCTAGCGAGTCCTTCATCGCCAGCGCCAACGCCAAGCCTTCGATTTACGACGAGGCCAAAGCCGACCCCGAGGCGTGGTGGCGCAAGCAAGCGGAGCGGCTCGTGTGGGACACCAAGCCGACATCGACGCTCGAGTGGGACCTGCCCAACGCGCGCTGGTTCAGCGACGGCACGCTCAACGCCAGCGTGAACTGTGTCGACCGCCACGTCAATGAAGGACGCGGCGACAAGGTCGCCTACTACTGGGTCGCTGACGCCGAGGGGGAGTCGCGCACCATCACCTACGCCGATCTGCACAAGCTCGTCTGCCAGACCGCCAACGCGCTCGTCGAGCTCGGCGTGAAGAAGGGCGACCGCGTCGCCATCTACATGCCGATGATCCCCGAGGCGGTCATCTCGATGCTGGCCGTCGTGCGCCTGGGCGCCGCGCACTCGGTCGTCTTCGGCGGCTTCTCGGCTGACGCACTGTCGAGCCGCATCCTCGACTCGGACTGCCGGTTCGTCATCACCGCTGACGGCGCCTTCCGCCGCGGCGCGCCGAGCCCGCTCAAGAGCGCCGTGGACGAGGCGCTGCAGAGCTGCCCGGACGTGAAGACCGTGCTCGTCGTGCGCCGCACCGGCGGCGACGTGAACTGGGTCGAGGGTCGCGACTACTGGTGGCACGACGTCGTCGAGCGCCAGAGCGACCAGCACACGCCCGAGTCCTTCCCGGCCGAGCACACGCTGTTCTTGATGTACACCTCGGGCACGACCGCTAAGCCCAAGGGCATCTTCCACACGACGGCCGGCTATCTCACCCAGTGCTCGGCGACGTATCACTACATCTTTGACGTGAAGACCGAGACCGACGTGCTCTGGACGGCCGCCGACATCGGCTGGATCACCGGACACAGCTACATCGTCTACGGACCGCTGGTCCTCGGCGCGACCCAGATCATGTACGAGGGCCTGCCGGACTCGGGCGGGCGCGACCGGTGGTGGAAGATCGTGGAGCAGTTCAAGGCCACCGTCCTTTACACCGCGCCGACGACGATCCGCACGCTGATGAAGTGGGGCGACGACCTGCCCAAGAGCCACGACCTCAGCAGCCTGCGCCTGCTCGGGACCGTCGGTGAGCCGATCAACCCCGAGGCGTGGATGTGGTACCGCCAGAACGTGGGCCGCGAGCACTGCCCGATCGTGGACACCTGGTGGCAGACCGAGACGGGCGCGATCATGATCACGCCGCTGCCGGGGATCACCGCGACCAAGCCGGGCGCGGCCATGACGCCCTTCCCGGGCATCAGCGCCGACGTCGTGGACAACGAGGGTAACTCGGTCGGTAACGGCGAGGGCGGCTACCTCGTCATCACCGCGCCGTGGCCCTCGATGACCCGCGGCATCTACGGCGACCCCGAGCGTTTCAAGTCCACGTACTGGGACCGGTTCCCGGGCATGTACTTCGCCGGCGACGGCGCCAAGCGCGACGAGGACGGCGACCTGTGGCTGCTCGGTCGCATCGACGACGTGATGAACATCTCGGGCCACCGGCTCTCCACCACCGAGGTCGAGCACGCACTCGTCGGTCACCCGGCGGTAGCCGAGGCCGCGGTCGTCGGCGCCTCTGACGACACGACCGGTCAGGCCATCGTGGCCTTCGTGACCCTGCGGCTCTCGGCCGAGGACGCGACGAAGGACCAGTCCCACATCATCGAGGAGTTGCGCCAGCACGTCTCACGGGTCATCAGCCCGATCGCCAAGCCCCGTCAGATCATCCTGACGCCCGACCTGCCCAAGACCCGGTCCGGCAAGATCATGCGCCGCCTGCTGCGCGACGTGGCCGAGAACCGCTCGTTGGGCGACGTCACGACGCTCATGGACCCGACGGTCGTCAACATGATCTCGGGCCTGATGAACGAGGGCGGAACCGAGGACTAACCGAAAGGTGCGCAAACGAGCCCCGGGGCCTGTCCCCGGGGCTCGTTTGCGTTAGGAGTCAAAGCCGATCCCGAAGAGGTCCATCATCTTCAGCCACAGGTTGCGCTTGCCGTCGTGCTCGTCGGCGTGCTTGAGCGAGGCCTGGGTCAGGCGGATGAATAGCCACTTGAAGGGCTCGGGCGGGAAGGGGAGTGGGCGCTTGCGCACCATCGTGAGCCGCGTACGCTCGGTGTCGAGCCCGTCGAGCAGGTCGAGCATCGTCGCCGCGCCGAATCGTGTCGAGCCGACGCCCAGTCCCGTGTAGCCGAGCACGTAGGCGACCTTGCCGTCCATCGCCGTTCCCCAGAACGGCGAGAACCGGGTGCAGGTGTCGATCGCGCCGCCCCAAGCGTGGGTGAACTTCACGTCTGAGAGCTGGGGGAAGGTCTCGAGGAAGTGGCTCGCGAGGGTCGCGTAGGTCTCGGCGTTGAACTCGTACTCGCGCCGCACGCGACCGCGGAAGTTGTAGATGGCGTCGTAGCCACCCCACACGATCGAGCGGTCGTTGGTCAGTCGGTAGTAGTGGAACCGGTTGCCGGCGTCGGCCACGCCCTCGCGGCCGGCCCAGCCGATGGCGGCCATCTGCTCGTCGGTGAGTGGCTCGGTCACCAGCTGGAAGTCGTAGACGGGCACGACGTACTTGCGCACGCTGCGCAGCAGTGACGGAAAGACGTTGGTCGCCAGCGCCACGTGGGCCGCCGTGACGGCGCCGTAGGGGGTGTGCACCCGGATGGCGTCGTCGACGTCCTCGAGCCACTCGACGCGCGAGTTTTCGTAGATCGTCACCCCGAGGGACTCACAGGCCCGCTCGAGGCCCCACACGAGGCGCGCCGGGTCGACGAGCGCCGTGCCGTCGGGGTCGAAGATGGCACCCTGGTAGATCGGCGAGTTCACGCGCGCGCGCACCTCGTCGCGCGAGAGCACGAGGACGTGATCGCCCATCTCGTTGCGCAGGCGCGCCTCCTCGACCATGTCGTCCATCTGCCAGAGGGCGAGGGCGACGCGCAACTCGCCGGTGCGCTCGAAGTCGCACTCGATCCCATAGCGCTCGATCGTCGCCTCGATCTCGTCGAGGTTCTCGCGGCCGAGGCGCTCGATGACCGCCATCTCGTCGGCGAAGCGGCGCATCCCGTTGTTGAAGCCGTGGGTCAGGGAGGCCGAGCAGAAGCCCCCGTTGCGGCCCGAGGCGCCCGCGCCGGTCTCGTACTGCTCGACGACCACGACGTTGCGCTCGGGGTCGCGCTCCTTGGCGAGCAGCGCGGTCCACAGACCCGTGTAGCCACCGCCCACCACGCACAGGTCCGCGCCAACCTCACCGATAAGCGCGGAGTGCGACGCGGGCTCTAACGGGTCGGCGTCGAGCCACCAGAGCTCCGGTTGCACGTCGGCAAGATGACGAAGGACGGAGGGACTCTTCTTGTCCATGACGTGTCCAACCTGCGGTTGGAATCACCCTCTCTGAGAACTACCTCTTTCGCCCAGTTTCCAGACGAACGCCAGTGTCCAAACCAGCCTCTGGTCCCCGAGTGTACCAAGCGGACATCGCGATGTGGCTAACCGTGACGCACCGTGCGCGCGCGATCGAACTGGTGGGGCCACTCGATCACCTCGCCGAAGCTCTCCGCCGCGTTCAGGGCCCACCGGGGATTTCGCAGGTTCGCACGCGCCAGCATGACCGCGTCGGCACGCCCCTCGGCGATGATCGCCTCGGCCTGGGCCGGTTCCGTGATGAGCCCGACGGCGCTCGTGGCGATGCCCGCCTCGCGACGGATCGCCTCGGCGAAGGGCACCTGGTAGCCCGGCGCGACCGGAATGTGCACGCCGTCCACGTTGCCCCCCGATGACGCATCGACGAGGTCGACCCCGTGGTCCTTCAGGATCGTGGCGAGGGCGACGGACTGGACGATGTCCCAGCCGCCCTCGGCCCAGTCGGTCGCCGAGAGGCGCACGAAGAGTGGCGCGTCCGCGATACGCGCGCGCACCGCGTCAACCACGTCGAGCAGGAAGCGGATCCGATTCTCGAAGGAGCCGCCGTACTGGTCGTCGCGATGATTCGACAGCGGCGAGAGGAATTGGTGCAGGAGATAGCCGTGCGCCGCGTGGATCTCGACGAGATCGAAGCGCGCGTCCATCGCGCGCGTGGCGCCGTCGGCGAATGCGTCGACGAGGTGCTCGATCTCGGCGACGCTCAGCGCGCGCGGCTCGGGATAGCCCGCGAAGGCGAGCGCGCTCGGCGCGACCGTCTGCCATCCACCCTCGTCGGGGTGGGCGTGGACGTGGTCGTCCCAGGGGGCCAGGGTCGAACCCTTGCGGCCGGCGTGCGCCAGCTGGATCCCGATCATTGCGCCGTGCTCGTGGGCGAAGTCGGTTACCGTCCGCCACGCGGCCGTCTGCGCGTCGTTCCACAGTCCCGGGCAGTACACCGAGATGCGGCCCGCCGGATCGATCGCGGTCGCTTCGGCCATGATCAGACCCGCGCCGCCCGTGGCGAAGGCGCCGAGGTGCACGCGATGCCAGTCGCCGACGACACCGTCGTGCGCCGAGTACTGGCACATCGGGCTCACCCACGCGCGATTCTTGATGGTGCGCCGGCCGACGGTGAGGGGGGAGAACAGATGCGACATGCGACTTCCTTCACTGGGGGGTGATTCGAATCTACCGGTCGCGTCGCGAGAATTTTCGCCCTCGCGGGCACGGGTAGACTGCTTCGAACGAATTCGACCGGTAAGGAGACTCGTGCGTATAGCGAACGTTGATGGCCGCGCAGTTATCGTCCTCGATGAGGGTTTCGTAGACGTAGCAGCAGCCTCCAACGGGCGCTTCGGCACCTCCACCCGCGCACTGCTCGGCCAACTCGATGACCTGCGCACGTGGTTCGCCGAGGCATCTCCGGCGCTGTCCGAGACGATCCAGCGCGACGACCTCGAGGCGAGCGGACGGCTCGGACCGGTCGTTGCCGAGCCCAGCCAGATCTTCGCGGTGGGGCTCAACTACCGCACCCACGCCGCCGAGATGGGCCTCACGCCGCCGCCACAGCCGATGATCTTCGCGAAGTTCGCCTCCAGCCTCGCGGGGGCGAACGTGACGTTCCCGATCGTCTCGCCGCGCACCGACTGGGAGGCCGAGCTCGTGCTCGTCGTGGGAAGCGGCGGGCGCGACATCGCCGTTGAGGACGCCCTCGGCGCGCTCGCTGGCTACTGCGTGGGCCAGGACATCAGCGACCGCGACCTGCAACTCGCCGGTTCGCCGGCCCAGTTCAGCCTGGGCAAGTCGCACCGCAACTTCGCGCCCGTCGGCCCGTGGATCACGACGAGTGACGAAGTGGCGAATCCCAACGACCTCGAGATCGAGTGCCGCGTGAACGGTGTGACGTTCCAGGATTCGAATACCCACGACATGGTCTTCAGCGTGCCCGAGATCGTTTCCTACGTCTCGACCGTCTGCGAACTGCGTCCGGGCGACCTCATCTTCACGGGCAGCCCCCACGGCGTCGGCCAGGGACAGAAGCCGCCGGTCTTCTTGCGTTCCGGCGACCACGTGGTCACCACCATTGCCGGGCTCGGCTCGCTGCGCAACCACGCCGAATAGAACGACACCGCCTGGTTGACTGGCGGTCCTGATCGCGGCCGATACAGCGCCAGGCACGTCGGCGCACTCACCGCGTGTCACCGATTCTCGCCCCGCGAACCGCGGGGCAGTGGTCGGGCTGGGGAGATTTGAACTCCCGATCTCTCGGCCCCCAGCCGAGCGCTCTAGACCAAACTAAGCCACAGCCCGTGAGCGTTCCATGATAGCCGTTCGGTGTTAGGCCGATTGGCGATGCGCACCGTGCGGTTGGTCGGGATTCGTGAGCCAGGCGCGCGCCTCCATCAAGAACGCGATCGTCTCGCCGGTCGCCTTGGCCCGTAGGGCCTCGAGGATTCGCTCGTCGAGGGCGTTGAGCAGTTCGGTGTTCGTCATCCTTCTCCTATCCTCCGGCGACGGCCGTCACCACTTCGATGGCCGCCCCGTCTTCGGCGGTGGTCGTGTCCCACCGCGTCTTGCTGACTACCTCGCCGTCGATTGCCACGGCGACCCCCCGGTCATTCATCGAGAGCGCGGTGAGCACCTCGCGGATGGTGCGACCCGCCAGGTCCTGGGTAACACCGTTGACGGTGATCACGACGGAATGGCGGCGAGGGCGTCGAGCGCCGCGAGCGGGGCGAGGGTGACGCCGTGGCGGTAGTGGCCCGAGGACCACGACCAGCGCGGCTCTTCGAGCGCGACGAAGAACGGGCGCAGGTCGGGCGTCGCCGGCCGGAGGCCGTTGCGAACCTCGAGCAGGGGAGCGGCCTCGAGCTCGGGCACGATGTCAAGGCCGTCGCGCAAGAGGCGCTGCAGCTCGCCCACTTCGACGAGGGGCTGGGACTTCTCCTCGGCGGTCGCGCCGAGCACGCAGTAGCCACCGGGTCGGCTCACCATGTAGAAGGCGCGTCCGCGCACGTAGGCCCGCACGGTCGGCAGTGCGCTGCGGTCCAGACTCTGGACGCGCACGGTGACCCCGCGAACGGGACGCACGGTCGGGGACTTCGGTACGGTCAGCCCGTTGGGCAGTCCGCCCGCGCCGGTGGTGACGATGCCGTAATCGGCGCGCGTCTCGCCCGACTCGGTCACGACCCGCACGCCGCTCTCGTCGGCGCTCGCCTGGCGCACCTGTTCGCGCACGAGGCGAACACCGAGTGCCTCGTTGGCCGCCATGAGTTGCGCGACGGCCTCGTCGGGGTCGAGCCAGCCGTCATCGTCCATCACGAGCCCCTCGGTGATCCGTGTGGTGAGCCCCTCGAAGAGCCGCGGCTCATCGGTGCGCGTGACACTGCGCATGGGTGCGCCGAACTCGGCGGCGACGGTGCGGAACTGCTCGATCAGGCGCCGGTCGCTGGCGTCCCAGCCGACGATGAGCGTGCCGGTCTGGACGATGCCGACCTCGTGGCCGGTGACCTCGGCGATCTCGCTCGCCATGGCCCGCCACGCGTCCATCGCCCCGCGCTGGAAGCGATAATTCGACTCCTCACCGGGCGCGATCTCGGCCGTCGGCGCAATCATGCCCGCCGCGGCGCGCGTCGCGCCCGTGGCGGGCGCGGCGTCAAAGAGGGTGACGGCGTTGCCGCGTCGAGCCAAGCGAAAGGCCGTGGCGAGACCGATGATGCCCGCGCCGACGACCGCAACCGAGGAGTGTTCGTGAGTCACTCCATCAGCGTAGGTCGCAGTCACGTCGTCGAAATTCGGTATAGTGGCGGCGGGTCAGCGCTGCCCCGTTTGGTGACGCTATGACAAGAACCCTCTACGACCCCTCCTTCGAACACGACGCCTGTGGCGTCGGGATGATCGCGGATCTCACGCGGCGCCCGAGCCACCAGACGGTCACGGACGCGCTGACGATTCTCGAGAATCTCGAGCACCGGGGCGCGACCGGTGCGGACCCGGATTCCGGGGACGGTGCGGGTGTGCTCATCCAGATTCCTGACGAGGCCGTGCGGTCGTGGTTCGGCGACGTAGTGCCCCCGGCCGGTCAGTACGGCATCGCGCACTGGATGATCGATGCCGCGAGCGACCTCGACGACGCGCGCGCCCGGTTGACAGCCGCAGCTTCGCGCGCGGGCCTCACCAGCCTCGCCTGGCGCGAGGTCCCGGTCGACTCCTCGATCCTGGGCGCGACCTCGGCCGCGAGTGAGCCGGTCTTTACGATGCAGCTCGTGGCGAGCAGCGCCGCGACCACGACCGATGCTCTCGAGGATGCGCTCTTTTGCATGCGCCGCCTCGCCGAACAGCGCGGTGGCGTCTACGCGTCGTCGTGCTCGGCCCGGGTGCTGATATACAAGGGGATGCTGAGCGCCCCCCAGCTGCGGCGCTACTTCGCGGACCTGTCGGACCCGGCACTCGCGTCGGCCGTGGCGGTGGTGCACAGCCGATTCTCGACCAACACCCTGCCGCGCTGGGAGCTCGCCCAGCCCTTCCGCTTCATCGCCCACAATGGCGAGATCAACACCATCCGCGGCAACCGGAACTGGATCCACGCGCGCGAGACCACCCTGCGCGCACCGTCGCTGCCCGTGGACCTCGCCGAGCTGACGCCCATCATCACCGAGTCCATGAGCGACTCGGCGAGCTTCGACGAGGTCGTCGAGCTGTTGGTGCGTGGCGGACGCACGCTGCCGCACGCGGTGCTGATGATGATCCCCGAGGCGTGGGAGCGCTCGACCGCGATGGACGAGCGCCGGCGCGACTTCTACCGCTACCACGCGGCGCTGATGGAGCCGTGGGACGGACCCGCGTCCATCACGTTCTGTGACGGCACGGTCGTGGGCGCCGTGCTCGACCGCAACGGCCTGCGCCCGGCGCGCTACTGGGTGACGAGCGACGACCGGGTCATCTTCGCGAGCGAAGTCGGCGTGCTGGCGATCGACCCCGCGACGGTCGTGCGCAAGGGACGCCTCCAGCCCGGGCGGGTCTTTCTCGTCGACCTCGCCAAGGGCGCGATCGTTGACGACGAGGCGATCAAGTCCGAGCTCGCGAGCCGTGCCCCCTACGGCGAGTGGCTGGGCGCGCAGCAGGTGGCCCTCGAGGACCTCAACGCGCGCCCCATGCTGCTGCCGAGCTACGCGTCGGTGCGCCAGCGCCAGCGCAACTTCGGCTACAGCGACGAGGACCTGCGCCTCATCGTTCGCCACATGGCCCAGGTGGGCGAGGAGCCCATCGGCTCGATGGGCTCCGACAGCGCACTGCCGGTGCTCTCGAGTCGCCCGCGGTCGATCTTTGACTACTTCAGCCAGCTCTTCGCCCAGGTGACCAACCCGCCGCTCGACGCGATCCGCGAGGAGCTCGTGACCTCGACGCGCGTGACCATCGGCGGGGAGGACAACCTGCTCAGCGAGTCCGCGGCGCACTGCCACCAGATCGTCCTGCCCTCGCCCGTGCTCAGCATCGAGGACCTCGCGAAGCTGCGCTACGTGAACGAGAACGAGCACGTCACCGGCTTCGCCCCGGTCGCCCTCGACGGGCTGTTCCTGGTCGAGGGCCAAGGGAGCGACGGGGAGCGGCTGGCCGCGGCCATCGCGCAGGTCGCCGACGAGGTCGTCGCCCAGGTGCGCGCGGGGGCGAACCTGGTGATCCTCTCGGACCGCAACACCAGCGCGACCCACGCCGCGATTCCGAGCCTGCTGCTCGTCTCGGCGGTCCACCACCGCCTCGTCGACGAGCACCTGCGCACCCGCGCCGCGCTCATCCTCGAGGCCGGCGACGTGCGCGAAGTGCACCACGTCGCGCTGCTCGTGGGCTTCGGGGCCTCCGCGGTGTGCCCGTACCTCGCCTATGAGTCCATCGATGCGCTCGTGGACCGCGGCGAGATCGAGAAGCGCGCCGCCTACGAGGCGCGCTACCAGTACGCCAAGGCCCTCACCAAGGGCCTCGTGAAGGTCATGTCCAAGATGGGCGTGAGCACCGTCGCGAGCTACGTCGGCTCCCAGCTCTTTGAGTCGGTCGGACTCGACGACGCCTTGCTCGCCGCGTACTTTCCCGGCTTTTCCTCGCGCATCGGCGGCACCGGCATCGAGCGGATCGCGACGGACCTGCTCACCTGGCACCGCGCGGCGTACGGCGTCGAATCGCCCGTCGAGGCGCTCGCGAACGCCGGGGAGTACCAGTGGCGCCGCGACGGCGAGCTGCACCTGTTCAACCCCCACACGGTCCAAAAGCTCCAGCACGCCACTCGCGAGGGGCGCTACGACCTGTTCAAGGAGTACACGGCGCTCGTGGACGACCAATCCCGCGGGCGCATGACGCTGCGCTCGCTGCTCGCGCTGCGTCCCGCCGCGACGCCCACGCCCCTCGAGGAAGTCGAGAGCGTGGCCTCGATCGTGCGGCGCTTCTCGACGGGCGCGATGTCCTACGGCTCGATCAGCGAAGAGGCGCACACCACGCTCGCCATCGCGATGAACCGCCTCGGAGCCAAGTCCAACACCGGCGAGGGCGGTGAGGACGAGGACCGCTTCGACACGAGCGACCCGCGCCAGAATCGGCGCTCGGCGATCAAGCAGGTCGCCTCGGGCCGGTTCGGCGTGACGAGCCGCTACCTGGTGAACGCCGACGACCTCCAGATCAAGATGGCCCAGGGCGCCAAGCCCGGCGAAGGGGGCCAGCTGCCCGGCACGAAGGTCTACCCCTGGATCGCGGCAACCCGGCACTCGACGCCCGGCGTCGGACTGATCTCGCCGCCGCCGCACCACGACATCTACTCCATCGAGGACCTCGCCCAGCTGATCTACGACCTGAAGAACGCCAACGACCAGGCCCGGATCCACGTGAAGCTGGTGAGCGAGCAGGGCGTGGGCACCATCGCCGCGGGCGTCGCCAAGGCCCACGCCGACGTCGTGCTGATCTCGGGCCACGACGGCGGCACGGGCGCGGCGCCACTCACGTCACTGAAGCACGCGGGCACGCCCTGGGAGATCGGGCTGACCGAGGCCCACCAGACGCTCGCGGCTAACGGCCTGCGCAGCCGGGTCGTCTTGCAGGTCGACGGACAACTGAAGACCGGGCGCGACGTCGTGATCGCCGCCATGCTCGGCGCCGAGGAGTTCGGCTTCGCGACCGCGCCGCTGGTGGTGTCGGGCTGTGTGATGATGCGGGTCTGTCACCTCGACACGTGCCCCGTCGGCATCGCCACCCAGAACCCCGCCCTGCGCGAACGCTTCACCGGTCAGCCGGAGTTCGTCGAGCACTTCTTCGAGTTCATCGCGACCGAGGTCCGTGAGTACCTGAGCGAACTGGGCCTGCGCAGTCTCGACGAACTGATCGGCGACCCGTCGCACCTCGCCATTGACGAGCGTGCGGCCGCCGAGCGGGGGATCGACCTCGCGGCGCTGCTGCACGGGGTGCCCGAGGACCAGCGGCTCCGGCGCATTAGCCAGGACCACGGCCTCGCCGACGCCCTCGACTGGAAGTTCTTCGACGAGGCGCTCGACGCCGCGCGCGACGCCACACCCTACGTCTACGAGGGCCGCATCGAGAACGTCAATCGAACCGTCGGCACGCTGACGGGCAGCGCGATCACGCGCCTGCTCGGCGCCCGCACGCTGCCCGAGGACACCATCACGCTGCGCCTCGAGGGATCGGCCGGCCAGAGCCTCGGTGCCTTCATGCCCGCCGGCCTGACGATCAGCCTGTCGGGGGACTGCAACGACTACGTCGGCAAGGGTCTCTCGGGGGGTCGCATCATCGTGCGCCCACCGGCCGAGTCGACCTTCGCGCGCGACGAGAACATCATCGCCGGCAACGTGATCGGCTACGGCGCGACGTCGGGCGAGCTCTTCGTGAGCGGCGTCGTCGGCGAGCGCTGCGGCGTGCGCAACTCCGGGGCGACGATCGTCGTCGAGGGGACGGGGGACCACGCGGGGGAGTACATGACCGGCGGGGTCGTGGCGATCCTCGGGGGCGTCGGGCGCAACCTGGCCGCGGGGATGTCCGGGGGAACGATCTACCTCTACGATCCGATGCGGCGCGTCTATGACGTGCTCAGTGCCGGCGTCTACGAGGTCGACCCGCTCGAGTTCGAGGACGAGGCGACGCTACACGCCCTGCTCGAGCGCTACGGGCGCGAGACCGGCTCGCCCGTGGCGGCGGGGATCCTGGCGGACTGGCGCGTCGCGCGTATGGCCTTCGTTCGCATCGAGACCTCGGAGTACCAGCGCGCACGGGACGAGCAGCGCAATGGGTAAGCCGACCGGGTTCCTCGAGTTCGCCCGCCGCGGACCGGCCTACCGGCCCGTCGCGGTGCGCCTGCGCGACTGGCGCGAGGTCTACGAGGCCCAGCGCGACGACGAGATCGCGGTGCAGGCCTCACGGTGCATGGACTGCGGCATTCCGTTCTGCACCCAGGGCTGTCCACTCGGCAACCGGATCCCCGTCTTCAACGACGCCGTCTACCACGAGCGCTGGGACCTCGCGGCCGCCCAGCTCTTCGCGACGAACAACTTCCCCGAGTTCACCGGCCGGCTCTGTCCCGCGCCGTGCGAGTCGGCCTGTGTTCTCGCGGTCGGGGACGATGCGGTGACGATCGAGCGCGTCGAATACGAGGTCGCCGAGCACGCCTTCGCGCTCGGCCTGCCCGTGCAGCGCGTGCCCAGCCACGAGAGCGGCCGCCACGTGGCGGTCGTGGGGTCCGGTCCCGCCGGGCTCGCCGCCGCGGCCCAGCTGCGCGCCGCCGGCCACGCCGTGACCGTCTACGAGCGCGCCGACGCGATCGGCGGGCTGCTGCGCTACGGCATCCCCGCCTTCAAGCTCGAGAAGTCGGTGCTCGACCGGCGGATCGGCGCGATGGTCGACGCCGGGATCACGTTCGTCACCTCCAGCGCCGTCGGTCCGGCGGGAACGCCGCTGGCGGCGCTCCAGGAGCGCCACGACGCGGTCCTGCTCGCCGTCGGTTCGACGATTCCCCGACTGATCCCGGTACCCGGCGCGGACCTCGCCGGGGTGATGCCCGCGATGACCTACCTCGAGGCGGCCAACCGTGCCGTCGCAACCGACACGGCGAGCCCGATCAGCGCGAGCGGCCAGCACGTCCTGATCCTCGGCGGCGGCGACACCGGCGCGGACTGCCTCGGCACCGCGCATCGCCAGGGTGCGCGCTCGGTCACCCAGATCGAGATCCTCGACCGCCCGCCCGACCGCCGACCCGCCGACCAGCCCTGGCCGACGATGCCGCGGCTCTTCAAGGTCACCTCGGCCCACGACGAGGGCGGCGAGCGGATCTTTGCGACCGAGACCGTCGAGTTCCGCGGCGACGGGCGCGTCACCGAGGCGGTGCTGCGCCACCTCGATTCGGGCGAGTCCGAGACCGTCGCGGCCGACCTGGTGCTCATCGCCGCGGGGTTCACCGGCCCCGAGCTCGCGAGCCTCGGCCTGGAGGACCCGTCGGTGCGCACCGAGCGCGCGACGCTGCTCGTCGACGACGACTGGCGCACGCCGATCGCCGGCGCGGCACCGGTCTTTGCGTGCGGGGACGCCGTGCGCGGCCAGAGCCTGATTGTCTGGGCCATCGCCGAGGGGCGCAGTGCCGCCTCGGCGATCGACGCCCATTTGATGGGCGAAAGCGCCCTGCCCGCACCCGTCGGGCCGTATCGAACTTCCTGGTAACGCGAGACGTTCGAACTTTGTAGCATCGACCTAGGGGGAACGGAGACGGTATGCAGAGCACGATGCAAGAAGCGCCACTGCTGATCAGTGGCATCATCCGACACGGCGAGTGGGTCTACGCCGACAAGACCGTGTACACGGTGGGCGCCGATGGCGTGGCCGAGGCGTCCTTCGCGACGATCGCCAAGCGGGCCGAGCAGCTCGCGGCGGCGCTGCGCCGGCTCGGCGTCGGCGACGGCGACCGGGTGGCGACGTTCATGTGGAACAACCAGACCCACATGGAGGCCTACTTCGCCGTCCCGGCGATGGGCGCGGTACTACACACCCTGAACATCCGACTCTTCCCCGAGCAGCTGGCCTTTGTCATCAACCACGCCGAGGACCAGGTCATCATCATCGACCACACCCTGATCCCCCTGCTCGCCAAGGTGCGCGACCAGATCCCCACGGTCAAGCACATCATCGTCAACGGGCCCGACGAGAGCGGGGTGCTCGGCGAGACGATCGACTACGAGCAGTTCGTTTCGGCCGAGTCGCCGGGCTTCGTGTGGCCGGACCTCGACGAGCGGACCGCAGCGATCATGTGCTACACCTCGGGCACCACCGGCAACCCCAAGGGCGTCGTCTACTCGCACCGGTCGATCTGGCTGCACTCGCTCGCCTCGACCACCGCGAATTCGATCGGGCTGTGCGAGAAGGACCGGTGCCTGCTCATCGTGCCGATGTTCCACGTCAACGCGTGGGGCGCCGTCTACACGGCGTTCTTCGCCGGCACCGAGCTGATCATGCCCCAGATGTTCCTCCAGGGTGAACCCATCGTGAAGATGATCCGCGAGCTGCGCCCCACCATCTCCCTTGGCGTGCCGACGGTCTGGAACGACGTGCTGCGCGCCGCGGAGAACGACGCCGACGCCGACTTCTCGTCGATGCGCGGGATCCTCGCGGGCGGCTCGGCGGTGCCGCGCACGATGATCGAGGCCTTCCGCGACCGCTACGGGCGCAATATGGTCCAGGGGTGGGGGATGACCGAGACGAGCCCGCTCGCGGCCGTCTCGATCCCGCCGGCCGGCACGCCGCCCGAGAAGGAGATCGACTACCGCGCCAAGGCCGGCCGCGTCGTCGCGGGCGTCGAGATGCGTATCACCGACGATGACGGGTCGGTCCTGCCCAACGACGGCCAGACCGTGGGCGAGTTCGAGATCCGCGGCCCGTGGATCACCGGCTCGTACTACGGGGTCGACGCGCCCGAGCGCTTCCACGACGGGTGGCTGCGCACCGGCGACATCGGCACGCTCGATCACGAGGGGTTCATGGTGATCAGCGACCGCACCAAGGACGTCATCAAGTCCGGCGGCGAGTGGATCAGCTCGGTGGAGCTCGAGGGGACCGTCATGGCCCACCCCGCGGTCTTCGAGGCCGCGGTCATCGCCGTGCCCGACGACAAGTGGCAGGAGCGCCCGCTGTGCTGTGTGGTGCTGCGACCAGGCGCGAGCGCGACGGCCGCCGAACTGCGCGCCTACCTCGCCGAGCGAGTCGCCAAGTGGTGGCTGCCCGAGCACTGGACCTTCATCGAGTCGATCCCCAAGACCAGCGTCGGCAAGTTCGACAAGAAAGTGCTGCGCGCCCAGTACGCGGCCGGGGAGCTCGACGTCCAGACCTTGACGTCGTGACGTCATTCGCCGAGCTCGCGGACGAAGTCGCCGCGCTGGAGCAGCGTGTCAGCGACGCGGTCTTTGACGCCGTGCGTGCGCAGCTGCGCGGTGACGAGGACGCCCAGCACGTCGAGCGCCAGCTCGCGCGGGCGCGGCGCAGCCTCCAGAAGGCCGAGGCCATCCTGCGCGGGGTCTCGGACGACTAACCGAGGTCGTTCACGGCATCGATGAGTTGGCGCAGTTCCACGTAGCGCCGTCCGTCGAAGTCGAAGGTCAGCGTGTTCGCCTCGGCGCGGTAGCCGCCGCCGTGGGCGAACTGGGGGACTAGGCGCTCGAGGGTCGCCAGGTCGTCTGGCGTGAGCGGCCGGCGCAGCCCGATCCGGCCGAGCCCGGACAGGGCGGTGAAG
>JAKAPH010000005.1 GCA_021807265.1 Actinomycetes bacterium | reverse complement strand
CGACGGGTTTGCTCTCGGAGGCGTGCGCCGCGCTCGGGGCGCACTTCGTGACGATCTCCACCGACTACGTCTTTGACGGGGAGAAGGGGTCGGGCTACCGGGAAGACGATGTCCCGAACCCCCAGGGTGTCTACGGAGCGTCGAAGTGGGCCGGCGAACAGCGCTGCCGGGTGCAAGACACCATCGTTCGAACGTCGTGGGTCATGGGCGTGCGTGGCAAGAGCGTCGTGCACGTCATCGCCAACCGCGCGACGAGCGGGTCGACGGTACGTTTCGTGGACGACCAGACTGGCACGGTGACCTGCGCGGCTGACCTCGCGCGGGCACTCGTGACGGTGGTGCGTGAGCGGCCCGGCGGCGTGTGGCACGTCGCCAACGAGGGAACGACGACCTGGTTTGACCTGGCCCGCTTCGTCGGACGCGAGCTCGGGCGCGGCGATGAGTTCGCGACGCCGATCACGACCGCCGAACTGTCGCCGGCGCCGCTCGCGACGCGCCCCCGGCGCAGCGACCTGGTCACGGCCAAGTGGCGTTCGCGCTGGGCGGCGTTGCCGGACTGGCACGAAGGCGTCGCGCGGCTCTTGCGTGACCGGGCGGCGTCGTGACCCTGCCTGTCACCGCGGTCGTCGTCGACTTCCATGCCGACGAGGCACTCGTCGACTGTGTTCGGTCCCTGCAGGCCAACGACGTCGATCGAATCGTCGTGGTCGAGAACGGCCGTCCGGGCTCGACCAGCGCGTACGTCGACCTCGACGCGGTGACCCTGGTCGAACCCGGGCTCAATCTGGGCTACGGCCGAGGCGTCAACCGAGGCGTCGCCGCCGAGGCGACGAACCCTTACGTGCTGGTCGCTAACCCCGACCTCATCGTGCACGAGGGCGCCGTGGCGGCGATGGTCGCCTACCTCGACGAGCACGCCGAGGTCGGCGTGGTCGGGCCGACCATCGAGCGGCCCGACGGGTCGCGCTACCCGTCGCTGCGAGTCTTTCCCAACGTGTGGCTCGCTGGTGCGCACGCGGTCCTCGCGCCCTGGTGGCCGGGCAACCCCGCGACGGCGCGGTACCGCGCGCCGCGGCCCGACGGGACGGTCGACTGGGTGTCGGGAGCCTGCTTCCTGATCCGGCGCTCGGTGCTCGAGGCCGTCGGGGGCTTTGACGAGCGGTACTTCATGTTCGCCGAGGACATGGCGCTGTGCTGGCGAGTGTGGGGCGCCGGGTGGACGGTCGCCGCGGTGCCCGAGGCGGTCGTGACCCACGTCGAGGGATTGTCACGCCAGCGCGCCTCGCGGGCGATGATCGTCGCGCACCACCAGAGCGCCCTGCGATTCGAATGGCAGACCGCCCGGGGCTGGCGCCGGCTGCTGGCCCCGGTGGCGAGCCTGGTGCTCGGGGCGCGGCTGGCGGCGATGTTGGCGCTCGACTCGTGGACGCGACGGGCGCGGCCGTAGACTGGTCCGGGGCTACGGGTGGTTCTGTGGTTGAAAGTCGAGGCCAGCCGCGGGCGAAACGACCCACGTAAGGCGTCTTGTTGACGCCGAGCATGGCGCGGTTTAGAAGTCAGTCCTGCCCCTTCGCGGTCACCGTGGCCGCGGGGGGAGCCGGTGAAGTGCACGAGAACGACGTCGGAGAGCTTCGGCTGCCGACGGCGCGTGTGGACACCGCCGCAGGCAGGTGTGGGGTCAAAGACCAGGTCAGACACCCGTAGCCCCGTAAGGATTGTCCGTCTACCGGTAGGGTGAAACACGACATGAGTGTGTTCAGCAAGATTTTGAGGGCCGGTGAGGGCAAGCGCGTGCGTCAACTCGCCGAGCTGGTTGGGCCGATCAACGAGTTATCGGACGAGATGGCGGCCTTGAGCGACGCCGAGCTGCGGGCCAAGACCGACGAGTTCCGACGCCGCCTGGCCGACGGTGAGACCCTCGACGACCTCTTGATCGAGGCGTTCGCGGTTGTGCGCGAGGCCGCGACCCGGGTGTTGGGCCAGCGCCACTACGACGTGCAACTGATGGGCGGCATGGCGCTGCACTTCGGGTGGATCGCCGAGATGAAGACCGGTGAGGGCAAGACCCTCGTCTCGACCCTGCCCGTGTATCTGAACGCCCTGACGGGCAACGGCGTGCACGTCGTCACCGTGAATGACTACCTCGCCACCCGTGACGCGAACTGGATGGGACGCCTGCACCGGTTTCTCGGGCTGAGCGTCGGGCGCGTGGGGCCCGACCTGCCCGACTTCGAGCAGAAGCGCGAGGCCTACGAGTCGGACGTCACCTACGGGACGAACACGGAGTTCGGCTTTGACTACCTGCGCGACAACATGGCTCGGCGCCGCGAGCACATGGTCCAGCGCGGCCACAACTTCGCCATCGTCGACGAGGTCGACTCGATTCTGATCGACGAGGCCCGAACGCCCCTGATCATCTCGGGTCCCGCGTCGGACGTGACCAAGCTGTACTACCAGTTCGCGTCGATTGTTCGCACCCTGGTGCGCGACGAGGACTACGAGGTCGACGAGGAGAAAAAGACCGTGGTGCCCACCGAGTCGGGCATCGAGAAGGTGGAACGCCAGCTCGGCGTGACCAATCTCTACGACGCGGTCGCGACGAACTACGTGCATCAGTTGGGCCAGGCCCTGCGCGCCAAGGAGCTCTTCCACCGCGACAAGGACTACCTGGTCGACGCGGGCGAGGTGAAGATCGTCGATGAGTTCACGGGCCGAACCCTCGAGGGACGGCGTTGGTCCGACGGGCTGCACCAGGCGGTCGAGGCCAAGGAGCGGGTGCGGATCCAAGAGGAGAACCACACCTGGGCGACCGTCACCCTGCAGAACTACTTCCGCCTCTACGAGAAGCTCGCGGGCATGACCGGCACGGCCGAGACCGAGGCGAGCGAATTCGGCAGCACCTACAACCTCGCCGTCGTGCCGATCCCGACCCATCGGCCGTCGCGCCGAGTGGACGAGGCCGACCTGATCTTCAAGTCCGAGCAGGACAAGTTCAACGCGATCGTCGAGGATGTGCGCGCTCGCACGGACATCGGCCAGCCGGTCCTGCTCGGTACGGCGTCCGTCGAGAAGTCCGAGCTGCTCTCGCGAGCCCTGTCCAAGGCGGGCATCGCCCACGAGGTCCTCAACGCGAAGCAGCACTTCCGCGAGGCCGAAATCGTGGCCCAGGCGGGGCGCAAGCACGCCGTGACGGTGGCGACGAACATGGCGGGACGAGGCGTGGACGTGATCCTGGGCGGCAACGCCGAGGGACTGGCGCGCCGCGACGTCATCGCCCAGGGGATCGCGACCGACACCGAGGAGTACGACGCCGCGTACCAGGCGGCCCTCGCCCGCTTCACCAAGGTCTGTGACGCCGAAGGCGACGAGGTCCGCGCGGTCGGTGGCCTCTACGTGCTGGGCACCGAACGCCACGACTCGCGCCGGATCGATAACCAGCTGCGGGGCCGCTCCGGGCGCCAGGGCGACCCGGGTGAGAGCCGTTTCTACCTGTCCCTCGAGGACGACCTGTTGCGACTCTTCGCGACGGGAGCCGTGTCGTGGGTGATGGAGCGGGCCATGCCCGAGGGCGAGGCCATCGAGGCCAAGATGGTCTCCAAGGCCATCGAGCGCGCCCAGAACACCGTTGAGGCGCGCAACGCCGAGATCCGCAAGGACGTGCTCAAGTACGACGAGGTCATGAACGAGCAACGCAAGGTGATCTACGCCCGGCGTCAGCAGGTCATTGACGGCGAGGACATCCACGACTCGACGATCGAGATGCTCGAGCGCCAGATCACGGCCGTCGTCGAGACCTACCTCGAGAGCGAGTTCCCCGAGGCCTGGGATCTCAACGCGCTGCTCGTGGATCTGCCGACCTACTACCCGACGACGATCACGATGTCGGACCTGGAGTCATACGGCGACCGCGACGAGGCGGTCGAGGCGATTGTCGCTGACGCGCTGACCGAGTACCAGGCCAAGTGCGAGGAGTACCCCGGCGGGCTCGAGACCGCCAAGGAGATCGAGCGCGACGTGATGCTGCAGATCCTGGACCAGCGGTGGCGCGACCACCTGTCGGACATGGACTACCTGCGCGACGGAATCCACCTGCGCCAGGTCGCCCAGCAGGACCCGCTCACGGCGTGGCAGAAGGAGGGCTACGTCATGTTCGAGCACCTCCTGGACGCCGTCGAGACCGACTTCATCCGCTACGTCACCCACGTCGAAGCGACGGCGCCCGACGAGGAAGAGGCGAGCATCCAAGACGACGGGCTCGAGCGGGCGGTGACCAATGTCGCCGAGGTCGCCCCGGGCGCGGTCGAGCTGCCCTCGCACGCCAGTGGCGCCGCGGCCACGGCGACCAAGCCCAACGAGAAGCTCGGTCGCAATCAGCCCTGCTGGTGTGGCTCGGGCCGGAAGTTCAAGCAGTGCCATGGCCGACCCTAAGGCGGAAAACGCGCTACGCGAGGCGCAGGCATCCCTCGGCGTGCTCGAGGAGCGGTGGAACTCGGCGCGCGACTACTTGAAGATCGACGAACACCGCGACCGCCACGCGCTGCTCAACGACGAAGCGTCCTCGCCGGACCTATGGAACGACCAGGATCACGCCCGGGCCGTCACGACCGAGCTCGGCCGCCTGACGAGCGAGCTCGAGGCCTTTGACCAGCTGCGGCGCAACCTTGACGACTGCGTCGTGTTGAGCGACTTCTCGGCTGAATCGTTGAACGCGGGCGAGGTGGACTGGGCGTTGCTCGACGAGCTTCGCGCGAACGTCGCCGCGGTCGACGCGACGCTCACCGCGCTGGAGACCCAGAGCCTGCTGAGCGGCCCCTACGACCAGAACGACGCCATCGCCGAACTCCACGCGGGCGCCGGCGGCACCGACGCCCAGGACTGGACCGAGATGCTGCTGCGCATGTACTCACGTTGGGCCGAGCGCCACGGCTTCGGGGTCGAGGTCGACGAGATCACCGAGGGTCAAGAGGCCGGCCTGCTGTCGGCGACGTTCATCGTGAAGGGTCCCTTCGCCTACGGGTGGCTCTCGTCGGACCGCGGCGTGCACCGGCTCGTCCGGATCAGTCCCTTCGACTCCCAGGCGCGCCGTCAGACCAGCTTCGCGAGTCTCGAAGTCACGCCACTACTCGACGACAACGCCCACGAGGTGGACATCGACGAGAAGGACCTTCGCATCGACACCTACCGATCCTCGGGCGCCGGCGGCCAGCACGTCAACAAGACCGACTCGGCGATTCGGATCACCCACCTGCCGACGGGGATCGTGGTGAGCTGTCAGAACGAGCGCAGCCAGCACCAGAACCGGGCCAGGGCGCTGCAGATCCTTACCGCGAAGCTCGCCGAGCGCGCCCGCGCGATGCGCCGCGCCGAGATGGATGCGCTGTCGGGGGACCGGTCCGACAACGCCTGGGGTTCGCAGATCCGCAGTTACGTGCAGGCGCCCTACCAACTGGTGAAGGACCACCGCACCGACGTCGAGACCGGCAACGTCGACGCGGTCCTCGACGGGGACATCGACGCTTTCATGGAAGCCGAACTGCGCCGCCAGCGCACGGGTAACTGAACGATTCGACCAGGGCGCGGATGACGATGACGTCGCAACGGCACAGCGAAACTAGAATGCCCAGAGAGATTCTGGGTGTGCGACCACCGATCAAGTGAACCCGAAGGGGCAGTGCCGTGATTCGTTTTGAGAACGTATCGAAGACGTACAAGAACGGGACGCCCGCACTGAAGGACATCTCGCTCGACATCGAGAAGGGCGAATTCGTCTTCCTCGTCGGTGCGTCTGGTTCGGGCAAGACGACGTTCCTGCGCCTCTTACTGCGCGAGGAACTGCCCGACCGCGGTCGAATCCTCGAGGCGGGCCGCGACATCAGCGAGCTCTCCAAGTGGCGGGTGCCCTACCTACGGCGCAACATCGGCTGCGTGTTCCAGGACTTCCGTCTCCTGCCCAACAAGTCAGTCTTCGAGAACGTCGCCTTCGCCCTCGAGGTGATCGGGCGCCCCCGCTCGACCATCGAGTCCCAGGTGCCCCAGATCCTCGAGCTCGTCGGACTCGCCGACAAGGCCAAGAACGTCCCCGGTGAGCTCTCGGGCGGCGAACAGCAGCGCGTGGCGGTGGCGCGAGCCTTCGTCAATCGACCGCTGATCCTGCTCGCCGACGAGCCCACCGGCAACCTCGACCCGACGAACTCGGAGTCGATCATGGCGTTGCTCGAGCGGATCAATCGGACCGGCACCACCGTCGTGATGGCGACCCACGACAAGGCGCTCGTGGACCGGATGCGTCGACGGGTGATCGAGCTCGACCACGGCGAGATGGTTCGCGACCAGGTTCGCGGCGTCTACGGCATCGACGAGCCGATGGAGATCCGCTGATGCGCGTCTACCTGCGATACGCGATCAAAGAGACCCTCGCCAACCTGTGGCGCAATCGAATGATGACCATCGCCGCGGTGCTGACCGTAGCGGTGTCGCTGTCCCTGGTGGGCGCGGCGCTCTTGCTCAAGCAGAGTGCCGCACAGGCTTCGGCCCAGTGGCAGCAGGGGACTCGGGTCACGGTCTGGATGCAGCCCAACGCCAGCGCGAGCCAGGTCGCCAACGTGAAGAGCCAACTCGCGACGCTGCCCATCGTGAAGGACTGCGTCTTTAATTCCCAGGCCCAGGACTACCAGGAGGCCAAGCGCATCCTGCCCCAGTCCGAGTGGTCGGTGCTCTCGGTCTCGAACGTGCCGTCGTCATTCCGTTGCGTGCCCACGGTGCCCTCGGACGCCTTCGTCGTGATGTCCACGTTCAAGAACGAGCCCGGCGTCTACAACGTCACCGCGCCCGAGCAGCAGATCCGCCAGATGAACAGCGCGATCCGAATCCTGCAGATCGTGTTCCTGGCGCTGGCCGGGGTCCTGCTGCTCTCGGCGACGGTCCTAATCCTGAACACGATCCGCATGGCGATCTTCGCGCGGCGCCGCGAAGTGTCAGTCATGAAGCTCGTCGGCGCGACGAACTGGTTCATCCGCATCCCCTACATCACCGAGGGGTTCATCCAGGGTCTGCTCGGTTCCCTCGTCGCCGTGCTCGCGGTGACGGCCCTGCACACGTGGTATCCGCTGCACAACGAGTTCCAGCTCGACACGACGGCACTCGTGGGCACGAACCTCGTGGTGCTGGTCGTTGGCGTGGTGATCGGTTCGGTCGGGTCGGGACTCGCGATCCGCCGGTTCCTCGACGTCTAGTGGGTCACTCGCTCGCGGGATCGAAGTCGATGGCGAGCGAGTTCACGCAATAGCGGAGGCCAGTCGGGGTCGGGCCGTCGTCAAAGACGTGGCCCAGGTGTCCGCCGCACGCGCTACAGAGGATTTCGGTGCGGACCCGTCCGAGCGAGTGGTCGGGTCGTTCGACGATCGTGCCCGGCTCGCAGGCGTCAAAGCTCGGCCAGCCGCAGTGTGAGTCGAATTTCTGGTCCGACGTGAAGAGCCGTTGCCCGCAGCCCCCGCAGGTGAAGACGCCGGCGTCGTCCACGTTGAGCAGCGACCCGGTGAAGGGTGGCTCGGTTGCGGCTTCGCGCAGCACGGCGTAGCGCTCGGGGTCGAGCAGGGCCCGCCACTCGGCGTCGGAACGGTTCACGAGATTCGACATGGGTCTCAGGGTACCCGGGGACCGCGGCGGCGGTTACAGGTACGAAGAGTGCGGCGCTTCGGGCAGCGGCCGGGGGAACTCGGGCTTGTCGTCGAGCATCCTCGTGAAGGCTTCGGCGAGCCCGGCCGGGTCGAGTCCCAGCTCGGCGAGCAGGAGATCCGGACGGTGGTGCTCGAGGAACGCGCGCGGCACGCCGAGAATCCTCGTCGTGGGGAATGCCTGGCCGAGCTCCTGGGCCCGGTCACGCACGGCGGCGACCATCAGGGTGCCGGCCCCACCGTGGCGCGTGCCGTCTTCGACGGTGATGATGCGCTCGTGGGTGAGCGCGTCGGCGATCATCGCCCGGTCCGGGGGCAGGACCCGCACGTCGTAGAGGGTCACGCGGCCGCGGTTCGAGCCCATCGCGGCGATCGCCGCCAGGGCGCTGGGCGCCATCTTGCCCACGGCGAGCACGCAGAGCGACCCGTCGCCGCGAAGGACCTCGCGCGCGTTGAGGCCGCTGCCGATGGCGCCGTCGAAGGGCTGGGGCAGGGTCTTGGGAAAGCGCAGGGCCGTTGGCGTTGACATCGAGAGCGCGGTCGCGAGCATGCCGGGCACCTCTTCGGCGCTCGAGGGCGCGAAGATCGTCACGTTGGGGATGGCGAGGCAGAGCGCCATGTCGAGCAGCCCGTGGTGGCTCGGGCCGTCGTCGCCGGTGATCCCCGCGCGGTCAAAGACGAAGACGACGGGCAGGTTCAACAGACCGACGTCGAGGTGCGCCTGGTCGAAGGCGCGGCTGAAGAACGTCGAGTACACGGCCACCACGGGCTTGAGTCCGCCCATTGCCATACCGGCCGCCGCGGTGACCGCGTGCTGCTCGGCGATACCGACGTCGAAGAATCGATCGGGGAAGCGCTCTTGGAACTGCATGAGGCCGGTCGGACCGGCCATCGCGGCGGTGATGGCGACGATGCGGTCATCGACGCCCGCGAGGGTTACGAGCGCGTTGCTGAAGGCCTCGGTGAAGGACTGCGGTGGCACCTCCTCGTCGTTGAGGCGTGGGGGCAACTTGAAGTCGTGCATCCGCAGGTCGTCGGAGACTGCCGGTTCGTAGCCTCGACCCTTCTGGGTCATGACGTGCACGAGGATCGGGCCGTCCCAGGTCGCGGCGCTACGGATCGTGGCCTCGAGAGCCTCGATATTGTGCCCGTCGATCGGCCCGACGTAGCGGACGCCGAGGTTTTCGAAGAAGGTGTGGGGGGTCACGAACTCACGGACAACCGAGGTGAAGCCGTCGATCCCCCGGTACGCCGCCTTGCCGACCCGTGGCAGGTGGGGGACGAGCCGGCGCAACCGGTCGCGCATCGTCAGGTAGGTCCGGTTGAGGCGCAAGTTGGTCAGTGACTCGGACAGCTTGGAGATCGTGGGCGCGTAGCTGCGGCCGTTGTCGTTGAAGATGATCACGACGCGCTGGTTGGAGTGGCCGAGGTTGTTCAGCGCCTCGTAGGCCATGCCACCGGTCAGGGAGCCGTCGCCGACGACCGCGACGATGTGGCGCGTGCCGCCGTGGCCGACGAGCTCCTTGCGCTGCTCCATGGCGACCGAGAGACCGTGCGCGTAGGAGAGGGCGGTCGAGGCGTGCGACGACTCGATCCAGTCGTGCGGGCTCTCGGAACGATTCGGGTAGCCCGACAGTCCGTCACGCTGGCGTAGGTGCTTGAACCCGTAGCGTCGCCCGGTCAGCAGCTTGTGCACGTAGGCCTGGTGACCCGTGTCCCAGAGCAAGATGTCGTTGGGCGAGTTAAAGACGCGGTGCAGTGCGATCGTCAGTTCGACCACGCCGAGGTTCGAGCCGAGGTGTCCGCCCGTCGTCGTCACCGTCTCGATGATGAAGTTTCGAATCTCGCCGCTCAGCTCGTACAACTCGTCGTAGGAGAGGCCCTTCAGGTCAGCCGGGCTCTCGATCGACGGAAGTATCACCCAGTCAGACTACCGGCCGGTACGTCGTCAAAACCGACCGACCGACCCGTTAGCGGGCCGCACCGGGGTCTCGGTAGCCCTCGAGTGGCCCATTATCGCGCCCCGGGTGGAAACGGGGCTCGTTAGTCGGAGCTCGCCGCGGGCGCTGGCTTGGCCGTACTCGAACGGCTGTCGTTCTTGTAGAAGCCGCTGCCCTTGAAGACGATGCCCACGGCCGAGAAGACTTTGCGCAATTCGCCGCCACAGATCTCACAGGTCGTGAGTGCCGGATCGGAGAAGCGCTGCACGGCCTCGACCCGCTCGTGACACGCTTGACACTCGTATTCGTAGGTTGGCATACGTCGGTACTCCCGCAGACGAGATAACCGAGCCAGTCTACCGGGGGCGTCGCGAGTCCCGGCCGTGGCTCAGTAGCATTGCGCCGTGGACGACTTCCACCAACTCCGACGAACACCCCACGACGGCACCTTCCCGCGCGAAATCGGGCCCACCGAGGTGATGGCGAGGCGCGCGCTGGCGCGCTGTCGCATCAACATGCTGGCGACGACCACCTCGGCGGTGGCCGCGAACACCGTTAACAAGGGCGACGTCTTGGCCACGGCGCGGGTCGCGGGGATCCAGGCCGCCAAGCAAGCCGCGTCCCTGCTGCCGATGTGCCATCCGGTGCTCGTCGGCAACGTCTACGTCAATTTCACGATTGCCGATGCGCACATCGACGTCGAGGCGAGCGTCGACACCATCGATCGGACGGGCGTGGAGATGGAGGCCCTGGCCGCCGTCACCGTTGCGGCGCTGACGGTCTATGACATGTGCAAGTCCATCGACCGGACGATGACCATCGAGGCCGTGGCCCTGTGGGAGAAATCAGGCGGTCGAGCCGGCGTCTGGCGCCGCGACGACGAGCCGTCTCGGTCGTGACGGGCGCCGCCGTCGGCTGTTGGCTGCGCTCGAGGGGCTGCTAATGATCCGCAACACCGTCGAAGAGAGCCGCGAGCGGCTCGTGGCGCTCGCCCTGCTCTTGCAGAGCGCGACCCCGCAGCGGCCCCTCACCCAAGAGACGATCGTCGCCGAGCTCCTGATCGACGAGTACCCGGTCAAGGCGAGTGGCCCGCGCAAGGTCCGCGCGTATCAGGGCGGCGAGGTCGCGACCCGACAGAAGTTCGAACGCGACAAGGCGAAGATCCGCGAGCTGGGCATGCAGATCGAGACGGTGGTCTTGGGCGACGGCAGCGTCGGGTACTGGGTGGACGCCGACGCGATGTACGCGCCGCCGCTCGCACTGAGCGAGGCCGAGCAGCGTGTCGTCGGCTTGGCCCTGCGTCTCTGCGGATTCGGGCGTTCCGGCGCGTTCAGCCTCTTCGACGAGGGCCCGGCGCCCGACAATGGGCTCGAGTTCTCGAACTATTTCAACCCCGTCTTGCGAGCCCTGCGCCTGGGCCGCGTCCTGGCCTTCGACTACCAGTCATCGGCCAACAAGTTGCGCGTCGTCGAACCGCTCGCCGTGCGCGTGATCAATGGCGCCACCTACCTGGTGGCCCGGGTCCGCGGCACCGCGGAAGTCAAGGGCTACCGAATGACGCGCATCACGTCGATGCCCGTGGTGCGCGCCGAGACGTTCGAGTCCGACGAGGCGATTCGCGCCATCGCGGCCGCGTGGCGACCGGAGTACGCACGCACGCTCAAACCGGTGGACGTGGTCGTCGAGACCACCGCGGACTACGCCACGCTGCTCACCCGCGAGTACCCCAGCGCCGTCGCCGCCGCCAAGAAGGGCGGGCTGCGCGAGGTCGGGTTGTCCTTTGACAACCTGCGCGAGGCGCTGCGCTTCGTCGTGAACGCCGGTGCGCGCGTGCGCCTGGTGAGCCCGAAGATCCTCAAGACCGAACTCGCTGCCTGGCTCGGTGGTGTGAATCGGGGCGCCGTACCCGCGATGGACGGGGTGCGATTCGACCCGGTGACGACGACCGACGCACTGGGCCAGGCCCTGCAACTGCTGCACGCGGTCCACCTCAGCGGTGACGGACTACGCATCAGCGAATTGGCTCGTCGCTTCGACCTCTCGGCGGACGTCGTGCGCCACGTGATGGACCGACTGGTGTCGTTCGAACCAATGCACGGTCGCTACGGCTTTCCCGCCCACGTGATCAAAGAGTGCGACGACTGGGAGCACGAGGCCGAGGACGATTCGCTGTATCGGGCCGAGTACGGCGGCGACACCGACGCCACCGACTTGGCGACCCTGACCTGGCGCGAACTGTTCGAACTGAACATCGCACTGCGCGAGGCCTCGCGCATCTACGACGCCCCCGAGGTGCACGCCGCCATCGACAAGATCGAGTCCGTCATCGGCTCGCAGGTGCGCGTCGAGAACACGGTGTCCGAGCAACTGCTCGACGTCGTGCGCTCAGCCATCGAGTCGGGCGAGCGGATCAAGATCCACTACACCCCCGCGACGGCCGAGGAGTCCCAGGAGCGCACCATCGAACCGCGCGAGATCCGGGTTCTGAACGGCCATTCGTACGTTCGGGCGTTCTGTCTGACCCGAGACGCGTGGCGGACATTCCGCGTCGACCGGATCAATGACGTCGTGGCCAAGTCGCCCGCGGACGAGCCACGCGTGGCCGATCCCGTGTCGAACTGGCTGACCGCGGTGGGCGAGTCCGGCAGTGACGTCGTGGTCGTGGTCGAGGCGTCGTCTCGATGGATCTTCGAACCCCTGCCGAACGCCCAGTGGCGTGCCCTCGGCGACGGGCGCCACGCGGTCCGATTCCGCGTAGCGGACCGTTCGTTCCTCGACCACCTGATGGTCCAGGCCGGTCCGGGCGCCGTCGTCGCGACGCCCGAATTCGCCGACGCCGGCCGCGCCCTCGCGCGACAGATCCGAGCCGCGCTGTAGCGACGACCGTTGGGCCGCGGAGGTCCACGTTGATTCACGTCTTCGTTCGCCGGTCCACCGACGTCGACTACCTAACCCAGGATCGAGGGGACGAGATCGCCGGCCTGCGACGGGGCGAGGCGGGCTGGTGGCTTCGCGGTACCGGCGACGCCGAATCGAGCGCCGATGTCGCCACCGTGCTCCAGACGACCGCGCGGGCCAGCGTCGTCGGCTACGACGTCGTCGTGGCGGCTCCTCGACCGCTGTCCATCCTCGTCGCCATCGACGAGGCGTGCGCGCCGGGTGTGGTCGCGGCGCACCGGGCGGGAGTCCTCGCCGCGATCGACTATCTCGAGGATCGCGCACTCGTCGTGCGACAGCGCGCCGACGGCGGCGAGTACTTGCGCGCGGCCAGCTGGAGCCGGGTGGTCGGGTACACCCACGGGATCAACCGGTCGGGCGAGCCGCACCTGCACGACCACGTCCTCATCGGTGCGCGACCCCTGCACGAGTCGACGGTCGCCGATTCGCGCTCGCTGTTCGCACACCTGCCCGCGGCAGACGCCATCTATCGGTCGACGTTGCGCTTCGAGGTCAATCAGCACACGTCGGCCCGTGTCTGGCGCAGCTTCGCGGGCGTCGAAGTCGTGACGGGCTTGGACGAGGGATACCGCGCGCTCTGGGGTGGCCACGCCGACGAGCGCGGCCCGAAGACGGCCTGGACCCGCGACGAAGCGGTAGCGCGGTGGCGCGCCGACCGGCATCGATTCGAGCCGATGAGCATGCCCGCGGAACCGCCCCGGCGGGAATTCGATGCCCACGGGTACGCCGCGGCCTTCGAAGGGGCGTCGCGGATCACCCGTCGAGACCTGGTGAAGGCGTACGCGGACGCGTCGACGTTCGGGGCCGAGGCGCCGGCGGTGCACGCCGCGATCGACGAGCTGCACCCCCATCTGCGAGTCGCGCGCGGCGTCGACGAACGGCCCCTTCGCCTCGTCCAGGCGCGCCGGCTCGCGCCCGAACTCAGTCAGGAGCTCGCGCGTGGCGCTCGGGACGTGGTCATCGACGACCGCTATCTCGAGCGCGCTGGGGTCTCGCGACTGCGCGAGTCACGAAACCGCTCGGAGTGGTGAGCCGGCGTCAGGGCAATCCAACGCATCGAGTTGTCGCTGTCGATGCCGAGCGCCCAGCCGGGCCGACCAGTGGCCAAGTCACCGATGGTGGCGCGGTCGCGCTCGACCCAGCTCGTCGCGTACGTGGCACTACGGCGACGACCGCGGTGGATGGACGTCGTGGGCACGAGGGATCGGCCCGCCAGTCGCTGTAGCAGTTCGAGGGTCTGCCGATCGGCGACGCCGGGCAAGACGACGGTCGTCGGGAAGAGCGAAAGAAATCCATCGGCGATCGGCCCCCATCGGGCGCGGGCCTGGCTCAAGTCTTGGAGGCACGCGAGCGTCAAGACGCCTTGTCCGCCTCCTTCGGAGACGATGCTCGCGAGTCGTGGCAGCGGTGCGACGTTCGCCAACTCGTCGAGCGCCAAGAGCAGCGCCGCGCCGTCGGCATGTCGATCGTAGGTTGCGTGGACGATGTGTTCGATCATTCCAACGATGAGCGGCGTGGACACTGCTTGATAGCGACTCGGTGCGACGATGTGCAACTGATGGGGCGCACGAAGGAACTCGTCGACGTCGAGCGGGGCACCTCGAGCGGCGGCTCGTGCAGCATCGGTTCGCATGCCGGCGAACAGCCCTGACGCCGTGGACCAGATTCCCGATCGCTCTCGCTCGTCGGTCTCCATGATTCCCTGGAGCAGCGCAACGGAGGGATGCCCATCGCCGTAACGCTCGCGCAGCGTGTCGAGTGCGTCAGCACCGTGGCGTTGATCGATCACCGTCGCCAGTTGGCCGAGCGATTCACCGCGCAGCGCGGTTGCGTGAATAAGGGGAGCGACCAGGGAGAAAGCGCGCTCCGTCCAGTGGTCGTCGCTGCGCTCACTGTGCGATCGTCTCGCGACGTCGACGAGGGAGCGCGTCGCGAGCACCGCACCGTCCCACTCGTTGGATTGGTTGACCGGTGAGTACCCGATGCGCGTTACGCCACGAGGCGTTGGCACGGTGCCCGATGGGTCAAAGAGCAACGTCGCGCCGTCACTACGACGGTTGGCCATCGCGTTCAACACGTCGGGCTTGGTCGACGTGACGACGACGGTGCGCGTCGAAAGCAAGAGGTTCGGAATGATGAGTGATGACGTCTTGCCACTGCGACTCGGACCGATCACCAACGTCGAACGTTCGTCGCCACTCGTTGCGTCGCCGTGTGGAGTGCGACCGAGGTAGATGGTCGCGCTCGAGGTCACGAAAAACAATTGTCGTGGATTGCGTCGAAATGCTTGACATTGGTTCATGAACCGAGTGAACTTTTAATTGTTCTTCTACGGAAGAGTTTGACGAAATAGAAATCGTCGCCGATGACGACAGCGAACATCGTCTTTCCGCATTAGAACCGTGCACTGCGATCGGCCATCGTACAACTGGGAAGTTGGCAGATGGACGGACGAGTTCACGCTCTTCAACGCGGTTCCTTATTGCAAAATGCAAGTCGACGCAACCGTCGATGAAGGCCCCAGATTGATTCAATGTTGAGTCCCAAGGAGGGAAAGTGGCAACAGCCGCCAAGAAGGCCCCGGCCAAGAAGGCAGTAGCCAAGAAGGCCCCGGCCAAGAAGGCCGCCGCCAAGAAGGCCCCGGCCAAGAAGGCAGTAGCCAAGAAGGCGCCGGCCAAGAAGGCAGTAGCCAAGAAGGCCCCGGCCAAGAAGGCCGCCGCCAAGAAGGCTCCGGCGAAGAAGGCTCCGGCCAAGAAGGCAGTAGCCAAGAAGGCACCGGCGAAGAAGGCCCCGGCCAAGAAGGCCGTAGCCAAGAAGGCACCGGCGAAGAAGGCTGCCGCCAAGAAGGCTCCGGCCAAGCGGGCCGCCGCCAAGAAGTAACCGCCTGACTTACAGTGCGGTACCAGACGAATGGGGGGCCTTCGGCCCCCCATTCGTTTCGGTAACGGACAAGTCCTTGGGCACGTCGACGTCAAATCGCCACGGACTGTCGGTGATCATGGCCACGTCCCGGCCCACTCGATGGGCCTCACGTGCGTGACGTTGCGCCGAACCGACGCCGTAGTGGAAGTTGAACGATAGGCCGGTGGGCAAGGAGAGAATGTTCGTTCCCGTTCCGTGCTGGTCCACAACGATCGTGATCGTGGCGCTGGGTTCGAACGCCCCCAACCCGTCGGGGAACCGCAGGTCGCCGTGGACAACCGTGACGCGCTCGCAAGCGCGTTCGAGTTGGCGATAGGCGAACGAGACCGCGGCATTGAGTCCGGATTCGGGGGAGCGGAGGACCGCGGCCCCGTTGGCCATCGCGAAGTACTCGATATCATCGCTTTCGCAGACCACGACGACCGGGCGTGGCCGACAGCTCGCCAGCACTCCGCCAGCCAACTGCTCAGCGATAGTCGCAACGTCCGACGTCCCCGCCGCTCGGAGTCGGGACTTGGCCGAGTCAAATGAACGAAGCGGGACGAGCACGACGTGCTCGCCTGCGAGTGCGGAACGAAGAGCGTCGCTGACGGGGTCCACCTGGCCACTGTACGGCTCGGTCGATCGGCGTCCTTCGCGCTGTCGGTTCCACTCGTAGGATTGCGGTCACCGACGAGTGGAGGATTGCGTGCACCAGAGCGTCGCCATGCCGACCCTTGACGTCGAGACGCAACTCTTTGGTGACGGCGTTGACTGGATCGGCTCGCTCGACGAAGTTGGCACGGGTAGCGGCGCGGGTCCGTGCCACTGCGCCATCGTCGTCATTGGTCCCTCGTGCGGCCCGTTTCCATCGCGGCTTCGCGACAGCAAGCTGCTGAGTGCGCCGACACGAGAGTCGTTGGTGCCCGAGATCGAACGGTGGGTGAGCGATTACGCGATCGGATCGGCCAGTGCCGCCGAGATCGACCAGTTCGGACTCACCGCGGCTCTTGGCCTCGCCGGCCGCCGTGCCTTGGCACAGCTGAGCGTGGCGCCGTCGATCGTGCTGCTCGATGGTCAACGAGACTGGTTGACCGAGAAGCGAGCCAGTCTTGCCGGGGTCGATCTCGCGTCGGTGCGTGTCCCTCGCGTCATCACCCGGGTGAAAGCCGACCGACACTGCGCGAGCGTGGCGGCCGCGAGCGTGCTCGCGAAGGTGCGTCGCGACGCACTCCTCAGCGAACTCGCTAGGCAGTATCCGGGCTACGGGTGGGAGCGCAACAAGGGGTACGTGACCGCGGCCCATCGCGAGGCAATCGCTCGATTGGGGCTCACGCCCGAACACCGTCGGTCCTGGAACTTGCTCGGCTGATTCGCCCGTGTCCGTTCGTGCCGTTCGCGGGAGCGGTGGCGCGTGGGACAATACCCCTATGCCAAAGTTCAAGGCCGCCGTGGCCGCACTGCTCCTGGTCGCCGCGGTGCCGTTTCTAATGGCAGCGCCCAACACGGTCGCGTCCGCTGCGCCAACGACGCTGACCGTGGCGCTGGCACCAGGTGCGACGCCCAACTACATCTTGCCCTTCATGAGTTGCGCGTACGACACGTCCAACAACGTCAACTACCTCCAGCGGCTCCTCTACCAGCCGCTCTATTGGTTCGGCGCGGGCGCGTCCACTGCCGCAGTGCCGTCACTGTCCATCGCCAACGATCCCGTGTTCACCAAGGCGCGAACCGCGGCGACGTTCACCGTCAAGCCCTGGCGATTCGCCGATGGACAGTACGTCACGGGTCGTTCCGTCATGTTCTTTCTCAATCTGTGGGTCGCCGACCCGACCGGCTTCTGCCCGTTCGAACCGGGTCTCGGGATCCCGGGGGAGTTGAGGGGCGCGTCGGCATCGGGCAACACGGTGCACCTCTATTTCACGCGACCAGTCAATCCGGCCTGGATGGTCAGCAATTTCCTTTCGCTGATAACGCCACTGCCCGAGGTCTGGGACCGCACGTCGGCGAACGCGCCGGCGAACTGCTCGGCCGGCGCCCCCCGGGCAGCGACCACGGTCGCGAGCTGTCGGGCGGTGGGAACGTACCTGGCGTCCATCGCGTCGGCGACCTCGACCTTCACGAATGGCTTCTGGCGCAGCGGAGTCGACGGGCCCTGGCTGCTGAGCGCCCTCGATCCATCCGGCAACGCCACCTTCAGCGTGAATCACGGCTACTCGGGCACCGCGCGTCCCCAGTTGACTTCATTCACCGAGGTCGCGTATCGATCGGCGACCCAGGAGCTGCGGGACCTCGAATCAGGCGCGCTGAACGTGGGCAACCTCGATTACGCCGCGCTCACCAGCGCGGCCGCCCAAGTGAATCCCGCGGCCAACCCCACGCAGGTTCTCGCGACGTCTGACACCATCAGTGCCGCGAGTCCGTGGTCCATCGGGTACATGCCGTTCAACTTCGGCGCCGCCGACAGCGAACGCGCGATCATCGACCAGCAGTACGTCCGAACGGCGATGCAGCTGGCAATCGACCAGGCGACGGTGGTGCGAAACGTCTTTGGCGGCTACGCCGTCCCGGGCAGCGGCCCACTCCCGGCCACCCAGTCGGCGGGCGCGGGCAGCACCACGGTCCCGGCGTTGCCCTACGACCCATCGACGGCCGCGGCGAACCTGCAAGCACATGGGTGGCAATTGAGCGGCGGCACGCTGACCTGCACCAACCCCGGCGATGGGCCCGACCAGTGTGGCGCCGGCATTGCGGCGGGCACGTCGATGACGCTCAGCCTGCTGATGCCCAATACGTCGCCACTGTTCGTTCGAGAGATCGGTGTCCTGGTGGCCGACTGGAAGGCGATCGGCATCACCGTCACTATCCAGTTCGCCAGTTTTGACCAGGTGGCCACCGCCTGCTCATCGTCAGCGTCGGCCCAGCTGTGCGCCTGGGACTCGGGGTGGTCCTATGCGCCCTCGCCCCTGCCAACGGGCGAAGCGCTCTTCGCCTCGACGGGCGTGGCGAATGTCGGCGCCTTCAGCGTGATCGGTGTCGACAAGTTAATCAATCAGACATTGCAGGCGCCGGTGCCGCTCGCGCGATACGCGAAGGCCGTGTCAACACTGTTGCCGGCGCTCTTCATCCCCCAGAGTGACGTGCTCGTCGAGACCTCCAAGAGTCTCCAGAGCACGGTGGGGTTGTCGCCGAATCCGCTCGGCTCGTTCACACCGGCGTTCTACCACTGGTAGGGCACTCGTCGATTCGCTATGACGGGTCGTGCGCATGGTTTAACCGCGCGCAGAAAATGGCCCGCAAGTGGCCCAGGAGGAAGATTGAGCGAAAAAATTCTCGATCCACCTCGAAATCCGTGATCTAAAAAATGGCTATGACCAGGAAGTTGTTAAGGTCGCGTCGGAGCCTGACGACACGGAATTGCGTTGCGCTGCTGCTAGCATTCGCACGTGCTGCAGTACATCATTCGTCGACTCGTTCAGTCATTTGTCGTGCTCCTCATCGTCATGTTCTTCACCTTTTCGCTGCCGTATTTCCAGCAGGGGGGGATACTTGCGCCCGCGTACGCCATCATGGGTACCAACGCCACGAAGGCTCGGGTGGCGTACTGGGGAGCGACCCATGGCATGAACCACCCGTTCATCGTCCGGTTCTGGAACTACTTCCTCCAGACGTTCGTGCACTTCAACCTGGGCACCTCCTACAAGCAGAACATGACCGTGTGGCAGATCATCTCGCTGTACGTGCCCCGTACGGTCTGGCTGGCCGGCGCAGCGCTGCTGTTCACGGTGCTGATCTCGATTCCGCTCGGGATGTACCAGGCGGCCAAGCGGAACTCCCTCGTGGACTACGCCGCCACGGGTTCGGCGTTCATCCTTTACTCCATGCCGTCGTTCCTGCTGTCGATGCTGATCATGGACGCGTTCAGTTTTCACTGGCCCCACCTGCCGAACTCACCGCCCTCGGGCGTTGCCCCGTGGGCGATGTTCACCGATCCCAAAGGTTTCATCCTGCCCGTGGCCGCGCTTACGCTGCTGTCGGTGGCGGGCCTGAGCCGGTTCATGCGTGGCACCGTCCTCGAAGTGCTGGTTCAGGACTACATTCGAACGGCCAAAGCCAAGGGCTGCTCGAATCGACGCGTGCTGTTCCGTCACGCATTCCGCAATGCGCTCGGACCCATCGTGACGATCCTGGGGCTCTCGATTCCGGCGCTGTTCGGCGGCGCACTCATTATCGAGAGTGTCTTTAACTACGAGGGGCTGGGAATGCAGACCGTTAACGCGGCGGTGAACGTCGACGTGCCGACGGTCTTGGGTATCACCCTGCTCGTGACCATCATGACCTTGCTCGGCAACCTGATCGCCGACGTTGCGCTGGGATTGATCAATCCCCGCATTCGAATAGAAGGAAAGAATTCGTGACCGTCGTGGCGAGTTCCACACCCACTAGCGCCACCGCGCCCGAAGTAGATGTCGTCATCGAGCCGCTGTGGCGGCAGAGGATGCGCATCTTTGTCCACAACAAGCTGGCGGTCGCGTCGCTGGCCTACGTGGTCTTCATCACGCTCTTTTGCTACCTGTGGCCAATCTTCCACCCCACGAACCAGACGAACCAGGCGGCGACGTTCAACGTCACCTGGAACGCGCCGCCGTCGTTGCACAACCCGCTGGGCACGGACTCGAGTGGCTTCGATGAGTTGGGCCGGATCGCCTTCGGTGGTGAGTACTCGTTGGCCCTGGGATTCTTGGCCGGTGTCATCACCATCGTGGTCGGAACGATCTACGGCATGGTGTCGGGATTCTTCGGTGGCATTACCGACACGGTGATGATGCGACTCCTCGACGCCTTCCTGTCGATTCCCTACCTCTTCTTGCTCATCGCGCTGCTGACGATTTTCAACCGGACGACCATGTTGCTGATCTTGGTGATCGGACTGACCGGTTGGTGGGGCAATGCTCGAATAATCCGAGGTGACGCACTGCTGATTCGAAATCTCGAGTACTCCCAGGCAGCCCGGTCAATGGGCGCGGGACGGATGCACATCATTCGCCGCCACGTCTACCCGAACTCGATCAGCAACATCGTGACCGTTGCGACGTTCTCCATCGCCGACGCCATCCTGTTCCTGTCGGCACTGGGATTCCTCGGACTGGGCATCGTGGCGCCCCAGACGGACTGGGGCACGATGCTCCAGCAGGGAACCGAGCAGTTGCAGAACGGCTACTGGTGGGAGATCTACCCGGTGGCGGTCGTCTTCATCCTCATCGTCGTGTCGATCAACTACATCGGTGACGCCCTGCGCGACATCTTCGAGGTTCGACTCATCGAGCGCTAACAGCCTGCCGGGCGTTGCGCGCACCGCGCACCGTCCGGGCTCGCCCGGGCCACCACCCACGACGGAGCGTCTCAGGACTCGTGGCGTCGATGGCGCCGACACCGCACGGGTTTCGCCACCGAGCAGCCGTGCTCTCTCGAAGGGAGTCCACGGTGCGTCGCGGTGGCCCGATGCGGCTCGCCTACCTGTCACCGGGCCGAGGTGGCGATCGATCACGCGACGAAGTCAGTGTGTCACGCCCACGAGCGCCAGCCCGACGGGACGAACGCCACGGCTCTTCCAGACTGACTTCGCGTCATTGGGATTTGCCGTCTTGGGTAGCGCGGCTAGGGGAGGCTCGTGGGGTCGCTACAGCCAGTCGAGCGTTTGGCCGTGCGCGCCCGCCAGGGCCACGGGGACGCCGTCGCGGGCCAGTAGGAAGGGCGTGGGGTTGTTGTCGTGCGGGGTGGCACTGACCTGTTCCTTCGTGGCGACGACGCCGATGCCTTCGTTGGAGATCCAGGTCGCAGGGAGCGCACGGACCTGATCGATGAAGGCGCGTCGCTGCTCGTGATCGAGATAGGTCAGTACGGCGCTGTGAAAGATGACCAGCGTCGCGTCCCGTGGCGCCAGCCCGGCGACGTCGTGCAGCCGCTCTACGAGATCGCCCTCGACGAGCATCGGGGGGTCTGCTGTTGCGATATCGATGGCTGCCTCGAGCCGGGTGCGACGGAACTCCTGTTCGGGCCATACGAGTGCCTCGAGCCACCGCGTCGCCGCCTCGTCACGAACGTCTAGCGGGTGTAGGTCGATGCCCGCTCGCCAGACGACGTGGGGCAGCGAAGCCGGCAGCGGAGGATTGCCTAGCGTGGCGCACGACAGGGACACCTTGCTCGCGCCGTCGAGGGGACCGAGACGGTGAGTGTCGTCATAGCGGTAGCTGTAGCGGTCCGGATAGAGGCACAGGCCGGCCGAGGCGCCGACTTCGAGCAACGCCAGTGGCTGGGGGAGGCTCGCGAGTATCGGGAGCAGGACGGCGCAGCGTCCCGGCTCATTGGTTTGGGTCCGACGTTCCCGCGCGACCTCGGCAATCGCGGGCCAATTGGCGAGCAGTGCGTCACGGAACGTGGCGTAGGGGCCGGGCTGCACGCCAAGGAAGCGGCAGGCGGCGAAGAGCAGGTTCGGCCGCCGGGAACGCGGCGGCAACTCGTCGATCAGCGACAACACGGCACGATCGCGCGCGATCGAACTCGCCCACTCGCAGTACGTGGGCGAATAGCCCTTCACTTCGCGCTCGGCGAAGACCGCGTACGTCTCGGCACTGGTCACGAGTCGAGGCTACTTTTCCAATTCGTCACGACCGGCCGCTCGCGACCGGCGCTGGCGGCACCTAACGGATGGATACCGGCGTCTGCAGCGGGAAGTGGCAGGCTGCGCGGTGCGTCTCACTGAAGTTTTGGAACTGGGGCTCTTCGTTGGTGCAGATGTCTTGAGCCCGCGGGCACCGGGTGCGGAACCGGCAGCCCGACGGCGGATCGACGGGCGAGGGGAGCTCACCCTTCACCTGGTTGCCACGGCGGAGCCGCGAGGCCTGCGGGTCGGGGACCGGGACCGCGTCAAGGAGACCCTGGGTGTAGGGGTGGGCCGGCTGGCGGAAGACGGACTCCGCGTCGCCGATCTCGACGAGCTTGCCGAGGTACATGACGCCGATGGAGTCGGCCATGTAGTACACCACGGCCAGGTCGTGGCTGATCATGACGTAGGAGAGCCCGTGCTCGCGCTGGAGATCCTTCATCAGGTTGAGGATCTGGGCCTGGATCGAGACGTCAAGTGCCGAAACGGGTTCGTCGGCGATGACGAGCTTCGGGTTGAGGGCGATGGCTCGGGCGAGGCCGATTCGCTGGCGCTGGCCACCCGAGAACTCGTGGGGGTACCGGTCAGCCGCGGACGGCTCGAGGCCCACCGTGAGCAGCAACTCCGAGACGCGTCGACGCTGCTCGGCCTTAGTGCCCTCGTTGTGGATGGCCAAGGGTTCGCGGATGACCTCGCCCACCTTCATGCGCGGGTTGAGTGACGAGTACGGGTCTTGGAACATCATCTGGCGGTCGCGCCGCTCTTGGGTGGTGGGCTTGTGTCCCTTGCCCGACACCTTGGTGCCCTGGAAGGAAATGGTGCCGCCGGTGATGTCCTCGAGACCGACGATCAAGCGGCCCACCGTGGTCTTGCCACAGCCCGACTCGCCAACGAGGCCGAACGTCTCACCCTCTTTGATGGTGAAGGAGATGTCGGACACGGCGTGGATCGCGCCGACCTTGCGTCGGATGAGACCGCGCTTGATGGGGAACTCCTTGACGAGGTTCTCCACCCGCAGGATCTCGGTTTGTGACGCGGCAGTCGCCGACGCGGTCTCGTCAACGCGCGTCTCGACGCGGGGCCCGTCAACGGGGTGGAAGCACGCGAAGCCGTGTCCACCGGCTCCGGTGAACATCGGATCGTTGACCCAGCAGTCGTCCTGGGCGTACTGGCACCGCGGTGCGAATCGGCACCCGACGATCTCCTTGGTCAGGTCCGGCGGCAGTCCCGGGATCGAGGTGAGGTGGGTCTTGGACGCGGTCTCGATGCTGGGCATCGACGCGAGCAGCGCCTGGGCGTAGGGGTGGTGCATCGACGAGAACAGTGTGTCCGTCGTGGCTTCTTCGACCTTACGGCCGCCGTACATCACGACGACACGATTGGCTCGCCCGGCGATGACGCCCATGTCGTGGGTGATCAGCAGGACGCCCATGTTGAGCTCACTGCGCAGCCGGTCGAGCAGGTCCAGGATCTGTGCCTGGATCGTCACATCGAGCGCGGTCGTCGGCTCGTCGGCAATGAGGAGCTTGGGTGAGCACACGAGGCCCATGGCGATGATGACGCGCTGGCGCAGTCCACCGGAAAGTTCGAATGGGTACTGGTTCAGACGCTCCGCGGGGCGAGGCATCTCGACCATCTCGAGCACCTCGATCGCCCGGCGCCGGGCGTCGGCTTCACTGGCCCCGGTGTGGATACGCAGACCCTCGGCGATCTGCGCACCGATCCTCGTCGTCGGGTTGAGCGAGCTCATGGGGTCCTGAGGGATGAGCGCTACGGTGCGTCCGCGCTGGCGCTGCATGTCGCGCTCGGAGAGGTCGAGGAGGTTGACGCCATCGAACATGATCGAGCCGGCCGTGATGTGACCACTGCCCGGCAGGAGTCGCATGATCGCGAGACCGGAGGTCGTCTTGCCACAGCCTGACTCCCCGACGAGCCCGACGCATTCGCCGGGCTCGATATCCATCGAGAAGTCATCAACGGCAGTCGCGAATGACTGGCGAGTCGTGAATTGGACCTTCAAATTCGAAACCGAAAGCAACGGCGACATGGGAAACGAGTCTAGCCAATGACGGACTTGCCCCATGGGCGGAACGGCAAATCTACGGTCATTTTGAACCGTTCGCACTCAATATGTTTGCCGGGATGTTAGGGGTCCAAAAACATCGCAATGAGACCGGTCAATTCTTGGTTCCTGTGGTTGAGTCCGAGTAGTGCAGTGGGCGCCGTGAGAGGCCGATTACGGCCCCTCTGATCGCAGGCGAGCAGAGGGGCTACGGCAACGTGAAAAAGCTCCCGGTCGCTAGGACCGGGAGCTTTTTCACGTCAGAGTTCGACGGTACCTCGTTTAGAAGTGCAGGTACTCCGGCATGAAGTTCTGCAAGACGCTCGGAACGAGAGCTGACTTGGGGCCCTTCAGGGTCTTGATGACCTCACCAATCGGCGTCTGGGTCGGCTGGTAGAGCGTCGGGACCTGCTGCGCGGCGTACCGTGCGTACTCGGTCAGCGTCGAGTTGCCCGAGAAGGTCGCCTTGATGATGGCGTCCATCCGGGGGTTCGAGTAGCTGCCGTTGTTCGAACCGGCACCGGTCATGAGCAGCTCTTCACCCGACGGGTAGTAGTCAGGCGCGTAGATCCAGCCCGCACCCCAGGTGCAGATCTCCCACTTCTGGGTGCCCGACTGGCCACAGCCACTGATGACGTTGTTGAACGTGTTCGTCGACGTCGTGGTGTTGATACCAATGGTCTTCCAGTCCGAGACCTCGGCGTTCACCGTGTCGGTGACCGCGGGCGCACCCGAGACGTACTCAAGTGTGAGGTTCAACTTGGTGCCGGCCTTGACGCCAGCGCCGCACGTCGAGGCGCTCGCACCGGGCTTGACACAAGTCAGCACGCCACCGCGCATCGCCCAACCGTGCGACGTCAGGAGCGCCTTGGCCTTCTTGAGGCTGAACGGATACGGGTTCTTGACCGTTCCAGAGATGGACGCGGGCGTGCCGTAGGGAACCGGGCTGTAGGTCGGAATGCCGTAGCCCTTGAAGATCTTGTTGATGATCCCATTCTGGTCAGTCGACATCTGCAGCGCCTGGCGGAAGTACAACTGCTTGAACACCGACTGGAGCGGGTTGCTCTTGGCGAAGTTCAGCGGGTCGTAGTTGTAAGCCCACGAGAGACCCGAGCTCAGGTTGTACTTGCCCGCGAGTGCGGCGAGGTTCGGACCGGCCTTGCCGATGCCCGGAGCCGGCGCGGTGATCTGCGTCGAGTCCACGTACCCGAGGTCGAGCGTGCCCGCACGCAGTGCGTTGAGCTCAGCCGCGGCCGAGGCGAACGGCACTTCCTTGACCATGGCGACCTGGGCCTTCTGCGGGCCCGAGTAGTTGGGGTTCGGCACGAAGGTCACGTTGCCGAGGGTGTCCATCGCGGCCAACTTCCACGGGCCGTCAACGCCGCTCTGCCACATGGAGTCGGTGTAGGTGCTGATCTTGGATGACTGAGCGTCCAGGTAGGCCTCGACGGCCTTGCACGCCGTGTCGGTCGCTGCCGCGCCGAACGCGCCAGTGGCACAGGTCGAAGGCGTGCCGGGAGCCGTGATGTCCCACGAGTCCGGGAACGGTGTGATCTCAGAGAGGTAGTTGTAGAGCAACCAACCCTTGTTGATCGGCTTGTTGAAGGTCATCGTCACGACGTTGCCCGAGCCCGACGCACTCGTCACCTGGTCCGGAATACCGTAACCAGGAACGTAGCCGGCGTAGGCCTTCGGGTCAGCCTTGTACAGGTTGAGGAAGAACATGACTGACTGGGCGTTGACCGTCTGACCGTCAGCGAACTTCCAGCCCTTCATCTTGATGACGAGCTTGGTGTTGTTGTTGCTCCACTGCGGCGGATAGGCCAGGGAAACACTGGGCACGAAGGCCGGCGAGGTACCCATACCGAACCAGTACATCGGGCGGAACATCAGCATTTGGAACTGGTTCAGGGTTGAGACAGAGAAGTTCGCGAATCCGACATACGGAAAGATGTAGTTCGGTGGTGTCTGCGGCGCTTCGGCGAACGTAATCGTTCCCTTAGGCGCAGAGGCACCGCTTGGGCCCTGACTTGCCAGTGTAAGACCCAGCGCTAACGAACTGGCCGAGAGGGCCAGCGTTGCGCCGAGTCGCAAACTTCGACGAACATTCATTGAATCAACCTCCCCTAGTGGACACATCGCTGTGCCCAGTTCTCGCCACCTTTTGTGACGATGAACTCACCTTATCCCACTCTTATGTTGGAACGGGGTGGCAGGAACAACAATTCACAGTGAAAAATAACTGTCCAGAAAGGTGCGCTGACCTGCTAAGTAACAATACGTCGTGCAAGTTCATGGTCGCGTCGGTGCACACACGCGTCATCAAACGCGTCGATGGAGCGAATAGTGCGAGGCGCTGCAGTGTCCCGTTGTGCCTCGCCGAACACCCTAAATATGGACCGCGCGCGGCGCCATACCCGACGGTAAATTCCCCTATTAGCGCAGCGCCGCGCCCAGCATCTCCGTGGTCGTCGGGTGGGTGAAACGGAAGCCGCGCTCGAGCAAGATGGCCGGCTCGACGCGCTGACTGGCGAGGACCGCTCCGCGGGCGAGGTCGGTGCCGAGAACGAGTGCCAGGGCGAAGGTCGGCACGCGAAGCACCGCCGGGCGCTTGAGTGCTCGAGCGAGCGCTCGGGTGAAGTCGCGATTGGTGACCTGGTCAGGCGCGGTGAGATTCACCGGACCGACGTGAGGCTGGTCAACGAGCGAGAGGATCGCCCGCACCTCGTCGACCAGGGAAATAGGACTGATCCACTGGCGACCGTCACCCAGAATCCCGCCGAGACCAGCCTTAAAGAGGGGCAGCTGGCGCTTGAGCGCACCGCCGGCGCCACTCAGCACGATACCGGTGCGTAACGTCGACACGACGGTGCCGAGGTCACTCGCAGGCTGGGCAGCATCTTCCCAGGAGCGACAGACGTGGGCGAGAAAGTCATCGCCGCTCGTGGAAGTCTCGTCGAGTCGTTCGGCGCCGCGCGAGCCGTAGTAGCCAATCGCCGAGGCACTGGCGAGGACGCCGACACCACTGGGCAAACCCTGAATCGCGCGCACCACGAGCGCCGTGGATGCGAGACGGGACTGGAGGATGAGTGCCTTGCGATCAGCGCTCCAGCGCCGATCGCCGATGCCGGCGCCCGCCAAATTGATAATCGCGTCAAGGCCGCCGACGCGGCGCAGGTCGTCGTCATCGAGGATGTCGGCGGCCGGGTCCCAGCGAATCGTCTCGCCAGTGGGCGCAGCAGTGCCGGGTCGAACGAAGGTGACAACGGAATCGCCGCGCTCGCGCAAGGCGGCTGCGGTTGCGGCGCCGATTAGACCCGAGGCTCCTGTCAGGCCGACGCGCATCGGTCCGTCCAGACTTCTTCGATCAAGCGGGCGAGTTGATCGGGGTGGCTGAGATGCGCGCCATGACCGGCCTTGGACAATTCAACCCCGCTGATGAGGGGGTTCGCCGAGTGCAGGATCGCGGTCAACTGGCGGTAGTAGGGCGCACGCGCCCAGTCGCCGAAGGCGTAGATCGTCGGCACGGCAACGTCAACGACGTGGAAGGGTTCTGGCTGGCTCAGTACCGCGAGGTCGGCGACGAGGGCCGGTCCGTCGTGACGGCGTGAATCGCGCTCGGCCGTACTGAGTCGCTCCCACGTCTCTACCGAGACCATCCGCTTGAAGAAGCGCTCGGCCTCCTCGGCTGGGTCGGCCCCGGGGTCGACCCGACGGTGTTCGCGCTCGAGCACCCAAGGCAGAGGTGCCTCGTAATTGATCAGTTGCGCGAAGAGTGACGGGTCGCGCAGTGCGGCCCCGAAACTGACCAAGCCGCCGAAGCTGTGGCCGAAGACGATCACGGGGTGACGCGACGCCTCAGCACGAGCCAAGGCGATGAGGTCGTCAATGTGACCGGTGAGCGTGGCGGGCCCCGCCCTCCTCGAGCCCTGGTACCCGCGCCGGTCATACGCAACGACGTCGAAGCGATCGATACGTCGAGCGAGTCGAGCGAACGAGCCACCGCGATCGAGGCCGCCGTGCACGCAGATCAGCGTCGCGAGCGGATCGTCGACGCGGCGCTCGGCGACGGCGAGGCCCGACACCGGCGACGGGGCGGCACGGAGTCCGCGGGGCGGGTCCACTGAGGTCACGTAGGCAATCTACCGGCCCTTGTCGGCGCGTCGCCCAATTCAAACGGGGCGCGCGGGCCCTAGGCTGGTGGGGTGACGACGCCACCTTCTAACCCTTCATCCGCGCCAGTCAAGGGGTCCTTCGGTCCCAACGCCTGGCTCGTGGACGACATGTACGACCGATTCCTCGCCGACCCCGAGTCGGTCTCGGCTAGTTGGCGTGAGTTCTTCGCCGACTACCAGCGGTCGACGGTGCCAACGGTGGCCTCGGCGGTTGCCACCCGACCGGTGGCGCCGAGCCCCGTTGCCTTCGAAGTAAACGATGCGGCGACCCCGCTGCGCGGTGCGGCGGCGCGCATCGTGTCCAACATGACCGCCAGCCTCGCCGTCCCGACCGCCACGAGTGTTCGCACGGTCTCGGCGAGGCTGCTCGAGATCAACCGGTCGGCCCTCAACGAGTCGCTCAGCCGGGCGAGCGGCGCCAAGGTCTCCTTCACCCACCTCATCGCGTTCGCCATCATCAAAGGGCTCGTGGCCATCCCGTCTTTGAACGCCACGTTCGTGGACGCGGTCGACGAGAAGGGGACGCCGGGGATCGTGCGCCACGATCACGTTGGCCTGGGCCTCGCGGTCGACGTCGAGAAGAGCGACGGGTCGCGCAATCTGCTGGTCCCGGTCATTCGAGACGCCGACGCCATGGACTTCCGGACGTTCCTGCTCGCCTACGAGGACCTCATCCGCAAGGTCCACGCCGGCAAGATCGGCGCTGACGACTTCGTCGGGGCCTCGGTATCGCTCACCAACCCGGGCACGTTGGGCACGGTCCAGTCGGTGCCGCGCCTGATGCCGGGTCAGGGTGCGATCATCGGCGTCGGGGCGCTCACGTGGCCCCCGGGCTTCGAGGCGGCGGACCCTCGCGCGCTGGCCGAGTTCGGCGTCGGCAAGGTCATGAATCTGACCTCCACGTACGACCACCGCATCATCCAGGGTGCGGAGTCCGGCCTGTTCCTCAAGTACGTCGCCGACTGTCTGACCGGTGGGCACCACTTCTACGACGAGGTGTTCTCGTCGCTCGGCATCCCCTACGAGCCGTCGCGGTGGGCGAAGGACCACAACCCGTCGGTCGCCGGGGATGAGTCCGAGCGCATCCTCAAGCAGATCAGGGTGCAAGAGCTGATCAACATGTACCGCGTGCGCGGCCACCTCTACGCGCACCTGGACCCCCTGCACAGCGATCCGCCGCCGATGCACGACGAGCTCGAGCTGGCCACCTACGGACTCTCGATCTGGGACCTGCCGCGGCGCTTCGTAACCGGCGGGCTCGCGGGACGCGACGAGGCGACACTCCAGGAGATCCTCGACATTCTGCGCGACGCCTACTGCCGCACGACGGGCATCGAGTACGGCCACATCATGGACCCCGCACAGAAGCGGTGGATCCAGGCCCGGGTCGAGGGCGTCACGGCGTCGCTCGACGAGAACGGGCAGCGTCGGGTGCTCGGGGCGCTCAATGAGGCCGAGGTCTTCGAGCGGTTCCTGCACTCGCGCTACGTCGGCCAGAAGCGATTCGGGCTCGAAGGTGCCGAGTCGACCATCGTCGCCCTGCAGGCGATCCTGGACGCCGCCGCCGACGACGGCGTCCGCGAGGCTGTGATCGGCATGGCGCACCGCGGCCGGCTGAACGTGCTCGCCAATATCGTCGGCAAGTCCTACAGCGACATCTTCTCGGAGTTCGAGGGCAATCTCGACCCCGAGAGCGTCCAGGGCAGCGGGGACGTGAAGTATCACAAGGGCGCCAACGGGACATTCTACAACGCGAGCGGCCAGTCCATCGACGTCTCGATGGCCTCGAACCCCTCGCACCTGGAGGCGGTCAGCCCGGTGGTGGAGGGCATCGTGCGGGCCAAGCAGGACCGGGTCGTGCGACCCGGCGACGGCTCGACGCCCAACGCGACCGTGGAGCAGTACCCCTACCTGTCTATCCTCGTCCACGGTGACGCGGCCTTCGCTGGCCAGGGGGTGGTCGCCGAGACCCTGAACCTCTCCCAGCTGTCGGGCTACCACGTCGGCGGCGCGATCCACATCGTCATCAACAACCAGGTCGGCTTCACCACGGCGCCCGAGTCGGCGCGCTCGAGCGTCTATCCGACCGACGTCGCCAAGATGATCCAGGCGCCGATCTTCCACGTGAACGGCGACGACCCCGAGGCGTGCGCTCGCGCGGCGCGGCTGGCCTTCGACTACCGCCAGACGTTTCAGCGTGACGTGGTGCTCGACATCGTGTGCTACCGACGCCACGGTCACAACGAGGGCGACGACCCGAGTTACACCCAGCCCCAGATGTACAAGATCATCGACCAGATGCGATCGGTGCGAAAGATCTACACCGAGACCCTGGTGCGACGCGGCGACATCTCGCTCGAGGCGGCCGAGCAGGCCCTCGACGAGTTCAACGCGCGCCTACAAAGCGTGCTCGACGAGGTGCGCACGGTTCCCGTGCCGACACTCCAGGGCGTCCCGGTCGCCGAGGTGACCCCCGACGCGCCGGCGCCCGAGACCGGTGTCGCCCGGGACCAGCTCCTCGCGGTGGCGTCGGCGACGATGTCCGCGCCCGACGGATTCACCGTGCACCCCAAGCTCGAGCGCCAGTTCGCCCAGCGGCGCACCCTGCTCGAGGGCGGCGAGGTCGACTGGGCCCTCGGCGAAGCGCTGGCCTTCGGCTCGTTGCTCGCCGACGGGACCAACGTGCGGCTCATGGGCCAAGACTCGCGCCGCGGCACGTTCTCGCACCGCCACGCGGCGCTCATCGACTACGAGAACGGCGACCAGTTCATCCCCCTCGCCAACCTCGACGCGCCCGGCGTGTTCACCGTGCGCGACTCGTTCTTGAGCGAGTACGCGGCGCTGGGATTCGAGTACGGCTACTCGGTGGAGGCGAATCGCTCGCTCGTCGCCTGGGAGGCGCAGTTCGGCGACTTCGTCAACGGCGCCGAGATCATCATCGACAACTTCCTCGTCGCCGCCGAGGACAAGTGGGGACAGCGCGCCGGTCTCGTGATGCTGCTGCCACACGGCTACGAGGGCCAGGGGCCGGAGCACTCGAGCGGACGCATCGAGCGATTCCTCTCGCTGAGCGCGCGAAACAACCTGCGCATCGCCCAGCCGACGACCGCCGCCCAGTACTTTCACCTCTTGCGCAGCCAGGTGACCCGCGAGGTGGTCACGCCGCTCATCGTCTTCACGCCCAAGTCGATGCTGCGCGCGACCCAGACGCGCTCACCATTGAGCGAGTTCGAGCACGGATCGTTCCACACGGTGCTCGACGAACCGGGTGCCGAGCACGACCGGGTGACCCGCGTGGTGTTCGCCTCGGGCAAGATCGCCCACGAGGCGTTCGCGCGGCGCGCAGAGGTTGGCGCCGATCAGGTGGCCATCGTGCGCGTGGAGCAGCTCTACCCGTGGCCCCACGCGGCCATCGACGCGGTTCTGGAGTCCTACCCGAAGTTGGCCGAGGTTGTGTGGCTCCAAGAAGAGCCCGAGAACATGGGCGCGTGGCCGTTCGTACACCACCAGGTGCACCGCCAGCTGCGCGAGGTGGCGCTGAGCCACGTGGCACGCGCCGAGTCGGCGAGTCCCGCCACGGGCAGTTCGCTCATCCACGTCGCCGAACAGTCCGATCTGCTCACGCGGGCGATCGGGTGAGCGCGACCCGCGCGCGGCTTCGCGTCGTCGTCGACGGCTCGAATCTCGCCACCGAGGGTCGTACCGATCCGAGCCTGGGCCAGTTGGATGACGCGATCAAGGCCTTTCGCGAGGAGAACCCGCGCGCGGAAATCGTCGTGGTCGTGGACGCGAGCTTCGGCCACCGCGTCGCGAGCGCCGAGCGGGCACACTTTAAGGACCGCGAGCTCGACGGCACGATCGTGACGCCGCCGGCTGGGGCCATCGGCCGAGGCGACGCCTTCATCTTGAAGATCGCCGACCGGATCAATGGCGTGGTGCTGAGCAACGATTCGTTCCAGGAGTTCCACGCCATCTACCCGTGGCTCTTCGACGAGGGAAGGCTGGTCGGCGGCAAGCCGGTCCCCGGGGTCGGCTGGATCTTCACCCCCCGACTGCCGGTGCGCGGCACGAAGAGCGCGCGCACGGTCAAGAAGCTCGCGGTCTTGATGCCCGACGGGGCTGCCCCGTCGATTGGCACCACCATCTCGGCCGCCAAACCGAGTGCGAAGCCCTCGGAAGCGAAAGCCCCGGCGAAGAAGACGCCCGAGAAGGTGGCGCGCGCGTCCAAGCGCGCGGCCAAGACGACCGCAGCGGCCGCGCCCGCGGCCAAGATAACGGCACCGCCGCCCGCAGCGAAGTCGACCGCACCGCCGGCGCCCGCAGCCAAGACGCCGGTGGCCAAGGCTACGAAACCCACGAAGAAGGCCGAGGCTACGAAGAAGACCGAGGCGGCAAAGCGCACGCCAGCCAAGCGAGCCCCCGCGACGAAGTCTTCGCCGACCAAGGCCGTCACCAAGCGTCGGTCCGAGTCCGTCGCGCCGGTGAAGGACGCGGTCCCGGTGGCGACCACGCTCCGAAGCGTCGAGCCAGCGCCGACGACGATCGCTCCGACGGTGGCACTGCGGCGCGGCCGTCAGCCCGTCAACCCCGAAGACACCTTCGCGCGCTTTCGCACCGCCTTCAAACTCGGCGCGCGCCTCGAGGGCGAGGTGACGACCTTCACGTCTCACGGCGCGGTCATCACCGTCACCTTCAAGGGCGGCCAGGTCGAGTGTTACGCCCCGACGACCCTGCTCGGTGATCCGCCGCCGGCGAGGGCGCGCGACGTGCTCAAGCGCGGCGATCGGCGCACGTTCCGCCTCATCACCGTGGATCCCGATCGGCGGATCGCAGAATTGGCCCTGTCATGAACGACCTCTCCCTCGACCCCCGGGACTGGCTGCCGCACCGCGAGCCCTTCTTGTTGCTCGACGAGCTCCTCGAGATCGAGCCCGGCCAGCACGCGACAGGCACCTGGACCCTGCGCGGTGACGAGTGGTTCTTTCCCGGGCACTTCCCGGGACGCCCCACGACACCCGGGGTCCTGCTGCTCGAGTCGCTCGCCCAGTGCGGGGGCGTCGCGGTGCTCGCCGACGAGCGCTACCGCGGGCGCCTGCCGCTCTTCGGCGGCGTCGAACACGCCCGATTCCGTCGACAGGTCGTGCCGGGCGACACGGTGACGCTGTACTGCGAGATGACCCGGCTCTCGGCGCGCGCGGGCAAGGGCCACGGTGTCGCCACCGTGGCCGGCGACGTCGCCGCCGAGGCGGACCTGCTCTTCGTGCTGGCCGATCTGACGTGAAGATCGCGACCTGGAACGTCAACTCGGTGGCGGCCCGGCTGCCCCGTCTGACGTCATGGCTCGCCGATGCCCAGCCCGACGTCGTGCTCATTCAAGAGACGAAGTCCACGGACGACCGATTTCCCGTCGGGGCGATCGCCGACGCGGGCTACGCCGCTGCGCACTACGGCCAGGGGCAGTGGAACGGCGTCGCGATCCTGTCGCGCGTCGGCGTGACGGACGTGCAGCGCGGTTTCGGCGACGACGACCCCGAGGCGCGCATCATCGGCGCTACCTGTGGCGGCGTGCGGGTCTACTCCTGCTACGTTCCCAACGGCCGGTCCCTCGACGACCCGCACTACCGCTACAAGTTGGACTGGCTGGGCCGGCTCGGGGAACTCGCGGCGGCGCGCTCGGCGGGCCCCTTTATCCTCGGCGGCGACTTCAATGTCGCGCCCACCGACCTCGACTGCTGGGACCCCGCGAGTTTCGTCGGCGCGACCCACGTCAGTGAGCCCGAGCGCGCGGCGGTGCGCGCGATCGAGTCGACGGGTCTGGTCGACGTCATTCGCGAGCTGCACCCCGGCGAGCCGGCATTCTCGTGGTGGGACTACCGCGGCGGCGCGTTCCACCAGAACCACGGGCTGCGGATCGACCTGCTGCTCGTGGACGAGGCCCTGGGCCGGCGCGCGACGGCCGGGTACGTGGACCGCGACGCCCGCAAGGGCGACAAGCCGTCGGACCACGCCCCGGTAGTGGCCGAATTCGACGCGGTTTAGAAGGCGGCGGGCAGCGGCACCTCGATGAACGAGGGTCCGTCGGTGGCGTACGAGCGGCGCAGCGCGCTCACGAGCTCGTCGGCGGTCGTGACCATGGTCGCCGGCACACCCAGGGCGCGTGCGACCCCGCACAGGTCGAGGGTCGGCTGGTCCAGCGCGAGCAGTCGCTCGCTGGCGTCGCCGGCGCCGGTCGCGCCGACCCGCTGGCGCTCGAAGTCCAAGATGGCGTAGCGGCGGTTGGACAGTGCGACGACCGTGACGTCAAGACCCTCGCGGGCCATCGTCCAGAGCGCCTGCATGGTGTACATCATCGATCCGTCCGATTCGAGGGCGATGACCCGGCTGCCCGAGCCGATCGCGGCGCCGACCGCCACGGGTAGGCCAAAGCCAATCGATCCACCCGTCAGCGTGAGCAGTCGGTGGGGCGCGGCGAAGGCCGTCGCGCCGTAGAGGTGGATGCCGCTCGTATTGGACTCGTCGCTCAGGACCGCCCCGTCGGGCATCGTGGCGGCGATGGCCGCGGCGAGGCTCTGGGCGGTGAGGGCGCCACTGGGCGCTTCGGGTGCGTCACCGCGGGCCGGGGCGACGACCGGCGCATCGAGCAGACCGACCAACGCCGCGAGCGCGGCTTCGGCGTCGGTGCCGGGCGGGGCGAGCGCGACGACGTGGCAGTCCTCGCCGACGAGCCGGCTCGGCACATCGGGGTAGGCAAAGAAGCCGACGGGTTCGTTCGTGCCGATCAGGACGAGCGTCTCCAGATCGGCGAGTTGGGCGACGGCGAACTCGCTCAGGTAGATCAGTCGCTCGGGTTGAAAGACGCCCGCGCCGCGGTCCATCGCGGTGGGGAACGTCTCGACCATCACCTTGGCGCCGCTCGCGGCCCCGATCCGCTGGGCGAGGCCCATCAGCGCCTGGGTGGTCGCCGTGCCGCCGAGGAAGACGGCCGACCGCGTCGTGCGCAGGCGCGTCGCGGCGAGTTCGAGGAGGTCGTCGTCGGGCGCGGGCGCGCGGGTCGGCATGGCAACGGGCCACTCGGCCGGTGGCGTGGGGACCTCGCCCCAGGAGACGTCGGCGGGCAGGATGAGCGTGGCCACGCGCGCTGGCGGGCCGTAGGCACCGGCGATGGCGCGCGCCGCCTCGGTGGCCACGTCGTCGGGACGGCGCGGGTTGAACACCGGGCCGTCGAGGGTGCCCGCGACGGCGGCGATGTCGCTCTGCAGCGGCGCGTCGTAGCGCGCGTGGTAGGTCGCGTGATCGCCGATGACGTTGAGCAGCGGCACGCGCGCGCGGCGCGCGTTGTGCAGGTTGGCCCAGCCGTTGGCGAGCCCCGGCCCCAGGTGCAACAGCGTCGCGGCCGCACGACCCGTCACGCGCGCGTAGCCGTCGGCGGCGCCCGTCGCCACCCCTTCGAAGAGACAGAGCACCGCGCGCACGTCCGCGACGTCGTCGAGCGCGGCGACGAAGTGCATCTCTGACGTGCCGGGATTGGCGAAGACTGTGGTGACGCCGTTGGCGCCCATCGTGGCGAGCAGCGATCGGGCGCCGTTCACGGCCGGACCCGGTCGTCGAGGTGGCGGAAGGGGTTCAGCAGACCCGACGGGTCGAAGGCCTGCTTCAGCCGTCGCTGCAGGGCGAGGACGTTGGGATCGCTGAGCGCGAGGTAGGCGGCCTGCTTGTCGCGGCCGATGCCGTGCTCACCCGAGATCTGTCCGCCGAGCGCCAGCCCCGCGGCGAAGAGCTCGTGCAGCATGGCGCCGCGGCGTTCGTGATCGTCCTGGAAGATCGACAGGTGGACGTTGCCATCGCCGACGTGGCCGCAGCCGGCCACGAAGGCGCCGAACTGTTCGCCGAGCAGCTGGGCGCGCTCGAGGAACTCCGGGACCCGAGAACGGGGCACGACCACGTCGATGATCTCGTTGGCGCCGGCCGCCTTGGAGACCCAGAAGACCCGTTCGCGGGCCTCGATCAAGCGGGCGGCGGCGCCGCCGGGCAGCACGTAGACGTCGAGGGCGCCGGCCGACTCCACCAGGTCCGCGAGGTCCGCGAGGTCGTTGTCGAGCTGGGCCGCGGTGCGAGTCTCGAGCACGATGACGAGGTAGGCCGACGTGCGCGCCACCACGTCGGGGGCGACCCCGAGCTCGAGGTTGGACGCCTTGGTGATCGCGGCCATGGTGAGCAGGTCGAGGTACTCCAGGATCGACGGTTCGAGACCGGAGGCGACGATGCGCGGCACGATCGACGTGACCTCGGTCAGGTCGGCGAAGGGCACGAGGACCGTGGCGGTGTGATCGAAGCGCGGCGAGAGCCGAAGCGTGACCTCGGTCACCATCGCGAGGGTGCCCTCGCTGCCAACGATGAGCTGGGTCAGGTCATAGCCCGACGAGGACTTCATCACCGGGCCGCCGACGCGCATCACCGTGCCGTCGATGAGCACGAGCTCGAGGCCCAGGACGTGCTGGCGGGTCACCCCGTGGCGAACGGCCCGCATGCCGCCGGCGTTGGTGTTGACGTTGCCCCCCAGCGAGCCCGAGGTCTCGCCGGGGTAGACGGGGTAGCGCAGGCCCAGGGGTCGCAGCGCGTCATCGAGATCGCGCAGGATCACGCCCGGCTGGACGACCACGACGTGGTCGCGCTCGTCGATGGAACGGATGTCGTTCATCCGGGCGAAGCTGACGACGATGCCGTCCTTTACCGGGGTCGCGCCCCCGGAAAGGCCGGTGCCCGAACCGCGCGGCGTGATCGGCACCTGGTGGCGACTGGCGAGGCGCGCGATGGCGGCGACGTCTTCCGTCGAAGAGGGGTAGGCGACCGCGAAGGGCTCGACGCGGTCGGGGTGCAGGGTTTCGTCGTGCAGGTCGTCGGGATTGTGGTGCGGACTGAAGGTGACGGCGCCGTCGCCCAGCAGCGACGTCAGCGCCTCACGAAGTACTTGATCGCCCATCAGTGGGCCACGCTACTTCGTCGGTTGCGGCCGCGAGGTCGCGTCGTATGGCCGCGAGCCGAGCCTTGCGCGCCTCGCCCGTCAGGGGAGCGTCCTTGCGGTTGATGGCGGCGATGACGTGCTCGATCGGCGCCAGGTAGCGAGACGGCGCGCGGTCCGGGTACCGGGGGTCATTGCGGCCGCGGCTCCACGTCAGCAGCAGCGAGAGCTCGGCGCGGCTGATCGCCACGTAGGCCAGGCGCTGCTCCTCGGCGAGCTGGGCCTCGGTGGTCGCGTTGTAGTGGGGTAGCAGCCCCTCGGCCCACCCGACGACCGCGACGTGTTCGAATTCGAGCCCCTTGGCACGGTGGATCGTCGAGAGTGCCACCGCGTCGGGTGTGTCGTGCTCGACGCGCCGACCCTCGTTCGGCGTGAACAGGTCCGACGCGGGCGAGTGGTCGGTGCCGCGCCGCTCGGCGGGAATCGACGCCGTTTCGAGGGCCGCCGCGACGAGGTCGAGCTGGGCGTTGGTGCGCGCCAGCACCGCCATCGAGCGCCACGAGGTGCCCGGGCGGTGGTTGACGCCGAGCCACGCGGCGACGTGGCGGGCCTCCTCGTCGTCGGTGTTATAGGCGCGAACGATCGGCGTAGGACCGTCATCGCGCGCCGGGACGATGCCGCGGGCGCCCTCCTCGAGCAGGGTGTTCGCGACCGCGACGATGCGCGCGGTCGAGCGGTGGTTGCGCGTCAGGTCGAGCACCACCGTGTCGGGCCAGGTGTTCACGATCTCGCCCAGCAGTTGGGGATTCGCCCCGTTGAACCCGTAGATGGACTGATTCGGGTCGCCGACGCTGAACAGGTCGGGGTCGTCGCCGGCCATCTCGCGCAGCAGCATGAACTGCAGCGGGTTCATGTCCTGGGCCTCGTCGACGTAGAGCGACGGGGTGCGATGACGGAAGGCCGCGCGCACGGCGGGCTCGTTGCGCAGCAGCGCGATGGCCTCGCTCAGCAGGAGGTCGAAGTCGAGCACGCCGCGGCTGTGGCACAACCCGACGTAGCGGTCGAGCACGTCGGCGAAGGTCGCCACGGGCAGCGGCGCGTCGCGATGATGGCGCCGGGCCTGGCGCATGTACGTGCCGCCGTTCAGCCCCTGGCTGAGGGCCCACCCGATCTCGAGCTCGAGCCGGGGCAGCTGCCAGTCGTCGAGTCGCACGACGCCCGACTCGGCGAGCTGGGCCGCCAGCGCGCTTACCAGGCGCCGGCGCGAGGTCTCCAGCACGACGGGCGGTCGGCCGCTGTCACGTCGGTGCTGATTCACCAGGGTGAGCGCGGCGCGGTGAAACGTGCCCGCGCGCACGTCGCTGATGCCCGAGGCGAAGAGGCGCCGGCGAAGTTCGTCGCCCGCCTTCCGGGTGAAGGTCATGGCGAGCACCTGGTCGGGGCTGTAGTCGCCTTCGGCGATCCGCCGCTGGATGCGAAGGGTCAGCACGTGCGTCTTGCCCGAGCCGGCCGTGGCTCGCACGAGCAGGCGTCGAGCGCTCGAGGTCACCGCCTCGCGCTGTTCAGGGGTCAGGCCCACCAGCAGATCGGTGGAGAACTCGGCGCCGTCGCTCACGACCAGACGCTACCGGTCATTGCCGTCACGGCGCGCTGCCTCGGTAACCTTGAGGGGTGCTGCGGACCTTCGGTGACGGGACCATCTTTGGTGAAGTCGCCGGGGAAGGCCCCGTCGACGTGGTGCTGCTCCACGGGTGGGCCCGTCGGGGCCGGGACTTCGACGCCGTCCAATCCGTACTCGCGCGCGCCGGACGCTCGTCCGTGGCCCTCGACCTGCCGGGGTTCGGATCCTCACCACCCCCATCGGTCGCGGGCGGCGCCCGTTACTACGCGACCCTCGTCGCTCCGGTGCTCGGTGAACTGGGCCGACCGGTCCTCGTGGTGGGACACTCCTTCGGTGGTCGAATCGCCACGGTGATCGCCGCCGAGCACCCCGAGCTGGTGACGAGCGTGATCCTGACTGGCAGCCCACTGCTGCGCGAGCGGGTAACTGTTCGATCGCCGCGCCCGTACCGGACGATCCGGTGGCTGCACCGACGCGGCTGGCTGTCCGACGAGCGCCTCGAGGCGGCCCGGCACAAGTACGGATCGACCGATTACCGCGCCGCGTCGGGAATCATTCGCGACGTGCTCGTGGCGACCGTCGCCGAGGGCTACGAAGACGAGCTCGCGCGCATCGAGGTGCCCGTCGCCTTCCTGTGGGGCGAGCTCGACACGGTCGTACCCGTGGGCGTCGCCGAGCGCGCCAACGCGCTGCTGCGCACGCCCGACGCCGACGGACGACGCCTGCGGGTCCTGCCGGGCATCGGCCATCTGGTGCCCATCGAAGCGCCGGCCGCGCTGTGCGAATTGATCGACGAGGTGCTCGGGTGAGGGTAGCGATCGAGGTGGTGACGGCGCTCGCGGTGGCGAGCGCGTACGGCGCCCAGCTGGTCCGGTGGCTTCGCGTCCTGCAGCGCGAGCACTACGTGCCGGCGTCGCTGGCGAGGTTCCTCGGGCGCTGGACCTCGCCCCAGGTCGCGCGGGCGTCGGCGCCCGAACGCAGTAACCTGCGCCGGCCAGTGACGCTCAGCCACGTGCTCTTTCTCGTGCTGATCGTCGGTTTCGTGCTCGCGAGCCCGGTGATCCTGGTCGTCGACGCAATCCTCTACGGCTGGCTCTGCCCGACGGGACTCTCGCTGCGCGGGCGAACCAGCGCGCTGCACTGGACGCGGCGCTCGACGACCATCGCGGTCGTGGCGAGCGTGATGGCCGTCGCGATCGGGTTGCTCGGTGCGCTGACGCCCGAGCCGTGGCTCGGGATCGTCATCGTCGTGTGGGCCGTGCCCGCGCTGCTCGACGTGGCGACGCGGGTGCTGGCGCCCTACGAGGACCGCCGCGCGCGCGAGTTCGTCGACCGAGCGCGCGCACGCCTGGCGCGCGTAGCGCCGACGGTCGTCGGGATCACCGGCTCCTACGGCAAGACCTCCACGAAGAATCACCTGGCCCAGCTGATGGACGGCTCCGTCGTCGCCTCGCCGCGCAGCTTCAACAATCGGGCCGGACTATCGCGGGCGATCAACGAGAACCTCGCTGACGGTACGACCGTGTTCATCGCGGAGATGGGCACCTTCGGCCCGGGCGAGATCCGGGCCATGTGCGACTGGTGCCCACCGACGGTCGCCGTCGTCACCGCGATCGGACCCGTCCACCTCGAACGCATGGGCTCGCTCGAGGTGATTGACG
>JAKAPH010000004.1 GCA_021807265.1 Actinomycetes bacterium | reverse complement strand
TCGTAGTCGAGCCGCTTGATCGCCGCGAGCGTGATCCGGTGGGCCTGGATGTGGTCGGGGTGGCCGTAGAAGCCGATCTCGTTGTAGGTCACCACGACGTCGGGCCGCTCCTCGAGCAGCACCGCGGCGAGCCGGTCGGCCGCCTCGTCGACGCGCGTCGCCCAGAAGGACCGGGGGTCCTCGTTCTGGGGCCAACCCATCATGCCCGAGTCGCGGTAGCCGAGGCGCACCAGCCGGTCCACGCCGAGCAGCTCGACCGCGCGGTCGAGCTCGGCCTCGCGCAGGGTCGCGACGACCTCGGGGTCGTGGCCCGGCTCGCCGGGCTTGATGCCGCCCGGCGCGTCGCCGAACTCGCCGTTGGTGCAGGTGACGAGCACCGTGCGCACGCCCTGGGACGCGAGCAACGGGTAGACCCCGCCCGTGGAGCTCGCCTCGTCGTCGGGGTGGGCGTGCACGGCAAGAAAGGTGAGGCTCACGACAGTCCCCCAAAGAGATCGGTCTCGTCGCCCGCGGCCTCGCGGCGCGTCCAGGCGCGCTGGTAGTACTCGGTGCCAAAGAGCGCGAGGAAGAGCTCGGGGTCCATCGTCACCAGGTCGCCGTTATCGATCTGGGAGGCGTGGGTCGCGATCGCGCGCTGCTTGACCGGCGCGAAGCGTGCCACGTCCATCGTCGTCGCCACGAGCTCGTCGGGCGCACCGATGCCCGCGTCGAGCACCCAGGCCGGTAGGAAGACCTCGAGGGCCCGCGCGTCGGGCACGAAGGTGGTCAGGACGCTCTGGGGCACGATGGGATAGTAGAGGCGCTCGACGCTGGCCGAGCGCGCGACGGCCGCGCGGGTCAGCGCGTTGGCCGTGACGTGGTCGGGGTGACCGTAGAAGCCGTGCTCGTCGTAGGTCACCACGACGGTCGCGCCCACTTCGTCAAAGAGCGCCGCGAGCGTTGAGGCGGCCCGCTCGAGGTCGGCGCGCACGAAGGCGTGCTCGTCGTCGTTCTGGGCCCAGCCCGCCATCCCCGAGTCGCGGTAACCCAACTGGACGACGCGCTCGAAGCCGGCGAGGGTCGCCGCGGCGGCGAGCTCGCTCGCGCGCCGCTCGAGGGTGGCCGCGACGTCGTGGTCGGGGTCGTCGCCCTCGCGGCCCGCCGGGTCGATGCCGTAGCGCCCGTCGGTGCAGGTGACGAGCACGACCCGGTAGCCGCGCTCGGCGTAGTGCGACGAGATCCCCGCGGTGAAGAGCGCCTCGTCGTCGGGGTGCGCGTGCACGCACACGAGGGTCGGTCGATTGCTCACGCCACGAGACTACGAGGTGGTCAGTTGGATGATGCGCACGACGAGCAGCGTGCCCGCGACGACGAGGTAGGTGCCGTTGGCCCCGAGCAGCCAACGCCGGGCGCGCGACTGCACCGGGGGCTCGAGCAGGGCCAGGCGCGGGGTGCGCCAGTCGAGGCGGTCGACGTCGTAGTGCGGGGCGGGCCCGATGCGGCGCAGCCCGATGGGCAGCCCGATGGCGATGCCGACGACCGTCACGGCGCCGAGACCCTCGAGCAGTCCGACGACGGGGGCCGAGGGGAACATCGTCGAGATCATCATCACCACCGAGAGCACGACGAGCACGCCGACGATCACCACGGCGAGCGCGTTGAGCCAGCGCGGGTTGACCCAGGGACCGAGCGTGGCCCGGTCGTTGGCCAGCAGCAGCACGATGATCGAGGTGCTCGGCAGCATCAGCCCGCTCATCGCCTGCACGGCCAGGGTGATGATCCCGAGCGGCGCGCCCGGCAGCAGGGTCACCGCGCCCGCGACCACGAGCAGCGCGGCGAAGATGCCGTAGAAGCCCTTCGCCTCGCGAAACGGCACGTCGAGGCCCTGGTTGAAGCGCGGCGACAGGTCGCCGATGGCGTAGCTGCTCGCCAGGGTCACCGTCGCCGCGCCGACGATCGACGCGTTGAGCAAGATGATCGCGAAGAAGGCGCCCGCGCCGTGGCCGACGTAGCGCCCGAGGCCGCGCGCGACCTCGAGGGCGTTGACGTAGGCGTTGGTGCCGCCGTGGTGCGAGAGACCCGCCGCGGTGACCCCCACGAGCAGCGAGGCGACCACCACGACCACGATCGAGCCGATCACGGTGTCGGCCCGCTCGTAGTTGAGCCAGCGCGGCGAGATCTTCTTGTCCACGATGTTGCTCTCCTGGAAGAAGAGCTGCCACGGTGCCACGGTCGTGCCGATGATCGAGATGATGAGCAGCACGCTCGCCGAGCTCGCGCCCCCGCGGATGCCCGGGACGACGAGGTGCTGGGTGAGCGCTGCCGTGGCGACGTGCGCGCGCACCACGAGGGGGATCACGATGACGTTGGTCGCGACGAAGAGCATCATGAACCGTTCCCAGCGACGGAACGATCCCGTCGCGGTGACCGCGAAGAGCGCGAGCGCCGCGAGGGGCACCGAGACGTAGGGCGAGACGCCGAAGTAGTCCATCGAGAGCGAGATCCCGATGAACTCGGTGATGATGATCATGAAGTTGAGCAGCAGGATCGACCCGATCGAGACGTTGCCCCAGCGCCGGCCGATGCGCTCGCGGATCAGGCGCCCGTGGCCGACGCCGGTGACCGCGCCGAGGCGGGCCACCATCTCCTGGTTGACGATCAGGACCGGGATCAAGAGCGGCAGCGTCCAGAGCAGGGAGTAGCCGAAGTTCTGGCCGGCCTGGGCGTAGGTCGACACGCCGCCGGCGTCGTTGTCGCCCACCATCACGATCAGCCCGGGGCCGATGATGGCGAGCAGGGTGAGGAGCCGTGCGCGTGCCCCGCGGCGCTCGCCGGTGTCGTGGGACGAGATCGTCCCGAATGCTCCTCGGATCTGCTGGTGTCGGCTCTCGTTCTCCACGTCACCTCCTCTCGTCGTCGTGGGCGACCACGACGGGCCCAGAGGCGGGTTAGAGACCTGCCAATCGGACCGACCGCAGTCGGGTTTGGTCGTACTTCGCTGTCACGGTTGAACCGGTACTAGGGGGTTTCAGACAACCCCCTTTGAACGTGGCGCGCGACGGGGCACTATTCCTCCCCCGCCGTCATGCCGAACTCACGGCGCCAGCCCTGGGGCAACAGCTCCTCGAGCAGGTCATCGACCGTTACGACGCCGATCATGTGCCCGTGGGTCTCGTCCACGACGGGCAGCACGGTCAGGTTGAAGTCGCTCATCTTGCGCGCGACGCGGTGCAGGTCCCAGTGCGGGTGCACGTAGGTGAGCTGCGTGCGCGCGACCCCGAGGGCGAGCTCGTTGTCGCGCGCGCGCACGAGGTCCGCGATCGCGGCCGCCCCGACGGGCTGGCCGTGCTCGTCGATGACGTAGACGCTCTGCAGCGCTTCGGCGGGAACCCGCGAATCGCGCACGGCCGCGAGCGCCTCGGCGACCGTCGCGGTCGCGGGCACCGAGACGAAGTCGGGGTTCATCATGCCCCCCGCGGTGTCGGCGTTGTAGGCGAGCAGGTTGCGCACCTTGGCCTGCTGGCCGGCCGGCAGGTTCTCGAGGATGGACAGGCGCCGCTCCTGGTCGATCTCGCTGATGAGGTCGGCGGCGTTGTCGGGCTCCATGCGCGCGAGCAGCCGCGCCGCGTCGGCGTCGCTGCGGTCCTCGAGGAATTCGAGCTGGTGGGTGGTGTCGAGCTCTTCGAAGACGTCGGCCTCGAGCTCGCGGTCGAGCCCCACCGCCTCGATGATCTCCTCGCCCTCCTCGTGGCTGGCCTGTTCGACGAGGTCGGCGATCTGGGCCGGGTGCAGTTTGGCGAGCTTGCGGTACGGGATGCGCAGTCGGGCCGTGGGGACGTGGCCGACGAACGGCTCGATCGAGGCGAAGTCGACGATCGTCTCGGCCTTGACGCGCTGGCCCATCGACGGACCGAGGATTCGGCGCAGCAGGGGCCGGCGTCCGGGGTCGATGCCGACGACCTCCCAGACGCCGTCGATCTTGGCGAGCTCGATCTCGTTGGCGCTGATCAGTCGGCCGCGCACCAGGTTGATGAGGTGTCGCGCGAGCAGGTCCTCGGCGAGCAGCAGCTCACCGGGGCGGCGCTCGAAGCGGCGCAGGTCGACCCGGCGCCCCTCGAAGGTCACGCGGCCGTGCTCGAGGCCGCCGATCTTGCGGATCGGCACGAAGAGGTCGCGCCCCTCGATGCGGATCACCGCGCCCACGACCGGCGGGTGCGCGTCGTCGCCGAGACGCGCGACCAGGTCCTGGACGCGGCCAATCCGGTCACCTTCGCGATCGAAGATCGGTCGGTGCAGGAACGTCGAGAGGTGAAAGATATCGGTCATGGGCACAACTACCGTGCCCAGGCTACCGCCGCGCTGCACCGGCGTCGCTGGTCGTGGGTGAAATCTCGGTGTCAGCGACGCCCGAGGATCCCAAGCACGCCGGCCACATGCTCGAGGTCGTCGTCACCCACCCCGACGTGGGTCACCAGACGCACGCGCGTCGCCGCGAGCGTGCCCGCGAGCACGCCGTGATCGGCGAGCGTCGCCACCAGTGCGCGCGCGTCGGGGTGCGAGAAGACCACGATGTTCGTGGTGCAGGTCGAGGGGTCGTAGCCCGACGCGGGGAAGGCGTCAGCGACCAGGTCGGCCAGGCGCCGGGCCCGGGCGTGGTCCTCGGCGAGACGCTCGACCATCGTGTCCAGGGCCACCAGACCGGCCGCGGCGAGCACGCCGGCCTGACGCATCGCGCCGCCGAGGCGCTTGCGCTCGATGCGCGCGCGGGCCATCAGGTCCGCCGGCCCGGCGAGCAGCGAGCCGACGGGCGCGGCGAGCCCCTTGGAGAGACACACCATCACCGTCGTCGCCGGCGCGGCGTAGGCACTCACGGGCGTGCCCGTGGCGACCGAGGCGTTGAAGAGCCGCGCGCCGTCGAGGTGGACCGGGCGCTCGACGCCGCGCGCCAGGGCCTCGAGGTCCGCCAGCGCCCACGGCGTGCCGCCCGAGGGCATGTGGGTGTTCTCGACCGCGACCGCCCCGACGTGGGCGCGGTGGTCGGCCTCGGCGTCGATGATCTCGCGCACCCGCTCGAGGTCGAGCTGGCCGGTCGAGTCGTCGACGAGGGCGAACTGGATCGAGGCGTTGCGCGCCGAGGCGCCCATCTCGAAGTCCACGACGTGCTGATTGGCGCCCGCGACCACGACGTCGCCGGGACTCGTGAGGACGCGCATCGCCATCTGGTTCGCCATCACGCCCGAGGGCACGAAGACCGCCGCCTCCTTGGCGAGCAGCGCGGCGGCGCGGGCCTCGAGCGCGTTGACGGTGGGGTCCTCGCCGTAGCCGTCGTCGCCCACCAGTGCCGCGGCCATGGCCTCGCGCATCGCCGCGGTGGGCTGGGTGACGGTATCGCTTCGCAGGTCGACGAGTCGGTTCATAGGTGCGAGGCTACCGTCGCTCCTAGAATTGCCCAATGGACCTCGAAGGTATGACCCAGGGCGAGAACGTCCACAATCTGCTCGGCGTCGAGATCGTGGAGGCCTCACCCGACCGAGTGGTACTACGCCTGCCGGTCGGCCCGAAGGTCCACCAGCCCTACGGGATCCTGCACGGCGGGGTCTCGGCGCTGCTCGCCGAGGGCGCCGCCTCCTACGGGGGGGCACTGAGTGTCGGGCCCACGCACATCGTGGTCGGCACCGAGATCAACTGCTCGCACCTGCGCTCGCTGTCCTCGGGCACGCTCACCGCGACCGCGACGCCCATCCGCAAGGGCCGATCGGTCCAGGTCTGGGGCATCGAGCTCACCGACGAGCGCGATCGCCTGATCGCGGTCGCACGCTGCACGCTGCAGGTTCTCAAGGCACCGCCAAACTCGTAGCCCCGCCCTAGACTGGTCGTGTACCGGTCGGCGAAAGGGCTATTCCATGGGCGTTCGATTCAAGGGGTGGGGTACCGCTGTTCCCGATCGGGTCGTCACCAACGACGATCTGTCAAAGACGCTCGACACCTCAGACGAGTGGATCCGCGAGCGCACCGGCATCCGCGAGCGTCGCATCGGCGGCACCGCGAAGTCCCTCGGGGTGACCGCGGGCCAGCGCGCGCTCGCGGCCTCGGGCTACGGCGTGGACGACATCGACTTCCTCGTCGTCGCGACGACCACCCCGGACCGGATCACCCCCGCCACCGCCACCTTGATCGCCGCCGAGATGGGCCTCACCTGCCCGGCCATGGACGTCAACGCCGCCTGCAGCGGCTTCATGTACGCCGTGCGCACCGCCTACGGCCTGCTCGAGACGGGCCAGCGCCGGGTCCTCGTGATCGGCGCGGAGAACCTCTCGCGCTGGGTCGACTGGTCGGACCGCAACATGGCGGTCCTGCTCGCCGACGGCGCCGGCGCCACGGTGCTCGAGTACGACGAGACCGGCAACGACCTGCTCTCGTTCAGCCTGGGCGCGAACGGGAACTGGGCCGACCTGCTCACCTGCGAGCACGAGGGCTTCTTCCAGATGGACGGCAAGGAGGTCTTCCGCCGGGCCGTGCGCGTCGTGGTCGACTCGGCCGAGCAGGCCATGGCCGACGCCGACGTGAAGGCCGAGGACATCGCCCTGGTCGTGCCCCACCAGGCCAACATCCGCATCATCCAGGCCGCCACCCAGCGCCTGGGCATCGACATGGAGCGCGCGGTGGTCGTGCTCGACCGCTACGGCAACACCTCGAGTGCCTCGATCCCCCTCGCGATGGACGACGCCATCGCCAACGGGCGCGTCAAGGCCGGCGAGTACGCCCTCCTGACGGGCTTCGGCGCCGGCATGACCTGGGCGAGCGCGGTGGTCCGTTGGTCGTGACGGGCCCGACCCTCGTCATCCTCGCCGCCGGGCGGGCACGGCGCTACGGGGGTCTCAAGCAGCTCGCGCCCATCGGCGTGCACGGCGAGGGGGTCATCGACCTGATCGCGTCGGACGCCTTCGCCGCGGGTTTTGCCCACGTGGTGCTCGTGATCAACCCCGAGACCGGGCCCGAGATCCGCCGCCACGTGCGCGCCTCGTGGCCAAGAACGTGGTCCGTGGACTTCGCGCTGCAGTCCGAGCCCCGCGGTACCGTCCCGGCGACCATCGCGGCCCTGCCCTACCTCGACCCGACGGTCCCCTTCGCCATCGCCAACGCCGACGACCTCTACGGCCGCGACGCCTTCGCACTGCTCGGTGAGCACCTGCGCACCAAGTCCACCAGCTGCCTCGTCGGCTTTCGCCTGGACCGCGCCCTCGTGGGCGACCTGCCCGTCTCGCGCGGGGTCTGCAACGTGGTCAACGGGCACCTCACCGACATCGTCGAGCGCCGCCGCGTGCACGACTCGCCCGACGGCTTCGTCGCCGACGACGGCCTGTCGCCGGTCTTCCTCGACCCCGAGACCACGGTCTCGATGAACCTGTGGGGCTTCCAGCCGGCGATCTGGCCGCTGCTCAGCGCCGCGTACGCCCAGCACGACTTCGCCACGAGCCCCGAGTCGCTGCTGTCGGTCTTCGTCGGCTCGATCCTGCACCACTACCCGCTGCGCTTTGACGTCTTGTTGACCTCGTCGCGCTGCGTGGGGGTCACCCACGCCGACGACCTGCCGCTCGTGCAGATGGACGTGCGCCTGCAGGTCGAGCTCGGCGAACGGCCCGAGTTCGCCTTCGACTTCTGATCAGTGCCAGTCGCGCGAGCGCGTGGCGACGAGCTCGAGCGGCTCGACCGACTCGGCGCTGAGCGCGAGGGTCCCCTGGCCGCGCTGCAGTGAGCCGCGCACCACGAGCGCGCCGGCCCGCCCGGCGACCGCCGACCACCGGGCCCACGCGCCCTTGGAGAAGATCACGTTCACGTGACCGGTCTCGTCCTCGAGGTTGAGGAAGACGGCGCCGTTGGCCGTCTCGGGGTGCTGGCGGTGCGTGACCACCCCGGCCACCGTCACGCGCGTCTGCTCCGCGCCCAGGAGCGAGGCCGCCGTCGCCACGCCGCTCGCGCGCAGCGTCGGGCGGATCAGCTCCATCGCCGTCGCCTCGGGGGTCAGGCCGAGCGACCAGAGGTCGTCGGCGACCCGCTCCATCGGGGTCGGGGCCGCGAGCGGTGGCGCGACGAGCCCCGTGACGACCCCGGCGAGCCGGTCGGGCGACGACTGGGCCGCGGCACCCGCCGCCCAGGCGAGCGCCCGCCGCGACGGCCCGAAGGCGTCGAGCGCGCCGGCCGCGGCGAGGGCCTCGAGGTGGACCTGGGCGCACCCGGCGCGGCGTACGAGGTCCTCGGGGCCCGACCAGGGGGCCCCGGCGGCGATGCGCGCGGCGAGGCCGTCGTCGACCCCGCGCACGCCGGCGAGCCCGAGGCGCACCGCGGGGTCGGTGGCCGGCCCCTCGAGGGTGGCGCCGGCGCCCGAGGCGTTCACGTCGGGGCGGCGCACCTCGACCCCGTGGCGACGGGCGTCGGCCACCAGGCTCTGGGGCGACCAGAAGCCGAGGGGCTGGGCGTTCAGCAGCGCGACGAGGAACGCCGCCGGGTAGTGGTGCTTGATCCAGGCCGAGCAGTAGACGAGGTGGGCGAAGGAGACCGAGTGGGACTCGGGGAAGCCGAAGTTGGCGAAGGCCGACAGCGCGTCAAAGAGCTCGTCGGCCGCGGCGCCGCCGATGTCGTTGGCGGCCATGCCGGCGTAGAAGCGGCTCTTGAGCTTGAGCATGCGCGCCGCCGAGCGCTTGGCCGCCATGGCCTGGCGCAGCTCGTCGGCCTCGGCCGGCGAGAAGCCCGCGACCGCGACCGCCATCTCCATCAGCTGCTCCTGGAACAGCGGCACCCCGAGGGTCCGGCGCAGGATCGGCTCGAGACGCGGGTGCAGGTAGGTGACCGGCTCCTCGCCGCGGCGCCGGCGGATGTAGGGGTTCACGGCGTGGCCCTGGATGGGGCCGGGGCGGATCAGGGCGACCTCGATCACGAGGTCGTAGAAACACCGGGGCTGCACGCGCGGCAGGGTCGCCATCTGCGCGCGCGACTCGACCTGGAAGACCCCCACGGTGTCGGCCTCGCAGAGCAGGTCGTAGACGGCCGGCTCCTGGGGCAGGGACCCGAGGTCGAGCGACACCCCGTGGAAGGCCCGGACCTGGTCGACGGCGCGGTGCAACGCGTCGAGCATGCCCAGGCCCAGCAGGTCGAACTTCACCAGGCCGATGGCCGCGCAGTCGTCCTTGTCCCACTGCAGCACGCTGCGCCCGGGCATGCGCCCCCACTCGACCGGGCAGACCTCGATCACCGGCCGGTCACAGAGCACCATGCCCGCCGAGTGGATCCCGAGGTGCCGGGGGCGCTCGAGCAGCTGGGCGGCCATGGTCGTGACGAGCTCGGGCACGTCCGGACCGAGCGGGGTCATCGTGTGCCGGTCGACCCGGTCTTTGAGCGCGTCGGCCTCGTCCTCGGCGTAGCCGAAGGCGCGTGCGACGTCGCGCAGCGCCGAGCGCGGCCGGTACGTGATGACCGCGGCGACCTGGGCCGCGTGGCGGCGTCCGTAGCGGGCGTAGACGTACTGGATGACCTCCTCTCGCCGGCCCGACTCGATGTCGACGTCGATGTCGGGGGGGCCGTCGCGCGCCGGCGAGAGGAACCGCTCGAAGAAGAGGTTCAGCCGCACCGCGTCGGCGTTGGTGATCCCGAGCGAGAAGCACACGGCCGAGTTGGCGGCCGAGCCGCGGCCCTGGCAGTAGATGTCCTCGCGCCGGCAGAACTCGGTGATGTCCCACACCGTGAGGAAGTACCCGGCGAAGCCGAGCTGGCGGATCACCGCGAGCTCGTGATCGATCTGGCGCCACGCCCCGGGCACCCGCTCGGCGCCGCGCGCGCCGTAGCGCCGCGCCGCGCCGTCCTCGACGAGCCGTTCGAGGTAGGCCTGCTCGTCGAGCCCCGGGGGCGTCGCGAACGGCGGGAGGTTCGGTGCCACCAGGCGCAGGTCGAAGGCCAGCTCGGCGCAGAGCTCGCCGGCCAGGTCGACGACGCCGGGCCACCGGGCGAAGCGGCGCCGCTGTTCGGCGTCGCTGCGCAGGTGCGCGAGGGGCGACGCCTCGAGCCAGCCCTGCATCGCCTCGAGGCTGCGCCGGGCGCGGATCGCCGCGAGGCCGTTGGCCCGGGCGAAGGCGTCGGGCGTGGCGTAGTGCACGTTGTTCGTCGCCACCACCGCGAGTCCGCGGCGCACGGCCAGCTCGGCGAGGACGTCGTTGCGCGCGACGTCGTCGGGCGCGCCGTGGTCCCACAGTTCGACGACCACGTGGTCGCGCCCGAAGGCGCCGACGAGGCGCTCGAGGGCGCGCTCGCTCGCGCGCGGGCCGGCCTCGACGAGGGCGCGGGTGAGCGGTCCCTTGCGGCACCCGCTCAGCACCACCCACTCCTGGCTCGCCGCGGCGACCTCGTCGAGCGTGAAGCGCGGCGCGCCCTTCTCGCCGCGGCGCAGGTGCGCCTCGGCGAGCAGCGTCGAGAGCGCCCGGTAGCCGTCGGGCGATCGCGCGAGCACGACGAGGTGCTCCCCGGAGGGGTCCGCCACCCCCACCCGGTCGTCGACGGCGTCGAGGGTCAACTCCGCGCCGAAGATCGTCGCGACCCCGAGGGCGCGGGCGGCCTCGGCGAAGCGGACCACCCCGTAGAGCCCGTGGTGGTCGGTCAGCGCGATGCCCGTGAGCCCGAGGCGCGCGGCCTCGGCGACGAGCTCCTCGGGGTCGCTCGCCCCGTCGAGGAAGCTGAACCCCGAGTGGGCGTGCAGTTCGCCGTAGGCGGGCATCAGTCGTAGACCCCCGCGAGCGACCAGCGGCCCGACTCGGCCACGAGCAGCAGGGCCTCCCCGGTCTCGAGCAGCACCTGCAGGTGCGCCCGGCGCCGGCCCACCGCCCACCACCGCTCGACGAGCGGCCAGGGGCCCGCGTACCAGGTCACGGCGCGAAGGGCGCCCGAGGCGAAGGCGAACGAGGTCGGGGCCGTGTTGAGCGTCCCGCGCGCGTCCACCCGGACCGCCTCGTTCGCCGCGCCGTGCAGCTCGACCGCCACCCGGTGGGCGAACACCGTCGCGGGCGACGGCGCGCGCAGCTGGCCCGGCCACGGCGCGTCGTCCTGCGAGACCGCCGTCGGCGACCCCCAGGGCACGAGCGCCGCGCGGTCCTGGGGCAGGCGGCCACCGCGCAGCGCGGCCACGACCACGCCGTCGGCCCCGAGACGCTGGCGCAGGCGCAGCGCCGCGGCGTGCGCCCGGTCGTCGGCCGCGCCGCGCTGGCCGAAGAACCCCCGCTGCTCGTCGGGCCGGTCGGCCTCGCGCAGGCGGCCCAGGCGCGCCCCGAGTCGCACGTCGCGCTGACCGGGCAGTTCGTCGAGCTCGCCGCGCGCGACCTGGTGCAGCACCAGCACCGACGCGCTGAAGCGCTCGCTCACCCGCGCGCGGGCCAGGTCGGCGAAGTCCCCCACCGTCGTCAGTCCGAGCCGGCGGCCGGTCGTGGCGAGGTCGCGACGCCCGAGCACCGACAGGGGCCTCGCGCGCCGGTAGTCGTCGGTCTCTCCCGGTGCGACCACGACGCCGTCGCGCGCCGCGAACTCGCACCAGACGAGCCCGTCGGCCACGCCGAGGGACGCCTCGCGTCCGAGCACGTCGCGCACCACCGTCGCCACCGCCTCGAGCACCCGCTGCTCGCCCCCGAAGAACCGGCTCGGGCCCCGCGACGGCAGCGCGTAGAAGCCGAGGTGGATCAGCTCGGTGAAGGGACAGACCACCCCGAGCGCGTCCAGGAGCACGAGCGACTCGCGCAGCGTGGAGCCGTCGAGGGCCTCGACGCGCAGGGACTCGACCCAGACACCGATGAGTCGTTCCATTCAGCCACCCGCCGCCCGTCCCCGACGATCGGGCAGCACCACGACGTGCTCGGCGCCGCGCACGCCGGCGCGGCCCTCGATGCGCACGCGCAGCGTGCGGTTCTCGAGGCGAGACGACGCCGACCACTGCGCGTGGGTGACGCTGAAGGAGAGGTCGACCGGCAGGGGCCACGTCGAGGCGGACTCGCTCACCACGAGCAGCACCGCGCCGCGCTCGCGAACCCGGTCCGTCAGTACCCGCGCGCTGCCCCGCGCGGCGCGCGACGGGGGCCGCACGATCACCAGGTCCACGCCGTCGAGGACGTCCGCGACCGATTCAGCCCACGCGCCGCGGGGGCGCGGCACGAAGAGCACCCGGCGCAGGTCGACCCCGAGGTCGGCCATGGCGAGTACGCCGGGGTCGTCGACCCCCACCACCGCCGCCCAGTGGCCGCGCGCGCTCGCCCCGGCGAGCAGGCTCAGGGCGAGGCTCAGCCCACCGGCCCCCGACGGCGCCTGGACCGAGATCGTCGAGCCGCGGCGCAGTCCCTCGCCGGGAACGAGGCTGCGCCACGGCTCGTCGAGGGCGATTCGCCGATGCGTGGCGAAGCTCACCGGGCGCAGCGTGGCGGCCAGTTCGGGGGGAATGGGGGGTCGAACCGATGAAGAAGCGAACATATGTTCGTAAGAGTACCCAGTCCCGGTGACGCGCGCCAACGGCCTATCGTCAGAGCAGAGAGGAGTCCTATGTGCGGGCGAATCGCCCTGTTCAGCCCCCCGAGCCGCCTCGCGCGGCTCCTCGAGGCGACCCTCGCGGCCGGGCTCGACCCCGAGGAGCGACCGAGCTGGAACGTCGGACCGCGCCAGTACCTCGTCGCGGTGAGCGAGCGCGAGGGCACCCGGGTGCTCGACCGCTACCGGTGGGGGCTCCTGCCCAGCTGGGCGAAGGACCCGGGCATGGCCGATCGGCTCTTTAACGCCCGGGGCGGGACGGTCGCCGAGAAGCCGTCGTTTCGCGCGGCCTTCGCGCGGCGCCCCTGCGCCATCCCCGTCGACGGCTTCTACGAGTGGGACCACCGGCCGGGCAAGCACCGCCAGCCCCACTACTTCACCCGCCGTGACGATGAGCCCATCGTCCTCGCCGGCCTCTACGAGCACTGGTCGTCGGGCGACGAGGTCATCGCGACCTGCACCGTGATCACGACGACCCCGAACGCCGACATGGACGGCGTGCACGACCGGATGCCCGTCGTGCTCGAGCTCGAGGACGTCGAGCAGTGGCTCGACGTCACGGACTACGGACCCGACGAGCGGGCGCTGCTGTTACGGCCCGCGCGCCCGGGCACCCTCGTCCACTACGGCGTCGGCGCGGCCGTCGGCTCGATCCGCAACGACGGGCCCTCGCTCATCGAGCCACTCGAGGCGCCACCGCTCTTTTGAAAAGCCGAAGACCCCGAGTGACCAGTGGGCAAGCCCTCCAGCCTCTCGGGGTCTCCGAAGGCACGTCTCGCGCTGACCCGTGTCGGACGGGCCACCGTGTGACGGCGGTGTTCACGGTATTCGTCGTGCGAACGGTGGGCCGAACCCCACCGCCCGGTAAGTGGCTCCGTCCCTCTTTCGAGGTCCCTCGCCCCTCCGTCGACGTCCCCTCGCGGTTTCGCCGATCGTCGACCGGTACTCCGTGAACTACAAGGATCACTGTGCCAAAGCGGCGCGGATCGCGAAAGGGGCAACCGCACCCAAACGGGGAAATCGAGAACTTTTACCCCGGATTTCTCCCGTTATCCACCGATGAAGCGGGCGTTGTGCACCGGCTGGTGCCAGCAATCCCCACGTTTCGCACAATGTCAGCGGGGCCACGGCTGCCTGGCGAGCTGCCAGCGTGTCGTTGACGCCGCCGCGTCGTCGTCGGCCCCGCGCCGGCCGGTGCGTAGCGCCACGGAGCCGAGGCCGATCGCTTTCGTCGAGTCGGGATTCACCCGGGAAAGCCGAAGACCCCGAGTGACCAGTGGGCAAGCCCTCCAGCCTCTCGGGGTCTCCGAAGGCACGTCTCGCGCTGACCCGTGTCGGACGGGCCACCGTGTGACGGCGGTGTTCACGGTATTCGTCGTGCGAACGGTGGGCCGAACCCCACCGCCCGGTAAGTGGCTCCGTCCCTCTTTCGAGGTCCCTCGCCCCTCCGTCGACGTCCCCTCGCGGTTTCGCCGATCGTCGACCGGTACTCCGTGAACTACAAGGATCACTGTGCCAAAGCGGCGCGGATCGCGAAAGGGGCAACCGCACCCAAACGGGGAAATCGAGAACTTTTACCCCGGATTTCTCCCGTTATCCACCGATGAAGCGGGCGTTGTGCACCGGCTGGTGCCAGCAATCCCCACGTTTCGCACAGCGCTTTCGGGGCTGGAATCAACAACGCGCCCCGGCCGAAGCCGGGGCGCGTTGTTGATGATGAATCGTTGGTTCGTGCTGGTTACTGCAGCCAGGCCGGGATCGCCGTGCTCAGCTTCGACGTCGCCACGATCGCGCTCGACTTGTTCGAACCCGTCGTGTAGACGGTGCGGTCAAGCACGCCCGACGTCGTGGCACTCGTGATCTTGATGATGTAGCCACCGTTCAAGCCCTGGTGGTTGCTCGCCGTGTAGTGCAGCGGCACGAGCGCCGGCGTCTGGAATGTCGTCGTGGTCAGGGTGTGCAGGAAGCTCGCCCGGGTGAAGTTGCGCCCGGCGGCCCGCAGCGCCTCGACGAAGGCGACGCCCCAGCCGATGCCGTACTCCATGTTGCCGTCCATCGGCGTGCTCGACGTGAAGTTCGGGAAGTCGGTGTTGTCGTTCGCGATGACCGTGCGCATCCAGCCGTTCCACACCGACGTGTCCGAGGACGCGGGCAGGTAGTCAAACGAGATGGCGCCGATCTCGGGGTCCGGGAAGGGCTTGCCCGCGAAGGGCGCGTCGACCGTCACCGGGTCCGCACCGACACTGGAGATGACCCACTGCGGCGAGTAGCCGAGCGCGAGCGCGTTGCCGAGCGCGGCGTCGGTCGCACCGGGGATCGTGTCGAGCACGACGACCTTGCACCCGTCAGACTGGAACTTCTGGATGAACGGCGTGAAGTAGCCCGCCCCGCCCGTGACCAGTCCGGCCACGTCGTACATGATCGAGTCGGTCGGGTTGATCCCGACGTAGTTGAGCCCGAGCAGGCCGTCAGCACCGAAGTCATCGTGCTGGCCCAAGAAGCAGGTCTTCTGGTTCGCGAAGTGCTGGTTCAGGTACTGGCCGAGGATCTTGCTCTCGACCGTGTAACTGGTCTGCCACCCGAACAGACCCGGGTAGGTCTTGGGGTTGTTCCAGTCCTTCGAGCCCGAGTTGACGAACAGCTGGGGCACGTGGTTGGCCTTCAGCAGTGCGCGCACCGAGTCCTGGGTCGGCGTGCCGAGCGAGCCGACGGTCGCGAAGACCGGCAACGCGAGCAGCGCCTTGGTCTGGGCGACAGTGTTCGGGTTGCCCGTGCAGCCGAATCCTGGGGTGCCGTAGCAGTCGTCCTTCATGACGTACTTGATCTTGCGACCGTTGATGCCACCATGCTGGTTCACCCACGTGAAGACTGCGTTCGCAGCCTTGGCGACCTCGCTATAGCCCTGGGACGCGATGCCGGTGAGCGGCACCGTCGCGCCGATGGTCACCTGTTTCGCGGTCACACCTGGGACTTTGGGCGCCCTCGTTGCAGCGCTCGCCGATCCCATCGATGCCCCCATCGTGACCAGACTGAGGCTCAGTGCGAGCGCCGAGCCGGTAATCGTGAGACGACGTGTGCGTCGTACCTCCATGGTTTGTCTCCCCCCATCCATCCCTTCGGATGGCTCATTGTTGCGTGTTGCTTACTGGTCCGTAAGTCCCGATGCTGAACTTAGACGGTCGAATGGCCCCAGGCAATTCACCTCGCGCGCCATGCCGCCCACCGCCGACGTACGAAGCCCGCGATACCGGTGGGCGCGAAGAGGATCGTGAGCACGAGCAGGCCGCCGAAGATGATCCCGTTGAGCTGGCTCGCGACGTTGCCCTGTGGGTTGAGCCCGGTGTGGGCGGTGAACCACGCAATCACGTTCGCGGCGAAGGCGTAGATGAGCCCGCCGATGAGCGCCCCCGGGATCGTCCCGATGCCGCCGATCACGACCAACGAGAGGATCGTGACCGACAGGGCGAATCCGTAGGTCGAGGGCGTCACCGCGTTGTTGATGAGCGTCCACAGGCCGCCGCCCAGGGCCGCGTAGGCCGCCGAGACGATGAAGGCGATCACGCGCGCGCGCGGCAGCGAGATGCCGACCAGCTCGGCCGCGACGTCGTTGTCGCGCACGAGGCGCATGGCCCGCCCGGTGCGGCTCGCGAAGAGGTTCGCCATGAAGAACAACGCGATGCCCGCCGTGACGATCGTGATGTCCACGAGCCAGACCGAGTTGGTGGTGAGCGACGACGTGCCGGGCTTGAAGAAGTGCAGGACCCAGGCCGGCGCGTTCACCGCGGCGGGCAACTGCAGTCCCGAGTCCCCGCCCGTCCAGGTGCCGAACAGGTTCAAGACCGCACCGAAGGCGACCGCGAAGGCGAGGGTCATGCCCGCGAGGTACGGCCCGCGCAGGCGCGTCGCGGGCAGCCCCAGCAACAGCCCCACGAGGGCCCCCGCCACCACGGCGAGCACCAGCACGACGGCGATCGGGGTCGTTGGGTGGTGGTTCGCCCACACCGCGACCGTGAAGGCGCCCACCCCCATGAAGGCGCCGTTGCCGAGCGAGATCTGGCCCGACGACCCGGTGAGAAACGACAGGCCGAGCAGCACGATCGACATCGCAGCGCCGATGGCCAGGTTGTCGTCGACCGTCGCCGAGAAGAAGGCCGTCAACACGAGCGAGACGTCCACGGCGAGCACGCTGATCGCCGCGCGCGCCGCGACCGGGTGGTTGTGGCGGAACTCCCGCGAAGCGAGCAGCGTCGCGCCCGCGACGAAGGCCACCGACGCGATGGAAAAGGCCGTCGCCGCCCGGGCCGTGCCAACCCCGAGGATCGAGGCGAGCACCGCCGCGACGCCGAGCGCAGTGCCGGCGACGATTCGCTGGTTCGACCGCACGCCGCGCATCAGACGCGCCTCTGGGCCGAGCGGGTGAACACGCCGTTGGGGCGAACCATGAGCGACACGACGAGCATCCCCAGGGCCACGAGGATGATGGCGTTGGAGTTCAGGTAGTCGCCGACGAACTGGAGGATGACCCCGAGGGCGATACCCGACAGCAGCGCGCCGACCGGGCTATCCAGTCCGCCGATCGCCGCGGCGATGAAGCCGAAGGCGAAGACCCCGTCCATGGCCGTTGGCGTGAGGCCCGTGAAGTAGTTCGACGCCACCAGGACCGCGGTGACCGCGCCCACGGCGCTCGAGAGCATCCAGCCCAAGGTCAGCATCCGGCCCACCCGAACCCCGAGCAACCGTGAGACCTCGGGCGCGAGTGCAGCGGCGCGCAGGCGCAGGCCGAGCTTGGTGAACTGGAACAATCCGGCGATCACGGTCATCACCACGACCGCCGTGACGATCTCGTAGAGCGCGAACGGCGACAGCGCGACGGGCTTGTGGTTGAGCTGCCAGTCCACCATCGAGAAGGGGGTCGGCAGGCCGCGCGAACCGGTCGACCAGATGGCCGCGGCGACGGACTCGAGCACGAGCAGGAAGCCGACCATGGCCACGACCGGGTTGATCTCGGGCTTGCCGTAGAGGCCGCGGACGATCACGCGCTCGGTGAGCCCGCCGATGAGCAGTCCCGCCACGATCGCGACCGCCATCGAGACCCAGTAGCTCGTCGTGGGCGCGAGCACCGCGAAGCCGACGTAGGTCGCGATCATGGCCATGGCGCCCTGGGCGAAGTTGAGGATTCTCGTCGAGCGCCACACGAGCACCAGGCTCAGCGCGACGAGGCTGTAGATCACACCGTTGGTGATCCCGCCGAGGACGTCGGCGACGTTGCGCGACGTGAGAAACGAGCTCATCACTTCACCATCCCGAGGTAGTACTGGCGCAGCTGGTCGTCCTGGGCGACGACGGCCGCGACGTCGTCGGCCACCACCCGCCCGAGGTAGAGCACGACGGCGCGGCTCGCGATGCGCAAGGCCGACTTCGCGTTCTGCTCGACCAGGATCACCGTCAGTCCCGTCGTGGTGCAGAGTTCGGCGACCGTGTGCATCAGCTGGGCCGTCACCAACGGTGCGAGGCCGAGGGACGGCTCGTCGAGCAGCAGGACCGTCGGCTGGGCGATCAGTGCGCGCGCCATCGCGAGCATCTGGCGCTCGCCGCCCGAGAGGGTGGCCGCGGCCTGCTTGCGCCGCTCGCCGAGCACCGGGAACCACTCGTACTGCTGGGCGAGGCCGTCGCGCAGCGGCACCGACGAGATCATGGCGCCGAGCCGGAGGTTCTCTTCGACTGTGAACTCGGCGATCACCCCGCGACCCTCGGGCACGTGGCCCACGCCGCGGCGCACGATGTCCTCGGTGCGCATGCCCGTGAGGGTCGCCTCGTCGAGCGCGATGGACCCCGAGCGCGGCGCGACCAGTCCGCTGATGGTGCGCAGCAGCGTCGTCTTGCCGGCGCCGTTGGCGCCGAGCACCGCGGTGATGGTGCCGGTCTGGGCCTCGAAGGAGACGTCGCGCAGCGCCTGAACGGCGCCGTAGGAAACGCTGAGGCCGTCGACGCGGATCATTCGTCGACCCCGAGGTAGGCCGCGATCACGGCCTCGTGGGCGCGGATCTCGCTGGGCGAGCCGGTCGCGATCACCTCGCCGAAGCTCAGCACGACCAGTCGGTCAACGAGTGGCATCACGAACTCCATGTCGTGCTCGACGAGCAGCACCCCCATCGACGAGCGGAGCTCGCTGATCAACGCGGCGAACTCCTCGAGCTCGGCCTCGTCGAGCCCCGAGGCCGGCTCGTCGAGCAGCAACAGGCTGGGCTCGCTCATCAAGGCGCGCGCCACCGAGACCTTCTTCGCCACGCCGTAGGGGATGGCGCTGGGCATCTGGGTCGCGACGTTGGCGACGCCCAAGCGCTCGAGCATGGCCATCGCCGACGTCCGTAGACCGCGCTCGCTGCGCACGCCGCGCGGCAGCGCGAAGAGACTCGTGACGAAGTCGCCGCCGGCGCGGATGTGTCCGCCGGCCATCACGTTCTCGAGCACCGTGCAGTGCGGGAACAGACCGACGCCCTGGAGCGTGCGCGCGACGCCGATGCGCGCGAGCTCGCTCGGGCGCACGTTGGACCGGCCGGCCGCGGGGTAGTGCACGTGGCCCGACGACGGGCGCACGAAGCCGCACGCCACGTTAAAGGCGGTCGTCTTGCCCGCCCCGTTGGGTCCGATCAGTCCGACGATCTCACCCGAGGCCACCGAGAAGGACACGTCGCGCAGCGCGTGCAGCCCGCCGAAGTGCACCGAGACACGATCGAGCTCGAGGAGCGAGGAGCCGCTAGCTGATTCCATTGTGGCCCTAAGTTACACACTGGCGAACCCACTCCGATGGCATGGTCGCGCGAGTGGCGACGGCGACCGGGCGGTTGGGCTAGTCGGTCGGCGCGGGGCGCGCCGGGGCGCGCCGGGCCACGAGCACGTCGCGCGAGACCACCGCGAGGCGCACCCGGGCGCCCAGCTCGATGTCGGCGGCGACGTCGCTGCGCACGTCCGCGCGCACCGCGACGCCATCGACCTGCACGATCACGCGGGTGATCGCGCCGAGGAAACTCTTATGAGTGACGAAGGGCTTGGCCGTGGCGTCCAGGGTCACCGTGACGTCCTCGGGCCGCAGCAACGCGTCCACCTCGCCGGTGGGCACGCCCGCGTCGCTCGGGCGCACGCGGCACGACTCGCCGAAGAGGGTCACCGTGTCGTTCACCGGCTCGACCGGCACCCGGCTCGAGACCCCGACGAACTCGGCGACGAAGGGCGTCGTCGGGCGCGAGTAGAGCGTCGCCGGGGTCGCCGTCTGCTCGGCACGGCCCGCGGACATCACGCAGACCCGGTCGGCCATGGAGAGCGCCTCTTCCTGGTCGTGGGTGACAAAGACGGTCGTGATCGCGAGGCGCTGCTGGAGCTGGCGAATCTGGTCGCGCAGTTCGGCGCGCACCTTCGCGTCCAGCGCCGAGAGCGGCTCGTCGAGCAGGAGCACCCGCGGTTCGATCGCGAGGGCCCGGGCCAGGGCGACGCGCTGCTGTTGGCCGCCCGACATCTGGTGGGGGTACTTCTGGGCCTGGTCGCTCAGCCCGACCAGTTCCAAGAGCTCGCCGGCCTTCTGGCGGCGCTGGGCGGCGTGCTGGTGGCGCATCCGCAGGCCGAAGGCCACGTTGTTGAGCGCGTTCATGTTGGGAAAGAGCGAGTAGCTCTGAAAGACCATCCCCATGTCGCGGTGCTGGGCGCTGATCTTGCCGACGTCACGGCCGTCGACGGTCACCCGCCCGCTGTCGAGCTGCTCGAAGCCCGCGAGCACGCGCAGCGCGGTCGTCTTGCCACAGCCCGACGGGCCGAGGAGTGCCACGAACTCCCCCGGCTCGATGGCGAGCGAGAACCCGTCGAGCGCCCGGGTCGCGCCGTAGGTGCGAACGAGCCCCTCGAGGCCCACTCGCGCACCGGCCGGTGCCGGTTCGGTCGTTCGGGTGGCGTCGGCGAGTTCGGTCACGAGTTCTTCGTCCTTCTGCGTGCACGACGCGATTGCGAGCGATCGAGGGAGACAATGAGCGTAATCAGCAGCCACGTCCCCACCAGCGAGACCATCGAGACCGCCGTGGAGACGTGGGCGTCGACCTGCTGGAACTGATAGATCCACACGGGCAGCGTCGTCCACAGGTCGAGGCTCGCCATGGTGAACTCGCCCAGCACCAGCGCGAGCGTGAGCACCGTCGCCGAGAGCAGCGCCGAGCGCAGGTTCGGCACGACCACGCGCCAGAGCGTGTTGAGCCAGTTGCCCCCGAGCGAGCGCGACGCCTCGACGAGGGTCTTGAGATCGATGGCGCTCAGCCCCGCGTCGAGTGATCGGTAGACGAAGGGCATCGACAGGATCACGTAGACGAGGCTCAGCAGATAGGGCGACGCGCGCAGCCACAGCGGCGCGGCGCGCAGCACGCCCAGGATGAGCACGATCGGCGGGATCACGATCGGCAGGATCGTCACGAAGTCGAGCAGCCGGCGCAGCCGGGGGAACTTCAGGTGCACGTAGACCGAGGTCGGCACCATCAGCACGAGAGTCAACGCGAGGGTCACGACCGCGAGGCGCATCGACAGCCAGAAGGCCGCGGAGAAGCCCGGCTCGGACGGGATCGCCTTCACGGCGTAGAGCGACAGGTGCCCGGCGTCGTTCTCGAAGGAGAACCGGAGACCGGCGTAGATCGGGATCAGGAAGTACGCGCCCGCAATGAAGAGCACGACGGCCCGCCACACGCGCAGGCGCGGCCAGCGCCGGCGCGAGGGCGGTTCGACGATGACGAGCGCGTCTTCGACGACGTCGGGGATCAGCGCAGCCACTTGGACGCCCTTCGTCGAACCAGCCCGTAGAGGATCATCGTCAGCGCGAGCACCACGAACATGCCCAGGCCGACGGCGTAGCCGACATTCTCCTGGCCGGCGAGCTGGTTGCCCGCGAGCAGCGAGCCGATCTGGATCGGCGCGAGGGTCACGGTGCCGGCGGTCAGGGTCTCGGCCGTGGCGTAGGCGGCGAACCCGCTGCCAAAGAGCAGCAGCATCCCGCCGAGCACCGAGGGCATCAGGACCGGGATGCCGACGTAGCGCCAGTAGCGCCAGCTCGAGGCGCCCATGTTCTCGGCCGCCTCACGCCACGACGGGCGAAGCCCGCCGAGCGCCGGCGTGATCACGAGGACCATGAGCGGCACCTGGAAGTACAGGTAGACGAGCACGACGCCGTAGAACGAGTAGAGGTTGAAGCCGAAGTTCCACGGGTTGAGATGGATCGCGCTCAACCACGCCGTCAGGATTCCCGTCGAGCCCAGCGTCGCGATGAACATGAAGGTCAGGTTGATGCCGCCGAAGTTCGCGAGCACGCCCGAGGCGGTCGCGACGAGTCGCTTGAGCAGCGTCGAGCGCGAGGTCGCGATGGCGTAGGCGAGGATCAGACCCAGGATGCCGGGCACGATGGATGTGATCAGGGCCAGCACGATGCTGTTCTCGAACCCGAGCAGGTAGGACCCGTGGGTCACCAGGGCGAGGTTGGACAGGGTCGGCTTGCCCTGCTCGCTCTGGAAGGCGTAATAGATCACGGCGAGGATCGGCACGCCGAGGCCGAGGAACGAATAGATGGAGAACGGCGCCATCGCCGCGACCGGCGCGAGCGCTCGGCCGAGCGACCGGCGCCGACGCCGTACGGCGACGTCGGCGCCCCCGGCCGCGGGTGCCGTGGCACCCGGGCCGGAGACGCTCGATGGATCGTCTGACGTCGCTGAAGTCATGCCTGTACTACTACTACGGACCTGAGGTGACCTCGGTCGGCCAGTTGGCAACCACGACGGCCTCGGCCTTGGTGATCTGGGCCTGGGTCGGGTACTGGATGGCGCCCTTGGGCAGCGGCGGCAAGGCGGCGAGCGCCTTCGCGTTGGCCAGGTGGTGCAGCGTCATGTACGCCAGCTCGACCGGACGGGCCATCCCCTGGAGCCAGATGTTCTGGCCCTGGGCCGAGTAGAGGAACTCCTCCCACAGGCGCGCGGCCGCCGGGTCCGGTGCCGACTTGTTAATGGCCTGGGTGTAGTACTCAGCCATCGACGCGTCGCTCGGGATCACGACCTTCCACTTCTTGGCGTAGCCGGGCAGGGTGTTGATGCCCGAAGCCTGGAGGTAGTCCCACCAGATCACGATGTTCGTCGCCCCGCTCTGGACCGTCGAGGGCCCGGCCACGGTGGCCACGAAGTTACCGTTCGCGTTCATCGTCTTGAAGTAGTCGACGCCCGGCTTGACGTTGTTGAGCGAGCCGTGGTTCGCGATTGCCGCGGCCATGACCGCCGCGAGCGCTGAGCTCGATGCCGTCGGGTTGTTGTTGATCCCGATCTTGTACCCCTTGCCCTTCTGGAGCATCTGGGCGAAGGACGTCGGGCAGACCTTCACGACCGCGGCGTTGCAGCCGATCGCGACGAACCCGCCGTAGTCATCGAACCAGTATCCCTTGGGCTGCTTCAGCGCCGCGGGAATGTGGGCCCAGGTCGACACGCGGTACGGAGCCAGCAAACCCTTCTGCTGCGCCGTGATGGCGAAGTTGGTCCCCACGTCGATGACGTCGGGGTTCGTCGAGCGGCCCTTGTCGGCGATGATCGCGTTGATCTCGTCCTGGCTCGATCCGTTCGGGTTCTCCGAGTTCACCTTGATGCCGTACTTCTTCGAGAACGTCGAAATCATCGCGCCGTAGTTCGCCCAGTTCGGCGGCAACGCGATGACGTTGAGCGTCCCTTCCTTTTTGGCCGCCGCAACCAGCGCCGCCATCGACGTCGGTCCGCTCGCGGCGAGGCTCTGAACGGTCGACCAATTGACCGACGTCGCCCCACTGGCGCCCACCGAACCGGTGACCGATACGACGGCCAGACTGGCCATCGTCGCTCCAGCGGCGAGCACCACCTTCACTCGTTTTAGGGACATTCCTTCACCTTCCGCCCTTTGCGAATCCTCCCGTTTGGAGGTCCGCGGCGAACCTTACCTGATGGAACGTGAGATTTCTGGGGCACGCCGTGAACTCTCAGATAACGGCAGATGAACTCCGCGCGACACGTGGCCCGCACCCGGCGCGTCACGATTCCTACCTGATCACGACGTGTTTACTGGGACCGTGACATCGCCGGCTCACGGCGCGTTCACCTAGCCAACGCAATCAGTCGCTCACCGCGGTGGTGGTGTGGCTGCGCCGGACGCGGCTCGTAGGGTGCACTCATGGAATTCGAATTCGCCGGTGAGGTCTGGTACTGGCGGGGGCCGTCGCCCTTTCACTTCGTCACCGTTCCCCCCGATGCCAGCGAACAGATCCACGAGCTCTCGTCGCTGCTCACCTACGGCTGGGGGGTCATCCCCGTCACGGCCCAGATCGGGGAGACGACGTGGACGACCTCGCTCTTCCCAAGGGATGATGGCTACGCCCTGCCCCTGCGCGCGTCGGTCCGATCGGCCCAGGACGTGACCTTGGGTGACGTCGTACGCGTAACCATGCGCCTCGACGTGTCGCTCTAGACCTCGGCATATCGCGTCGAGGTCACCGACGGGTTCGCGTGCGAATGGGCGACAACACCCTGACCCACGAGACAACCCTCGCGAGCGAACAACAAGAGCGCGACGCAGGGGCACACGATCGCCGTGTCGTCAAGGTGACAGAACCGGACCGCGCGAGCGGCTCGGTCGACGCCGCGGCGCCGGGTCAGTGATGCATGACAGCACCCCACCGTGATGGCGGTCGATCCGGCGACCATCACCACCGCCGCATCGGTCTGACGGTTAACGCCGCCAGAAGAACAGGTGGGTCACGCCACTCGGGCTAGGAATCGCCTCGATCACAAAGCGGTCGGCCAGTTCGTCGGGGCTCGCCCACAGTCGTTCCCCACGACCCAACTCGACGGGCACCACCGCGACGTGCAACTGGTCAATGAGATCGGCGTCGAGAAATTCGCGCACCGTGGCGATACCGCCGCCAATGCGCACGTCTTTGCCATCGGCAGCCTCAAGCGCCCGCGCGAGTGCGTCCTGCGGCGACGCATCAAGAAAATGGAACGTGGTGTCACCCGCGGCAAATGATGGTCGAACGTGATGCGTGAGTACGAACACCGGCGTGTGGAACGGCGTGTCCTCCCCCCACCACCCTCTCCACTCGAAGTCCTCCCACGGTCCGCGCTGGGGACCGAATTTGTTCCGTCCCATGATCTCGGCACCGATGTTGCGGGTGAAGTCACGGGTGCAGTAGTCGTCGAGCCCGTACGTCCCGCCCGGCTCGGTCCGATTGACCCAGTGGGCGGTCGCTCCCGCCCAAGCGAACAGTTCGGCCGGATTGGCGTGGCCAAAGGGGTGCTCAAGGCTTTGCCCCTCCCCCGACCCGTACCCGTCGCTGGTCACCATGAAGTTGTGTACGCGCACCAGTTGTGTCATCGGGGCCTCCCGGTCGCGGAGGGACTCGCGCGACGTCACCACATACTACGAAGGGCCATCCCACAACGATTGTCTCAGTCTCTGGGTGGACCTTGGGCACAATAAGAACCGGCCACACGGATCGTGATGGGTTTTGCCAGCCAGACTCGCTGTTTGTTTCGCTGTATGAGCGACGTCAAAACACCACATATCGAGGATTGACAACTGATACCACAGTGGTATCATTAATCAATGGCATTCACCCTTCGAACCGACGCCACTCTCGAGAAGGCGCTCGCCTCCCTCTCTGAACTTGAGGGTGTCTCCCGTCAAGAAGTCATCCGCCGCGCGGTGCTCGATCGAGTCGAACGTACCGGCCACGTGGCACGGGTTGAAGAATCAACGCATCGCATGGTGACACGCTGGAACGATGTTCTGGAGCGACTTGGCTCTGCATGAGCGAAGTCGAATACCTCGAACTCGAGGACATCATCATGATGGTTCGAACCCTTGGGATCGGTCCAGTTCGTGATATTGGTCTGTTGGATTCGGCGGTAAACAGGCCCCGATCCAGTGCTTTCGGCGAGGACGCCTACGCAACGATCAGTCTCAAGGCGGCTGCGCTTTTGCAATCCATGGCCAAGAACCACGCCCTCGTGGACGGCAACAAGCGACTGGCGTGGCTGAGCACGGTCGTATTCTGCGATCTCAACGGGATATCACCACCACTCACCGATGACGAAGCATTCCAACTCGTTTACGACGTCGCGACTTCACAACTGGACGTTGCCGTAATTGCCCATCGGCTTCGTCTCGAATGAGGCGAGTCCTTGGATGCCGTGCGCTGGCCATCGAAACTTGCCGGCACGTTCAGATCACGCGATTCGCAGAGCTTGGGCGGCGCGATCGATTGAGCGCCGTGCATGACCACGATGACGCCGTGTCACTTCGCAAAGAGCGACGGTGATTTGTAGGCAACGTTGCCGACACACGGCGAGTGAGTCCGTGAACGAACCGTCACCGCAGGCCAGGTTCCTCCACAAGACTTCGCCAACTTCAGAGTGGAGGTGATGGGATTCGAACCCACTGCCTCTACATTGCGAACGTAGCGCTCTACCAATTGAGCTACACCCCCGAAGGAAACTTCAGTTTAGCCCAACGCGTAACGGTCGGATTGCTCGTCGCGCCACTGGCCGCTCACCCGCGCACCCGTGCGCGGGTCGAACTGGGTGAACTCGGCAAACTCGTCGTACTCCTCGTACTCGTACTCGTCATAGACGGGCTCGGTGCGACGCGGGGAGCGCGCCCGACGCGCGGCGAGTGGCTCGACCGGCGCCGCGGGCCGACGACTCAGCGAGCTCAGTCCGAGCGACGACTCGTGCAGGTAGCCCTGGCCCACAGCGTAGAACGCCAGAGCGATGAATCCCACTACGCCGATCCACGCGACGATCGCGAGGTCCCAGGCCAGCGCGAAGCCGGTGAAGAAGCCGATGACACTGAGGGTCAGCGCCGTCAGGACGAGGCGCAGGAACATGACCCGTCGACGCGCGCGCATCGAGCGCGCGCGACTCACGGACGGCGCCGGTCGCGTCGACTGGCGCGGGGTCGCCGCGTAGGCCGCGGCGTAGTGGTTGGTCGTTGGACGCGACGCACTCGGCGCCTCGTAGGCCGGGCGGCGTCGCGCGAGTGGCTCGTCGAATTCGTAGTCGCTGCTCCACTCGTCCCACGAGCTGCGCGACTCGAGTGACTGGTACGTGTCGCCATCGTGAACGACCGTGAGGTGCGGGCGCCGCGGCTGCTCGTGGTACTCGGGCTCGTAGGAGCCCATGCCGTCGTACTCGTCGAGGCGGTGCACCGGCTCGACCACCGCGCGACGCCCGATGACGTCGTGCTCCTCGTGGAAGTGCTCGATCGACCGATCGTTTCGGTAGTCGCGCAGTCGCCGCACCAGCATGGGAACGAGGAACGCCCCCCAAAGCAGCAGCAGGATGATCAGTAGCATCCGGCTCGCATGTGCTGGATCTCACTCGACATTGCCGTTAAATGTACAAGGCCATCACGTGAAATTGGTGGATGTTATACCTCGTGTAGTCCACATTCGACTTTGTCGCCGCCGGCCCAGCGCCCGCTGCGACGGTCGCTCGGGTCGAGGGGCTTGCTCGTCACCGCGGCGCAGCCGATCGAGGCGTAGCCCTGAGCCCACAGCGGATGCGACGCGAGCCCGTGCCGGTCGAGGTAGTACGCGATGTCGTCGTCGGTCCAGGTGACGAGCGGGTTGACCTTGACGAGGCCGAACTTCTCGTCCATCGAGACGATGGGCGTCGCGGCGCGCGTCGGCGCGTCCACGCGCTTCAAGGCCGTCACCCAGCCGGCGCGCCCGGCGAGCACACGCGTCAGGGGCTCGACCTTTCGCTGCGCGCAGCACTGCGCGGTGCCACAGGGCCAGCTGGCCGCCTCGGCGCTCAGCTCGGGGCGCGTGATGCGCAGCGACCAGTCGCGCTCGATCCGCTCGACGAACTCGAGGGTCTCGGGGAAGTGGCCGCCGGTGTCCAGGAAGACGAATTCGGCCTCGGGCCAACGCTCGTGCACGAGGTGCACGAGCACCAGGTCCTCGAAGGAGCACGCCACCACGACGTCGCCCAACTCGTCAAACGCCCACCCCAACACCTCGCTCGGATCGGCCGTCTCGAAGCGCGCATTGAGCGCCGCCAGGTCCTGAATCGTGGGCTGACTGGGTATCATCATGAAAAGACCTCGAAAAGTTTAATATTTCCTAGTGATATTGTAGACTATTCGAGGAACGGAACCATGACCTTGACATCTTTGCGCCCCCAGACGACCACTGACCATCTCTCGCTCCTCGAGTCCCACGCCGTCTACATTCTGCGCGAGGTGGCCGCCGAATGCGAGCGACCCGTACTGCTCTTCTCGGGCGGCAAGGACTCGGCGGTGCTGTTGCACCTAGCGGTCAAGGCCTTCGCGCCGGGCCGCCTCCCCTTTCCGGTGATGCACGTCGACACCGGCCAGAACTTCCCCGAAGTCCTCGCGTTCCGGGACCAGACCGTCGCCAACCTCAACGCGCGCCTCGTCATTGCGAGCGTGCAGGAGGCGATCGACCGCGGCCGGGTGGCCGACCCCGGCCCCCACGGCGCCCGCAACCGGCTCCAGACGGTGGCGCTGCTCGACGCAATCGTCGAGCACGGCTTTGACGCCGCCTTCGGTGGCGCCCGACGCGACGAGGACAAGGCCCGCGCCAAGGAACGGATCCTTTCCTTTCGCGACGCGTTCGGCCAGTGGGACCCCCGCCAGCAGCGCCCCGAACTGTGGCAGCTCTACCAGGGCCGGGTGAACGCCGGCGAGCACCTGCGGGCCTTCCCGCTCTCGGACTGGACCGAGCTGGACATCTGGCAGTACATCGAACGAGAGAACGTCGCCCTGCCGCCGATCTACTTCGCCCACGAGCGCGACGTGGTGCGCCGCGACGCCATGTGGCTCGCCGTGAACGAGTTCATCGAGCCCCGGCCCGGCGAGCGCGTCGAGCGGCGCCTCGTGCGCTACCGCACCGTCGGCGATGCGACCTGCACCGGCGCGGTCGAGTCCGACGCGGTGACCGTCGAGGCGATCGTGCGCGAGGTGGCGACCGCGAACGTCTCCGAGCGCGGCGCGACGCGCGCCGACGACCGCTTCTCCGAGACCGCCATGGAAGACCGCAAGCGTGAGGGTTACTTCTAAGTGGAGCTCACGACAGACATCTTGCGACTCGCGACCGTCGGGTCCGTCGACGACGGCAAGTCGACGCTCATCGGCCGGCTGCTCGTGGACACCCGCCAGCTCTTCGACGACCAACTCGACGCCGTGGTCAACGCCTCCGAGCGCCGCGGCGTCGGCGACCTCGACCTGAGCTTCGTGACCGACGGCCTGCGCGCCGAGCGCGAGCAGGGCATCACCATCGACGTCGCCTACCGCTACGCGTCGACCCCCCAGCGAAAGTTCATCATCGCCGACTGCCCGGGCCACGTGCAGTACACCCGCAACATGGCCACCGGCGCCTCAACGGCCGACCTAGCGCTCGTGGTGGTCGACGTCGCGCACGGGCTCAAGGAGCAGACCCGGCGCCACCTGTGCATCGCCGCGCTGCTCGGCGTGCGCGGGCTGGTGGTCGCGGTCAACAAGATGGACGCGGTGCACTGGTCACCGACCGCCTTCCAGAGCGTCGTCGACGAGGTCGAGACCGTGGCCGGCGAGCTGGGCTTTGACGCGATCACCTGCGTGCCCACCTCGGCCCTGCTCGGCGACAACGTCGTGGACGCCTCGGACCACACCCCGTGGTACGCCGGACCCACCGTGCTCGAGGCCCTCGAGACGAGCGACGCCGGCGCCTGGTCCAATGCGACCAACGGCGCGCGCCTACCGATCCAGTGGGTCCTGCGCCAGCCCGGCGGCGGGCGCACCTACGCCGGCATGGTGAACGGCGAGGCCCTGCACGAGGGTGACGTCGTGACCCTGCTGCCCGCGGGCATCGAGACGACGATCACCGCGCTCAACACCCTGCACAGCGGGGCCGACGTTGACGGGGCGGTCGGGCTCTCGATCGACGTGGCACTCGCCGACGAGACCGACGCCGGGCGCGGCGACCTGCTCGCCGGCGCGCCACTGCCCCACGTCACGCGCGAGATCGCCGCGACCGTCTGCTGGTTCGGCGAGCGGCCGCTCACCACGGGCTCGCGGCTGCGCCTGAAGCACACGACCCGGGTCACGCCCGCGCGCATCGTGAGCCTCGACGGCGTCGTGGACGTCGCGACGCTGTCGGTCGACCCCGGCGACGAGTTGCGCACGAACGACATCGGGCTCGTCCAGCTCGCGACCGCCGACCCGCTCGTGGTCGACGACTACCGCGACAACCGGGTCACCGGGAGCTTCGTGCTGATCGACGAGGTCACCAACGCCACGGTCGCGGCCGGCATGGTGGGGCGCGCGACCTTCCTGTAGGCGCCGCTAGAACTGGACGATCATCGCCACCAGGGCCACCGCGAGCAGGGTCCCGATGACGTCGATCGAACGGGTGAGTTGGCGGCCCATCGCGGCCTCGGCCACGCCGCTGCGGGCGATCTCGTCGGCCACCTTGCGCTCCAGGGGCAGTGTGCGTACTTCGAGGTGACCGGCAATGGCCAGGTAGCAGAGCAAGCCCACGATCACGAAGGGCCGGCCGAACGAGTCGGCACTGTCGCCCGTTGCCGCCGTGGCCAGGCCACTCAGTACCACGAGGTGGACAACCCTCGCGGCCCAGTTGCTGTGGGCGGGGAACCGGCGCCGTTGGACCACCGAGTCAGCGCCGCCGGCGACGGCCGACGCCCCGGCTCGCATCACCACCACGACCGTGATGGTCGCGACGGCGGCGAGGATGTGGACGAGGAACAAGAGGTCAAAGACGACTGACTCGGCGATCACGTCTCTGAGAGTAACGCTTCGGCCGCGCGGTAGGGATCGGTCCGCCCGTCGATGAGCGCGGCGACCTGCTCGGTGTAGGCCGCGCCCTCGGCGAGCTCGCCGATTCGCGCGCGCAGCATCACCGAGAGCACACGGTCGAGCTCGGCGCGAGCCTGGGCCGCGCGGTGGTGGTCCTGCTGGGTGCCCGTCACGAGCCGGCGGTGCTCGATGATCGCCCGCCAGAGTTCGCCGGCGCCCGCACCGCTGCTCGCCACCGTCTCGAGGATGGGCGGTCGGGGCTCTTTGGCGGTGCCGAGCTCGAGCATCTGCTCGAGGTCCCGGCGGGTCTCGCGCAGTCCCGCGCGGTCGGCCTTGTTGATGACGAAGATGTCGGCGACCTCGAGGAGCCCGGCCTTATTGGCCTGCATCGAGTCACCCCAGCCCGGGTTGGTCACCACGATGGTGGTGTCGGCCGCCGAGGCGATATCGACCTCCATCTGCCCGACGCCGACGGTCTCAACGAAGACGACCGAGAAGCCCGCCGCGCCGAGGACCCGGATGGCGTCGGGCACCGCGAGCGAGAGACCGCCGAGGTGGCCGCGCGTGGCCATCGAGCGGATGAAGACGTGCTCGTTGGTCGCGTGGTCCTGCATGCGGATCCGGTCGCCGAGGATGGCGCCGCCCGTGAAGGGCGAGCTCGGGTCCACGCAGAGCACGCCAACCTGGTCGAAGGGCTGCGCCCCGTCAAAGGAGCCGCTCTCGAGCGCGGTCTTGATCAGCTGGTCGGTGAGCGTGGACTTGCCGGCGCCGGGCGGACCCGTGAGCCCGACCACGTAGGGGGCGGGCGTCGCGTAGGCGCGCGAGACGGTGGCGCGCTGTCTCGAACCGCCGGACTCCACGTAGGTGATGAGTCGCGCCAGGGCCGTGCGCGACCCGCGGGCCGCCTCGGCGATCAGCTCGTCGGGGTCGCGCGCGATCATCGGATTCGGTCGATCCGCGCGCCGAGGCTGGTGAGTCGCCCCACGAAGTCGTCGTAGCCGCGCTCGATGTGCTCGAACCCCTCGACGGTCGTGGCGCCGTCGGCGACCAGTCCCGCGAGCACGAGGGCCGCGGCGGCGCGGATGTCGGCGCCGCGCACCGTCGTGCCGACCAGGTGGTCGACGCCGCGGATCATCGCGTGGTGGCCGTCGGTGGTGATGTTCGAGCCCAGCCGTACCAGTTCGTCGACGTAGCGAAAGCGCCCCGCGAAGAGGTTCTCGGTCACCACCGAGACCCCGTCGGCGACGGCGAGCATCGTGGTGATGAGTGGCTTGTAGTCGGTCGCCACCCCGGGGTAGGGCAAGGTCGAGACGTCACAGCCCCGCAGCCGGCTCGGACCACGAACGACGACGCCCGGCCCGGTCACGTCCACGACGCCGCCCATCGCCTCGATCTTGTGCAGGAGCATCTCCATGTGATCGGCGCGCGCGTCGATGACGCGCACCGCGCCGCCGGTGATCAACCCGGCCGCGAGGTAGGTCGCCGCGACGACACGGTCGGGGATGACCTCGTGGTCGGCGGCGCGCAGTGACTCGACGCCGTCGATGGTGAGCCGCGACGTGCCCAGTCCCTCGATGCGCGCGCCCATCGCGATGAGCTGGTGGCCGAGGTCCTCGACCTCGGGCTCGCGCGCGGCGTTGTCGATGACCGACCGGCCCTCGGCCAGCACACAGGCCATCAGTAGGTTGTCGGTCGCCGTGTGGCTCGGGTACTCGAGCGTGATGCGCGTCGCGCGCAGCCGGGGCCGGGTCGTCGTGGCGTGGATCGAGGTGCGGTCGTTGTGGAAGTCGGCGCCCATCGCCGAGAGGCCGTCGGTGTGGAAGTTGATCGGGCGCAGTCCGAAGTCGTCGCCCCCCGGCAGGGCCATGTGGGCCTCGCCGCAGCGCGCGAGCAGCGGGCCCAGCACGACGATGGAGGCCCGCATGGCCTCAAAGAGATGGGCCGGCGCGATGGGGTGCAGGTCGCGCGCGTCGGGAACGGTGATGGTCAGCTGGTGCTCGCCGGTCACGACGGTGCAGCCCACCGCCTCCAGCAGCTCGGTCATGACGGCGACGTCGCTGATCGCGGGCACGTTGGTCAGGTGGTGCACGCCGCTCGCGAGCAGGCACGCCGCCATCTCCTTCAAGACCGCGTTCTTCGCGCCGAAGGCCTGGACGTCGCCCGACAACGGACCCGCGGGCTTGACCAACAACGAACTCACCCATCCAGTATTGCCGCTTCGCCGGGGTGCCTCAGCCGGACCCCCTCGTGCCCAGCGGACTACGCTTTCTACCGTGCAACCACCCTCGGTACCAGATCGCAATATCGCCCTGGAAATGATTCGCGTGACGGAGGCGGCGGCCATCGCGGCGGCCCGCTGGGCCGGTCGCGGCGACAAGATGGCCGCCGACGGCGCCGCCGTGGACGCCATGCGCTTCGTACTCGGCGCCGTCGCGATGGACGGGATCGTCGTGATCGGCGAGGGCGAGAAGGACGAAGCCCCGATGCTCTTCAACGGCGAGCACATCGGTAACGGCGAGCCCCCGATGGTCGACGTCGCCGTCGACCCGATTGACGGCACGACGATGACCGCCATGGGCCGCAAGGGCGCCGTCTCGGTCATCGCGCTCTCCGAGCGCGGCACCATGTTCAACCCGGGCCCGTGCGTCTACATGCGCAAGATTGCCGTCGGCCCGCGCGGACGCGGCGCCGTCGACATCAACGCCACGCCCACCGAGAACCTGCGCGAGCTCGCCAAGCGGCTCGGCAAGCCGGTCCAGGAGCTCGGCGTCGTCGTGCTCGACCGACCCCGCCACCACGAACTGATCGGCGAAGTCCGCGAAGCCGGGGCGCGCGTCCTGCTGATCTCTGACGGCGACGTCACCGGCGCCATCGCGACCGGCTGGCCGAACTCGGGCGCCGACCTACTGCTCGGCATCGGCGGCACGCCCGAGGGCGTCATCGCGGCCGCGGCCCTGAAGGGACTCGGCGGCGAGATCCAGGGCGTGCTGCACCCGCGCGACGAAGTCGAGCGCGAGACCGCCGAGGCGATGGGCTACGACCTCGACCGCGTGCTCACCACCGACGACCTGGTGACCGGCGACAACTGCTACTTCTCGGCGACCGCGGTGACCGACGGCGACTTCTTGAAGGGCGTGCGTTTCACCGAGTTCGGCGCGACCACCCAGTCGCTCGTCGTTCGCTCGCAGTCGGGCACCGTGCGCACGATCGAGACCTTCCACCGGCACAACAAGCTCCAGGAGTTCACGACCCCCGCCTTCTGATTCGTGAAGGAGTGCACGAGCGTTCGCGTTGCGACTCGCGGCGTCTCGCGTTAGGGTCCGGCTACGAGGACTACTCGTGCGAGTTGAGGAGGCCGGAGTGAACGTAGCCAACTTGTTGGCGACCAAGGGGCGCGACGTCGCCACCATTAATCAGGAGCGTTCGGTACACGACGCGATTGCGATGCTCAAGGAGCGCGGGATCGGTGCCCTCGTCGTAACCGGCGGCACGGGACCGCTCGCCGGGATGCTGAGCGAGCGCGACGTGGTGCGAGCCTTCGCGCGCGAGGGCGCCGACGCCCTCGACCTGCGGGTCGCTGCGCTCATGACCACCGCGGTCATCACGTGCCACGAGGCCACGTCGCTTAACGAGCTCATGACCACGATGACCGACAAGCGCATCCGCCACGTCCCGGTCGTGGAGAACGGCCAGTTGGTCGGGCTCGTGTCGATCGGCGACGTCGTGAAGGCCCGCGTCGGCGAGCTCGAAGTCGAGCGGCGCGACCTGTTGGAGTACGTGAACGCTCGCTAGCTAGAACGATAGGGTGACCTCGGAGGTCCCGTGGCGCTGCTCGCGACGACGTCGATAGTTATCCAGTTACTCGGCGTGCACCTCGCGCTCATCACCGGAGGCGGGGCCGTCGCGACCGCCGGCTCGGTGCTGGTGGTGGTCGTCGTCGTCGTGCTCGCGTGGGCGTTCGGGCACCTTGTGGGAACGCCCGCCTGGGCCTTTGCCGATGTCGGGCGAGCCAAGTGGCACTGGGTGCTCGCCATGACGCTGCTGTTCCTCGCGACCGACACGACGATCGTGGTCGTCGCCCTCTACTACCTCGCCCGCGTCCGCCCGCGACTCAACGACGCGATGCGCCGCGACCCGGCGCCGTCGCTGCGCCGGTCAGCGACTCGCTAGTGCGCAGCCGCGCGTAGGCGCAGCTCGGCGCGCTCGAGCGAGGACTGCGCGAGGTAGAAGTTGGCGTGGTCTTCGGCGTCGCCCTTGGTCATCGCCGCGAGCTCGGCCTCGGCGCGCTCCTTGGCGGCCTGGGCTCGAGCCACGTCGATGTCGGTCGTGCGCTCAGCGACCCCGGCCAGCACCGTCGCGCGCGTCTCGCCGTCGACGTCGCCGGGGCCGACCTGGAAGTAGCCGCCGTGCACCGCGAAGGCGAGTTCGCCCTCGTTGGTCTGGACCCGCACCACGCCCGCGACGATGTCGCCGACGGTCTCGGTGTGCTGGGGCAGGATCGTGAAGTCGCCGTCGGACGAGCGCGCGATGAGCGCGTTCGCCTCCCCGCGCCACAACGCCGTCTCGGGCGTCACGATCTCAACCATCAACGTGGCCACGACTACTCGTTCGCCAGCTCAGCGGCCTTGCGCTCGACGTCGGACGCACCGCCGACGTTCAAGAAGGCCTGCTCGGGGTACTGGTCCAGGTCGCCGTTGACGAGGTGCTCGAAGGACTCGATCGTCTCGGCGACGGGCACGTTGATGCCGTCGATGCCGGTGAAGACCTTGGACACGAACATCGGCTGGGACAGGAACCGCTGGATCTTGCGCGCGCGCGAGACCGTGACGCGGTCCTCCTCGGAGAGCTCGTCCAGACCCAGGATCGCGATGATGTCCTGGAGCTCCTTGTTGCGCTGGAGGATCTGCTGGACGCGACGGGCCACCTGGTAGTGGCGGTCCCCCACCACTTCGGGCGCGAGGATGTTCGAGGTCGAGGTCAGCGGGTCCACCGCCGGGTAGATGCCCAGGGCGGCGATCTGACGGCTCAGCTCGGTCGTCGCGTCGAGGTGGGTGAAGGTCGTGAACGGTGCCGGGTCGGTGTAGTCGTCCGCGGGCACGTACACGGCCTGCAGCGAGGTGATCGACCGGCCGCGCGTCGAGGTGATGCGCTCCTGGAGCTCGCCCATCTCGTCGGCCAGGGTCGGCTGGTAGCCCACCGCGCTCGGCATGCGCCCGAGCAGGGTCGAGACCTCCGAGCCGGCCTGGACGAAGCGGAAGATGTTGTCGACGAACAGCAGCACGTCCTGGTTCTTCACGTCACGGAAGTACTCCGCCATGGTCAGCGCGGCCAGCGCGACGCGGAGGCGGACCCCCGGCGGCTCGTCCATCTGGCCGTAGACGAGGGCGGTCTTCTCGATGACGCCCGACTCGCGCATCTCGAGCAGGAGGTCGGTGCCCTCACGGGTGCGCTCGCCGACGCCGGCGAAGACCGACACGCCGTCGTGCTGCTCGGCCACGCGGCGGATCATCTCCATGATCAACACCGTCTTGCCGACGCCCGCGCCGCCGAAGAGGCCGATCTTGCCACCCTGGACGTAGGGGGCGAGCAGGTCGATGACCTTGATGCCCGTCTCGAACATCGTGGCGTGGGGCTCGAGCTGGTCGAAGGACGGTGGGTTGCGGTGGATCTCCCAGTGGTCCTCGATCGCGCCGATGTCGTCGGTGTCGAGCGACTTGCCGATGACGTTGAAGACGTGGCCGAGCACGGCCTCGCCCACCGGCACGGTGATCCCGCGACCGGTCTGGCGCACGACCGCGCCGCGCACGAGTCCGTCGGTGGGCTTCATGCAGACGCACCGCACGCGGCCCTCACCGATCTGCTGGGCGACCTCGCCGACGACGGTGATGGTCGCGCCGTCGAGCACGATGTCCATCTCGACCGCGTGGTTGATCTCGGGCAGGGCGTGGGGTGGGAACTCGACGTCCACCACCGGGCCGGCGATCGCGACGACGCGACCCGTCTCCAGCTTGGTCTGTTCAGGGGCCATGGTCATTGGTCTCTCACTTTCCCGAGCGGAGCGCTTCGGCGCCGCCCACGATTTCCATGATTTCTGTGGTGATCGAGTCCTGTCGGGCTCGGTTCATGATGCGAGTCAGGTTCTGGCCCAACTCGTCAGCGTTCTCGGTCGCCGCAGCCATCGCGCGCTGCTGGGACGTGTGGAACGAGGCGGCGCCTTCGAGGAGCGCGCTGAAGATCTCGCTCTCCAGGGCGCGCGGCGCGAGGATGGTCAGCAGTTGCTCGACCTCGGGCTCGAACTCGGTGTAGCCCTTCAGCTTGGTCTCGACCTCGACGGGCGCCTCGGGCACGCTGAGCGGCAAGAGCTGCTCGGTCTCGACACTCTGGGTGCCGGCCGAGAGGAAGCGGGTCGACACCAGGAAGACCTGCTGGACCTCGGCGTCGATGTAGGGCGCGGCCACGGTGCTCGCCACGACGCGCGCGTCGGCGAAGCTCGGCCGGTCGGCGAAGCCGATGAAGCTCTGCTCGACGTCAAAGCCGCGGAAGCGGAAGTACGGGGCCGCCTTCTTGCCGACCGCGACGATGCGCACGGTGGTGCCCTGGGCACGCAACGTGTTCACGAGTCGCTCGCCGGCGCGCAGCACCGACGAGTTGTAGGCGCCCGAGAGTCCCCGGTCGCCAGCGATGACGAGCACGAGGGCCGTGTGGACGGTCTCGGGCTGGGCGAGCAGGCGCTGGGCCGCGGCCGGGTCGCCCTTGGCGGCCTCGAGGATGATGCGGCGCATGCCGTCGCGGAAGGGACGGTTGGCCGTGATGCGGGCCTGGCTGCGCGTGATCTGGGACGCCGCGATCAGCTCCATTGCCTTGGTGATCTTGCGCGTGGCGTTCACCGTCTTGATACGACGGCGAAGGTTACGCTCCTGTCCACCGGCCATGTCTCCTCCTTCCTAGCTCGCTGGTCCTAGTTGCTGACGGCGAAGTTGTCGACGAAGCTGCGCATCGCCGCGTCGACCGCGTCGGTGTCGGGCAGGACGCCCTTGGTGCGGATCTGCTCGAGCAGCTCGGGGTGCTTGGCACGGAACGTCGCCAGCAGCTCGGTCTCGAACCGGCGCACGTCGGTGACCGGCACGGTGTCCAGCCAGCCGCGGGTACCCGCGTAGATCACGATGACTTGCTCCTCGACCGGCACCGGCGCGTTCAGACCCTGCTTGAGCAGCTCGGTCAGGCGGTAGCCGCGGTCGAGCTGGGCCTGGGACGACTTGTCGAGCTCCGAGCCGAAGGTCGCGAAGGACTCGAGGTCGCGGAACTGGGCCAGGTCGATCTTGAGCGTGCCCGCCACCGACTTCATGGCCTTGATCTGGGCCGCGCCACCGACGCGCGACACCGAGTTACCGACGTTGATCGCCGGGCGAACGCCCGAGTAGAAGAGGTCGGACTCGAGGAAGACCTGGCCGTCGGTGATCGAGATCACGTTGGTCGGGATGTAGGCCGAGATGTCGCCGGCCTTGGTCTCGATGATCGGCAGGGCCGTCATCGACCCGCCGCCGAGCTCGTCGGAGAGCTTCGCCGCGCGCTCGAGCAGGCGGCTGTGCAGGTAGAAGACGTCGCCGGGGTACGCCTCGCGGCCCGGTGGGCGCCGCAGCAGCAGCGAGATCTGGCGGTAGGCCTCGGCCTGCTTGGACAGGTCGTCGTAGACCACGAGCGCGTGCTCGCCGCCGTCCATCCACTGCTGGCCGATCGCGCAGCCCGCGTAGGGCGCGAGGAACTTGAACGGTGCGGGGTCGCCGGCCGAGGCGACGACGACCACGGTGTACTCCATGGCGCCGTGGTCCTCGAGGGTCTTGACGGTCTGGGCGACCGACGAGTTCTTCTGACCGATGGCCACGTAGATGCACTTCACGCCCTGGCCCTTCTGGTTCAGGATCGTGTCGATGGCGACCGTGGTCTTGCCCGTCTTGCGGTCGCCGATAATCAGCTCGCGCTGGCCGCGGCCGATCGGGGTCATCGCGTCGATGGCCTTGATGCCCGTCTGGAGGGGCTCGCCCACCGGCTGACGGCCGATGATGCCAGGTGCCTGGACCTCCATGCGGCGCGACTGGGGGTTCACCAGCGGCCCGCGGCCGTCGATGGGCTCGCCGAGCGCGTTGACCACGCGTCCGAGCATCGCGTCACCGACCGGCATCGAAAGGATCCGGCCCGTCGAGCGAACGATCTGGTCTTCCTCGATCTTGTCGACCGAGCCGAGCACGACCGCACCGATGGTCTCCTCGTCGAGGTTCATCGCCAGGCCGACGGTGCCGTCCTCGAACTCGAGCAGTTCGTTCACCTTGGCCGAGGGCAGTCCCGACACGCGCGCGATGCCGTCGCCGACTTCGACGACGCGCCCGACCTGCTCGGCGCCGACCGCCGGATTGAAGTCAGCGACGTGCTTGCGCAGCGCCTCGGTGATCTCCGTGGCACTAATGGTGAGCTCAGTCATCACAGTTTCCTTTTCTTAATCGTTTTGCTTCAAAGCTGATTCGTACAAGTGGCCGCTCGCGACGGCGTCGCGCAGCGTGGCGAGGCGGCCGCGGGTCGTGGCGTCCAGGCGCAAGTCGCCCACCTCGACGAGGACCCCACCGAGCAGGTCGGGCTCTTCGGCGACCTGCAGCTCCACCGAGCTGCCGGTGAGCGAGCTGAGCGAACGCGCGAGGTCGGCCTGGTCGCGCTCGTCGAGCGCGCGGGCGCTGTGCACGCGCGCGACGCGCCAGTTGCGCGCCTCGGCGACGTGGTCCACGAGGTAGTCGAGCGTGCCCACGACGTCGCGGGGGCGCCCGCCGGTGATGACGTAGCGCGCGAGGGCGAGCGAGGCGGCACTGACGCGTCCGCGCAGCAACTGGTCGGTCACCGCGACGCGCGCGTCGAGCGGAGCGTCGCGGTCCACGAGCAGGCGGCGCAGCTCCTGGTTCTCCTCGATGGTGCGCGCCCAGGTGAACAGCTCGCGCTCGATCGCGGCGAAGTCGTCGGTCGCCAGGTCCTCGAGGATCGCGTCGGCGAACCCGGCGACGCGCTTGCGCGCCCCGAGCAGTCCGAGGTTGCTCTGCTCGATGAACCCGTGAGCGAGCAGGTGGTGCGCGTTCTGGCTCAGCTCGCCGATCGCGCGCGGCACCTCTTGGGCGGGCGCGGTCGTCGCGGCGAAGACCGCCAGGCGCATCGTGGTGGTCGCCACCTTGTTCGCCAGCAGCTCGCGCACGATGGCGCCGCGCACCGGTCCGGCGATCGAGGTGTCCGCGAGCACGCCGCGCAGGTCGGCGCGGGTCAGTACGGTCTCTTCGAGCGCGACCAGGTCGCTGGCGACCGTCGTGAGGTCAGCCGCTTCCAACGTTCCCAGGAGGGCGGCGGCGTAACCTTCGAGCTTGGGCAGCATGGTCAGCGACTCGTTCCGCGCTGCGCCTCGGCCGTGAGGGCGGCGACCGCCTCGCGGATGAGGTCCTGGTGGGTCTGCTGGTCGACCTCGCGGCCGACGATCTTGTTCACCAAGTCAAAGACGATCTCGCCGATGCGCGCCGAGGCCTCCTCGATGGCGCGCTGGCGCGCCGTGGCGACTTCGTCGTTGGCCGAGCCCACGATCCGGTCGAACTCGGCCTGGCCTCGTCCGCCGGCCTCAGCCTTGACCTGGTCGGCCAGGGCCTGGGCGGCGGCGACGATCTCGCGCGCCTGGTCCCGCGCCTGGGCGAGCACTTGGGCCCGCTCGTCGCCGGCGGCGGCGGCCTCGGCGCGCGCCTGGTCGGCGGCCTCCAGTGACGCGCGGATCTTCTCCTGACGTCCCTCCATCGCCTTGTTGAGCGGGGGCAGCACGTACTTGGCCATGATCAGCACGATCACGGCGAACACCAGCAGTTCGACGAAGAACGTGCCGTTCGGGAGAAGGAAGATTGATGAGCCAATCATCTCGAGAGTCCTACTTTGACTTGTGGGTGAACACGTTGGTCAGCCCACCCACGTGGGCTGACCAACGTAGGAACTACTGCGCTTTGAAGACGTAGACGAAGACCACCATGAACAGCAGGTTGATGAAGTACATGGCCTCCACCAGTCCGACCGTCAAGAAGAAGTACTGACGAGCCTTGTTCTCGATCTCGGGCTGGCGGGCAATGGCCGCGATGGTCTGGCTACCGGCGAGACCGTCACCGATCGCCGCACCGATGGCGCCACCGCCGAGGGCGAGACCGCCACCGACGAGCGCACCGGCGATGCGTACCGCAGACGCAACCGAGTCTGTATTTGCCATTTTAATCTTTCCTCCTGGGTTGGTTTT
>JAKAPH010000003.1 GCA_021807265.1 Actinomycetes bacterium | reverse complement strand
GGTCCGGCGACGCTGGTCACCCAGGTCCGTAAGGTTGGCCGCGGGGTCTCCTTCGTGCACGTCGAGCTCGTCCAGGACGGGGTCGTCACCACCGAATCCCTGGTCACCTTGGGGACATTGCACGACGGACCGGTGCGATACGCCGGCGTCGAGGCGCCCGACATCGCGCCACTGGCGTCGTGTCGGCGCTCGACGGGCAGCGACGAGATCAACATCGCGCGGATCATCGACCTGCGGATGGATCCGTCGACCGCCGGCTGGTCGGTGGGCGAGCTTCGAGACACGGGTGAGGTCAAGGGCTGGCTGCGCCTGGACGACGGTTCGTCGGGCTGGGACGCCTCGTCGTTGCATTTCGCGAGTGACGCGCTGCCGCCGGCAACCTTTCCGCTCGGCTCGTCGGGGTGGGTGCCCACCTTGCAATTGACCTCCTACGTCCGGCGGATTCCGGTCGGGGAGTGGCTACGAGGGCGCCAGTGGTGCCTCGTCATCGCCGACGGGGTCGTAGACGAGCGCTGTGAGCTCTTCGACGCGCGAGGGGAACTCGTCGCGTCGTCCAGCCAGCTGGCGATGGTGCGCTTTCCCACCCATTCGTGACACCCGACTCGGCTGGCGAGTGGCTCGAAATCGGACCGGGTACGCGCGTCCCCCTCGAGCTGGTCACCGTGCGGGCCGAGACGTCTGGCGGTCCCGGGGGACAGCACGCGAACCGGTCGCGAACGAAGATCGTGGTGTCGTTGCGACTCGATCGCCTCAGCGCACTCGATGCCGAATCGCGGAATCGGCTCATCGGGGCTCTCGGGTCCGTCGTGCGGTCGTCAGCGAGTCGGTTCCGCTCGCAGGCGCAGAACCGCGACGCGGCGCTCGAGCAGCTCCGGTTGCGTCTCGAGGCGGCCCTGGTCCAGCCCGAAGTGCGTCGACCCACCCGCGCGACGAAGTCGTCGCAACGCCGTCGACTCGACGACAAGCGGGCGCGCGGGCGCCAGAAGCAGCATCGACGCACCCTTGATGACGAGTGACTACCTCGAGCGCGCGAGGTGGCGATTGATCAGATCGAGCGACGCGTCCACGTGACCGTCGAGCGACGCGTCGAGATTCTCGTGGGGTCCGCGCAGCGGCGTCAGCGAGGCGTAGCCGGCGGCGAGCAGGGCGCCGTCGTCGTCGGACGACTCGTCACTGACGTCGCCGAGCTCGGGCGACGCGGCGCCGAACTGCAGGGGCAACTCGCCTTCCTCGCCGAGCGGTTCGCCACCGGCGCGCGGGCCCGCGGCCCTGACCACGCCCGCGGTTGAGATGTGCCCGCGTCGCACACCCCGTAGTTGAGCCGCGGGAAGGTTCGGGACATTGAGGTTGAAGAGCGTGCTCGACGGTGCGCGCAGCAGTTCCTCGACGACCTCGAGGGCGACCGCCGCGGCGGTTTCGTAGTGGACGCTCTCACCCCACTGCACCGATATCGCTAGTCCCGACTTGCCGAGCTGGGCCGCGGTGAAGATTGCCCCGACGGTGCCCGAGTGCAGCACGCTGCGCCCGACGTTGGCACCCGCGTTGATACCCGAGAGGACGAGGTCGGGCTCGAACCCGAAACTGCCAATGGAACCGAGCAGCGCGCAGAGTGCCGGGGGCGCGTCCAGGGCGAACGTGGGTATCGACTCGGCCCCGGCGATGCGGTGTCGGCTGTAGGCGACCGAGGGGTGTTCGAACACGTCACCCACCGCCGCGGCCATGCCGGAGTAGTTCGTTCGCGGTGCCACAATGACCGCCTCGCGCACGTCGCCGTCGGCACCGTCGTCAATCCAACGCGACACCGCTCGCGCGAGAACCGCAATGCCCGGCGCCCCCACGCCATCGTCGTTCGTGATGAGAATACGCATACGTCGTACCCTAACTGTCGTAAGTTACGTAGCGAGGAAGAGAGGAATCGGTCGATGCTGCCCTCCGGTGAACAGATCGCGATTGCCCACGGCGACCAGCGCGTCGTCATCACCGAAGTCGGCGCAACCCTTCGCACCTACGTCCAAGGCGGGGTCGCCGTCGTCGAAGGGTACGCGGGCGACGAGGTCCCCGTCGGGGCGCACGGTCAGGTGCTGTACCCGTGGCCGAACCGACTGAGTGCCGAGCCCTGGACGTTCTCCGAGCGCACCGGTCGGCCGACGGTCGACATCGTGGAACAGGTGGCCGCCATACACGGTCTCGTACGGTGGCGTCCCTTTCGCGTGGAGTCGGTGAACCAGAACCGCTGTGCCCTCTCGCTCCTGCTCCACCCGACGCCGGCGTACCCGTTCGCCTCGTCCGTCGAGGTCGCCTATCACCTCGGCTCGATGGGCCTGACCGTCACGACCACCGTCAAGAACTTGGACGAGGTGCCAGTCCCCTTCGGCCTCGGTTTCCACCCCTATCTCGCCGTGACGACACCGACCATCGAGGGCTCGTCGTTGACGGTGCCCGCGCGGGCCTTCGTCGCGGTGAACGGGCGCCAGCTGCCCACCGGTGAGATCCTGCCCGTGACGAACCACGCACTGGACTTCACCGCGCCCAAGTCGCTCAACGGCCACGAGCTCGACGTCACGTACACCGAGCTGACCAGGGACGACTTCGGTATGGCGACGGTTTTGTTGCGCGACAAGGATGACGGGTGCGTCGAGCTGAGCATGGACCGTAACTTCCCCTACGTTCAGATCTACACGGGTGATTCGCTCGGGCACGGTCGCCGGCGTACGTCGGTCGCGGTGGAGCCGATGACCTGCCCGCCCGACGCGTTGCGCAGTGGCAAGGACCTCGTAGTGCTCCAGCCGGGCCAGCACTGGGCCGGGTCGTGGCGGATGCGACGCGTGTCGTGAGCGGCCGGGTCGTCCTCGTCACCGGCTCGTCGCGAGGGATCGGCGCGGCGACGGCGTTGCGGTTCGCCGCCCGGGGTGACGCCGTCGTGTTCAATTCGGCCACCAGCGTCGAGGCCGGGCAACGGCTGGCCGCCCAGACGCCGAATTCGATCTACGTGCAGGCGTCGGTGGGTGAGCCGGGTGAGCCCGAACGACTCGTCGCCGAGGTTCTCGAGCGCCTCGGACGCCTCGACGTGCTCGTCAACAACGCCGGCACGACCTCGGTCATCGATCATCGCGACCTCGAGGCGGCATCACTCGAGGTGTGGCGTCGGATCTTTGAGGTGAACGTCTTTGCGACCTGGGCCATGTCGGTCGCCGCGATGGCGGCCCTTCGGGCAACCAACGGTTCGATCGTCAACGTGAGCTCCATCGCCGGAATCCGCCAGACCGGCTCATCGATTCCCTACGCGGCGTCCAAGGCGGCGCTCAACCACCTCACGACGTTGCTCGCCAAGGTGGTGGGTCCGGAGGTTCGCGTGAACGCCGTGGCGCCGGGCCTCGTCGACACCCAGTGGACCGAGCAGTGGGACGCCATTCGTCGTCACGTGCAGACGGTCGCGCCGCTTCGCCGAAGCGCGACGCCCGAGGACGTCGCCGGCGCCATCGAGGCGCTGGTGGACAACGTCTACGTGACCGGACAGATCCTGGCGGTGGACGGCGGTCTCACGTTGATGTAGTGGCGGGCCGCGTGGGCGGTACCGCTAGTCGCAGCAGCGCGTTCAACGCGCGAGTGGCCCAGCGGGTCGCGGTGCGTCGCCACAGTGGCTGGGGGGCGACCCCGAGCAGTTCGCGAGCCCACCTGGGCAGGAGGTCAAGGGCGCTAGCCACGAGCAAGCGGTAGGCGGCTCGATGAACGATCCCGCCGCCGACGCCTTCGATCAGGAAGTCGCGTGCCTCGACGCCGTCGGCGCTGAGTCGCAGCTCGGGGCGAAAGGCGAGCAGCTGGCGGCGTAGTTCGGCGACGGTCGTCGGCGGCGACTCGCCGCCAAGGTCGCGTGCCACCTTGGCCATCTCGGCAACGTACCGGTCGGCCTGGGTGGGCGTGAGCCGGTGCGGACCGAAGCGCCGGTAGGACTCGAGGAACAACGTGGTGCCCGCCACGTGGACCCAGGCGATCAGGTGCGGATCACTCGCTTCGTAGAGCACGCCGTCGTCAGCCACGCCGCGCACCGCCTGGTGGATGGCGTTGACCCGCTCGATCGAGGCGGCGGCCACCGCCCGCGACCCGTAGGTGGTGTCCCCGATGAAGTTGGCGGTCTGCAGGACACGGCCGAGCGTGTCTTCTCGATACCGGGAGTGCTGGGCGACACCGGCCATGGAGTACGGGTGCAGCATCTCGATGAACAGGGAGCCGATTCCTCCGATGAGCATGGCGGCGAGATCACCGTGAACGAGGCGCGCGACGCCGTCGACGGGTTGGTAGGACTCGGCCGGATCGAGGCAGGCCGGTGGGGGTTCGCGGGTCAGGCCCGCGGAACGGCGGATCGACTGGTTGGCCCACGCCCGAATTCGTCGGGGAATCGCGGCATTGGACTGGGGCACGGTCTTGACCTCCTCGGTCACGCCATGTTCAGTGTACGAGCCCTTTCATTTCTCTCGACGCTCTGAGAAACTGGGTGATGGCCCAAACGACTCGTCGACGAACGGCCGACGCCGACGTCGTGACCGAATCGGAGATTTCGAGCGAGACGTCCACGGCAACGAAGCGGCCGTGGGACGTGGTCGTCTGGAACGATCCGGTGACCCCGATGAACGTGGTGGTGGTGATCTTCAAGCGAATCTTCGGCTACTCGAATAACAAGTGCACGCAGTTGATGCTGACGGTTCATCACCGCGGGCGAGCGGTGGTCTGGACGGGGGAGCGCGAGCGGGCCGAGCGCTACTGCGTCAAGGTTCAGGTCGCGGGACTCCAGTGCACGGTGGAAGAAGCGGCGTCGTGACGTCGCGGCTGTTCGTGCGTCGTCGCGACGGACGCATCGAAGTACGGCTGAATGAGGCCGGTCGAGACGTCGTGCGCGTCGCGGTGCGCCGGGTCGTTGCCGCGGAGCACGATCTTGACGACGAGTGGAACGCGACGCTGAACGGACCGATCGATCCGAGCCGTGACCAGGACGACCCGCTGCTCACCCTGGCGCGCCAGCACGAAATGAACTCGAACGCCGAGTTGGCGCTGCTCACGATTGACGAAACCTTCCTCAACGACGGGGAGGCGTGGGCGTGGCTGAGCACCTTGCAGGTCGCGCTGCGTGCGACGGCGAGCGAGCACGGGCTCGTCAGTGACGAGCGAATGAGCGGCGCCGACGAGGCGGTGCTCACCGAGGTGAAGAACCTCCAGCTGCTCCTGTTCGCCATCGCGGACGTGGTCTAGACGCTGTACTGCCGCGGACCGGGGCTGCGCCAGAGCCCGTAGGCTGTTCCAATGCTCAATCGACCAACTCGGATCCTCACCGTCGCTTCACTCTCTTTGAGCGCTATTGCGCTGACACCGGCGGTATCCCAGGCTTCTACGAAGGCCTCGGTGTCGAGCGTGCTGGCGGCGGCCAAAAAGGCGATGGTGGCCGAGAAGAGCGTGCACATCGTCGTCTCGTCCCGGTCGGGCAAGACGGTCAATCACGTGACGGCAGATCTCGGCACGTCGAGCGGCCAGGAGAACTTCGTATCGGGGACCGCGAACGTCGAGATTCGGGTCACGACGAAGAACGCGTACTTGAGTGGCAATGCCTCGGGGCTCACCAAGCTGGTGGGGCTGACGTCGGCCCAGGAGAAGAAGGTGGGGACCAAGGTCATCGTGATGAAGTCGGGCACGTCGCCGTACACGACCTTCCAGTCCAACCTCACGGTCTCGGCGTTCGCCACCTTCCTGCCGACCGCCAAGGGTGTGAAGCTCAGTACCGACAGCCACAAGAATTTCGTCCTTACCTGGACCAAGCCAGCCACCAGCACGACCTCCAAGACCACGAGCGTCCTGACGATCTCGTCGGGCAAGAAGGCGCTCCCGATTTCAGAGGTCGTGAGCGGGACCACCGGCAGCGGCACCACTTTCTTCTCGCGCTGGGGCAAGTCCTTTACCGTCGCCGCACCGCCGCGTTCGACGCTGGTGGCTTACACGTCAGTCGTCACCGGTTGAGCCTCGGTGCCGAGCGGGGCGGACCGCGCGTCATCAGGCACGTCACCCGCACACGCGTCGAATGGACTTAGGACCCTACGGCGCTGTTGTGCCCGTCCATGAAACTCCACTAGATAAGCCGTAGGCGATTAGAGAAATGTGGGGGGTCATGGGTTCGTACCGCGACGCGTGGGAACGCAGCATCAACAGTCCGAATGAGTTCTGGGGCGAAGCCGCGAAGGGCATCACCTGGTACCAAGAGCCGTCGGTAGTTCTCGACGCATCCAACGCGCCGCTGTACCGCTGGTTCAGCGACGGCGTGATGAACACGTGTTACAACGCGCTGGACCGGCACGTTGAAGCGGGCCGCGGCGCCCAGCGCGCGCTGATCTACGACAGCCCCGTCACCGGCGTCAAGCGGGTGTACACCTACGACGAACTGCTCGACGAAGTGTCGCACTTCGCTGGTGCGCTGCAGTCGCTCAAGGTCGAAAAGGGTGATCGCGTGGTGATCTACATGCCCATGATTCCCGAGGCGCTCATCGCGATGCTCGCGTGCGCGCGAATCGGCGCGATCCACTCGGTCGTCTTCGGCGGGTTCGCCGCCCACGAGCTCGCGATGCGAATCAACGACGCGGCGCCCAAGGTCGTCGTGTCGGCGTCGTGCGGCATCGAAGTGAATCGCGTCATCGAGTACAAGCCGCTGCTCGACGCGGCGCTCGACGAGGCGAGCCATCACCCCGACGCGTGCGTCATCGTCCAGCGTCCCCAGGCGCAGGCCTCGATGCAGGCGGGGCGTGACTTCGATTGGAACGACCTGGTGAGCGCGGCGGCCCCGGCCGCTTGCGTGCCGCTGCTCGGCACCGATCCGCTCTACATCCTCTATACCTCGGGCACGACCGGTCGTCCGAAGGGCGTCGTGCGCGACAACGGTGGTCACGCCGTGGCGCTCTCGTGGAGCATGCCGAACATCTACGACACCACGGCCGGCGAGGTCTTCTGGGCGGCGTCCGACGTCGGCTGGGTCGTCGGGCACTCCTACATCGTGTACGCGCCGTTGCTCGCGGGCGCGACGACGCTGCTCTACGAGGGCAAGCCCGTCGGCACCCCCGACGCGGGCGCCTACTGGCGCGTCATTTCCGAATGGGGCGTCAAGACGCTGTTCACCGCGCCGACGGGCTTTCGCGCCGTCAAGCGCGAAGACCCCAGCGGCTCGCTGATCGGCCAGTACGACCTGTCGGGATTCAAGTACCTCTTCCTCGCGGGCGAGCGGCTGGACCCGGAGACCTACACGTGGGCGAGCGACCGGCTGGGCGTGCCGGTCATCGACCACTGGTGGCAGACCGAAACCGGCTGGCCCGTCGCGGCGAACCTCATGGGCCTCGATCCGATGGCCGTCAAGCCCGGATCGCCGACGGTGCCCGTACCGGGGTTCAACGTGCAGATCTTCACCGAATCGGGCGATCGCGCGGCGACCGATGCCGAAGGGCTCATCCTCATCGAACTCCCGCTGCCGCCGGGCTGCATGGCCGGCGTGTGGGGCGATGAGCAGAAGTTCTTTGACACGTACCTGCGCCACACCCCGGGCTACTACCTGACCGGCGACGGGGGCCACTTCGACCAAGACGGGTACCTGTTCGTGATGGGCCGCGTCGACGACGTCATCAACGTGGCGGGCCACCGGCTCTCGACGGGTGAGATCGAGGAGATCATCGCGTCGCATCCCGACGTGGCCGAGTGCGCCGTCATTGGCGTCGCCGACGCGCTCAAGGGACAGATCCCGCGGGGACTCGCGGTCCTAAAGGCCGGGGTCCAGCGCGACCACGATGAGATCGCCGCCGAGCTGGTCCAGCAGGTTCGCAATCAGCTCGGGGCGGTCGCCAGTCTCCGACAGGTCGACATCGTGGACGCCCTGCCCAAGACCCGCTCGGGCAAGGTGCTTCGCAAGTCGATGCGGGCCATCGCCGACGGCGTGGACATGCCCGTCCCGTCGACGATCGACAACCCCGCGACCCTCGACGCGCTGCGTCCGATCCTTCGACCCGCGGACTAGTCCTCGGGCAGGCCGTACCGGGAGAATCGGGCCCGTTCGGTAAAACCAGTGTCGCGGTAGAGGCGCTGGGCGACGTGGTTGGTGTGCGCCACGCCCAGGCCGAGCCACTCCACGCCTCGCGCGTGGGCGGCGCTCACGACCCCGCGCATCACGCGCCGCGCGACGCCGCGCCCGCGATACTCGCTGGCCGTGGCGACCGAGGACACGACGTAGTACCCCGATCGCCACTGGGTGAGGGCCGCGACGCCGCACAGGGTCGTGTCGTCATAGACGCCGTACCACGTCACGTTCGACTCCGATCCGGGCCAAACAGATGACCGCGGGGCGTCGCGCTCGAGTAACGCGGTGATCGCCGGTGCGTCAGTCACCACGGCGACCTCGGCCCTGAGCGGCTCAGTCCGGCGGGTGTAGAAGTCCCACGTGCTGCGCAGCCGCAGCTCCTCGACGCGGTCCCCGTGCGTCGAATCCACGATGAGACAGGTTCGCCACGGGGGGAGTGGGCCCGCAGCCGGTCCGGCACTGATGCCAAAGCCCTCCTCGCGTTCGATGGTCAGCCAGATCGTGTCGTCGTCGCGCTTGGCACCTCCGAAGCGCTCAGGGACGGTGAAGAAATGGAACGGACTTGCCTCGCCGTAGAGCGACGTCGCCCACGACAGGGCGTGGACGGGATTTTCGGTGGTTTCGAACACGACGTGATGCTACGGGCGGCACCGCGATGCCCCGCGGTACCCGGTGTGTCGGCGTCGTGGTTGGAGTCGCACTCGGCGAAACCGATATCGTGAGGAATCGAGACGCCCAGGGGGCGTGGGTGGAGGAGTCATGGCGACGGGTCGGCTGGAAGGCAAAGTAGCGATCATCACCGGTGCGGCGAGTGGCATCGGACTCGCAACCGCGAAGCGGTTCGCCGCCGAAGGCGCCAAGGTCGTGGTGGCGGACCTGGCCGACGAGGCGGGTTCGGCGCTCGCCGAGGCGATCGGTGGCACCTACGTGCACGTCGACGTCGCCGACGAGGCGAGCGTCCAGGCGATGTACGCCCGCGTCGTCGAGGTCTACGGCGGCCTGGACGTGTTATTCAACAACGCGGGTATCTCGCCCGCGGACGACGACTCGATCCTCACCACCGGCCTCGACGCCTGGCGACGGGTCCAGGACGTGAACCTCACGTCGGTGTACCTGGGCTGCAAATACGGCATCCCGCTCATGCTCGAACGAGGGGGCGGTTCGATCATCAACACCGCGTCCTTCGTCGCGCTGGTGGGCTCGGCCACGTCCCAGGTCTCCTACACGGCCTCCAAGGGCGGGGTGCTGTCGATGAGTCGCGAACTCGGGGTCCAGTTCGCCCGACAGGGGATCCGCGTCAACGCCCTCTGCCCGGGACCCGTCAACACGCCGCTGCTGCGTGAGCTCTTCGCGAAGGATCCCGAGCGAGCCGCGCGGCGCCTCGTGCACGTGCCCATGGGGCGCTTTGCGGAACCCGAGGAGATCGCCAGTGCGGTGCTCTTCCTCGCGAGCGACGACGCGTCGTTCATCACGTCCTCAACGTTCCTCGTCGACGGCGGGATCGGCGCCGCGTACGTGACGCCGCTCTAGGACGCGGCGGTCGCGGTACCGGCCGCGAAGTACTCACTCAGATACTTCTCGCCCTCGTCGGGGAAGATGGTCACGACCGTCGCGCTCGACGGCAGCTCGCTGAGCACCTGGCGAGCGGCGACGAGGTTCGCGCCCGAACTCGGCCCGATCAGCACGCCGTGCTCGCGCGCCAACCGGCGCATCTCGGCGACGGCGTCATCGCTGTCGACGGCGATGATCCGATCGACGAGAGACGAGTTTCGTTGGTAGATCGGCGGCACGAAGCCGTCCGAGATTCCCTCGATGCGGTGCAGCGCGATATCGCCGCAAACGATTGTGCACGATTCGGAGGGTTCGAGCGCCACGATGAGCGCTGACGGGTTGACCGCTCGGAATGCCTGGCCAACCCCGATGAGCGTGCCGCCGGTGCCCACGCCCATGATGAAGGCGTCGGGCGTGCGGCCATCGGGCAGCTGGGCGATGATCTCGGGGCCGAGCCAGGTTCGGTTTTCCTCGATGTTCCACTCGTTGGAGAACTGATGCGGCGCGAAGTAGCCGGGCAGCTTGCCGAGCCGATCGGCCTCCTCGAGGGCATCGTTCACGTGGAAGGTTCCGATAGTGCGCAGCTCGGCGCCGAAGGCCGTCGAGATAGCGGCCCGCTCGGAACTCAACCCTTCGGGCATGACCACGAGCATGCGGTACCCCTTCACCGCGGCGACCATGCTCATGGCGTTGCCGGTGTTGCCACTGGAGGCCTCCACGATCGTGTCGCCGGGGTGCAGGATACCTTCGCGCTCGGCTCGATCGATGATGTAGTGGGCCATCCGGGCCTTGATTGACCCGGAGGGATTGAGGTATTCGAGTTTGATGTAGACGCCGTCGATGACGATCAGTGGCGTCGCGCCAATGGCGTCGAGCACCGTGCCTGCGCGATCTCTAGTCATGTCACTCCTTGCCTTGCCCCAATTATGGCGTCGGGAATGCGCCGACGTGGTCCCGCGAGTCTCGAGGTCCGCGGTGGCGGCGAGGGTCGTGCGTGCCGCCCGTTGGCGATGGGGACCGGTACACTCACCGCGTGCTGAGACTGGAACGCCTGCGCAGTGATCACGCCGACGCCGTTCTCGCCTTTGAGACCGCGAACCGGGCCTTTTTCAGCGAGTCGATCTCCGACCGCGGAGACGACTACTTCGAGCGCTTCGCCGCGCACCATCGGGCGAGCCTGGACGAGCAGGAGACGGGTGTCTGCGCCTACTTCGTGCTGGTCGACGACGATGGCGCGGTACTCGGCCGCTTCAACCTCTACGAAATCGGCCATGGCACGGCCGAGGTCGGCTACCGAGTCGCGCAATCGGTCTCGGGGCGAGGGGTGGCCACAGAAGCGCTGGGACGGCTCTGCGAGGTCGCGCGGACGCGCTTGTCGCTTCGCACGCTCAGCGCTCGAACGAGTGGCGAGAACATCGCCTCCCAGCGCGTGCTGGAGAAGTGCGGCTTCCTCGCCGTCGGAGAGGCCGAGGTCGGCGGTCGACCTGGGCGCACCTATCACGTCGTCTTGGAGCCGTCCGGCGACTGACTACGACGGGTCGCGCTTCGAGCGGCGCGACGCACGCGGGTGAGTGGGTCGCTGCGATCGTCACGACTCGGGTGCGACCTGCGCTCACCCACACGACATTTGGTGCGCCGGCCGGGACTTGAACCCGGAACCTGTTGATTAAGAGTCAAATGCTCTGCCAATTGAGCTACCGGCGCGAAACGAGTCTATACCGTCGTGCCGGCGCTCGAGTGGTGCGTTAGTGGTGCTGTACGGCCTTGACCTCGAGGAACTCCTCGAAGCCGTACGATCCCAGTTCACGCCCGATGCCCGATTGCTTGTACCCGCCAAAGGGTGCGACCACGTTGAAGGCGCCGCCGTTGATCTCCACCTGACCGGTGCGAATCTTCCGGGCCACTTCAAAGGCCTTCTCGTGGGTCGACGCCCAGACCCCGCCGGCGAGTCCGTAGGTCGAGTCATTGGCGATCGCGATCGCCTCCTCCTCGGTGTCATAGGGGATGATGGACAGCACCGGTCCGAAGATCTCCTCGCGGGCGATGGTCATGTCGTTGGTCACGTCCGAGAACACCGTGGGCTGGACGTAGTAGCCCTGCTCGAGACCGGGCGGGGGTGTGACGCCCCCGCAAAGCAAGCGGGCGCCCTCGTCGATTCCCTTGGTGATGTAGTCGCGCACTCGCTGTAGTTGCGCCTCGCTCGCGAGGGGGCCGAGCAGGCTCGATCCGGTCACGGGGTCGCCGGGCTGCAGGTTCGCGGCCGCGGCGACGGCAACCTGTTCGACTTCGTCGAGGCGCGAGCGCGGCACCACCATGCGCGTCAGCGCCGAGCAGGTTTGGCCCGAGTTGAGATAGCACTTGAAGACGCCGTCAGCGACGGCTTTGGCAATATCGGCGTCCTCAAGGATGATGTTGGCCGACTTGCCGCCGAGCTCCAGGGAGACGCGCTTGACCATCTCCGCGGCGATCTGCATCACACGCTTGCCGGCCCTCGTGGAGCCGGTGAAGGACACCATGTCGGTCTTCGGGTGCGCGACGATCGCCTCGCCGACTACGGGTCCCAGGCCAGTGACCAGATTGAAGACGCCGTGGGGGAGACCGACTTCGTCGATGATGTCGGCGAGCAGGAACGCGTTGAGCGGTGCCACCTCGCTCGGCTTGAGCACGACCGTGCAGCCGGCGGCCAGCGCGGCGGCCACCTTGTTCGCGATCTGGTGGAGTGGATAGTTCCAGGGGGTGATCGCCGCGACCACGCCCACCGGTTCGCGAATCAGTGTCGAGTTGCCGACCACTTCCTCCCAGGAATACTCGGCGGCCCGTCGGGCGTTGTCGGCGAAGGTCGCGGTCGGCAGGCCGACCTGGATGCCCTTGGAGAGCATCAAGGGCATGCCAACTTCGTGGGCGATGACGAGCGCGATGTCATCGCTGCGCTCGGCCAGCTTCTCCGAGATGCGCAGGAGGTACTCGGAGCGCTCCTTGGCGCTCGTGTTGGACCAGGCGGTGAATGCCGCCGCCGCGGCCTCTACCGCCACGTTGGCCTCGTCGACCGTACCCACCGGCACGGTGCCGTAGGCGTCGCCGGAGGCTGAATCGAAGACGGTGAAGGTCTCCTTGGACGTCGCCCGACGCCAGGAGCCGTCGATGTAGAACGAGTCGCGAGCAATGGTCATGAATCCCCCCTATGGCCCAGAATTCGGGCCTTCAGGGAGAATCTACACGGGCCGGTCGACGCGCCGAACGGCGCGCCGCGCGCGAACGGGCACCCGGCCCCCGTGGGGTGGACCAGACAACTTGGGGTGAGCGACGGGGGTCGAACCCGCGACCTCCAGGACCACAACCTGGCGCTCTAACCAACTGAGCTACGCCCACCAAGTCCAACCAGTATGGCACAGGGCCCGAGTCGGCCTTCGTGCCGCCGGTGGCGTGGGTTCCTTCAGTACGCTTCGAGTACGCCCCTGTAGCTCAACTGGATAGAGCAGACGGTTTCTACCCGTCAGGTTGCGGGTTCGACTCCTGCCGGGGGCACGAGGACCGCTGCGCACTGGTCGGGAAGGCGGGATTTGAACCCGCGGCCTCCTGGTCCCAAACCAGGCGCGCTAACCAAGCTGCGCTACTTCCCGTCGCACCATCGTGGCACATCTGGCGATGCGCGGGTCCCAAGGCACGCGGGCGGGGTGACGGCGAGACGCGGTGCACCGTCGTCGTATGGCGAGGCACTGTCTATGGTTGAGTCGAGAAAGCGAGGTCACCATGGCCTACGAGTGGATTGTCGACGCCCTTGACCAGACGTGGCGGTCGATCGACGACGTCGTTCGCCCGCAACCACCGGCGGCGTACGACGCGATGACGCCGTGCCCGGGCTGGAGCGTGCGCGACGTCTTGAGCCACCTGCTCGGCTTTGAACTGCTGCTCGAGGGCGAGGCGCCGCCCGAGCACGACGACAACTACCCCGACTACGTCAAGAACGAGATCGGGCGCATGAACGAGGCCTTTGTCGAAGCCGGACGTGGCCAGCCGGGGATCGAGGTCCTGGACCGATTCATGGCCGTCGCCGCACGGTCGATCGCTCGGCTGCGGGCGCTGAGCGATGACGACTGGGATCGCGTCGGCTGGAGCCCCGAGGGCGATCGGCCCTACCACCGGTTCCAGGAGACACGCGTCGTCGACAGTTGGATTCACCTCCAAGACATCCGCGACGCCCTGCTTGAGCCCGCGGACGATCACGGGCCGGGTGAAGAGATCGTGGTGAATCGGTTCGAAGCGGCGATCCCGTACGTGATCGGCAAGCGGATGCAGGCGCCCGACGGGTTCACGATGCAGCTCAACCTGAGCGGGCGGGTGGGACGCACGGTCATGGTGGCGATGACCGACGGGCGCTGCAACCCGGTGGCCGAGTTGACCGTGCCCCCGACGACGGTGATCAGCACGCCCGTCGCCCTCTTTTGGCGACTGGCGGCCGGCCGGATCAGCGCTGACGCGTTCTTAGGCGCGTCGGCCACGTACGTCGAAGGCGACCGGGCTGCCGCGCGCCGGTTCGCCGACGGCATGCGCGTGATGATCTAGGCCACGCCTGGCAACCGGTAGGCTGGCATCTCCTATGCGCGCAACCGTTTCCAACCTCGAAAACAACCACGTGAAGCTGGTCGTCGAGCTCGACGACGCCGAGATGACCGGCGCGATCGACAAGGCCGCCCAGACGCTCTCCAAACAGGTGTCGGTCAAGGGATTCCGCAAGGGCAAGGTCCCCAAGAACGTGCTGATCGCCCACATCGGCGGCGCCGACGTGCTGCGCGGCGAGGCGATTCGTGAGTCGATGCCCGATTTCTACGCGCGCGCCATCGCCGACACCGCGGTCGACCCGATCGGCGAGCCCGACATCACGGTCACGAGCGGCGAGCTCGAGGGACTCCTGGTGTTCGAGGCGAACGTCGAAGTGCGCCCGGAGATCACGATTAGCGGCCACCGTGGGCTTCGCGTGACGCTGCCCTCGCCGCAGGTCACCGACGCCGAGGTGGATGCGCAGATCGACCGCTACCGCGAGACCGACGCGACACTCAACGACGTGGACCGTCCGATCGTCACCGGTGACCTGGTCACGATGGACGTGACGGCGACCCAGGTCGGCGAGGAGTCCGAGCCGCTCGAGATGAGCGACTACATGTACACCGTGGGATCGGGCGCGATCACCGAGAGTGTCGACGAACTCATCCTGGGACTTCGCGCCGGCGAGAACCTGACGGTGAACGGCAGTGTGCAAGGTGGCGGGACCGTCACCTACGCCATGAAGCTCAAGCAGGTCAAGGAGCGGGTCTTGCCCGAGTTGACCGACGAGTGGGTGGCCGAGAACACCGAGTGGCCGACGGTCGCCGACATGCGCGACCAGCTCGTCGATCAGATGCGCAAGCGCAAGGTGATGGAGGCCCAATTCGCCCAGCGCGACGCCGTCCTGGTGGCGCTGGGGGACCTCGTGGCCGAGGACGTCGCGCCCGACGTCCTCGTGTCCAGCGAGACGAACGAGCGGCTGCACGACCTCGGCCATCGTCTGGGGGAGCAGAAGCTGAGTCTCGAGATGTTCCTGCAGGTGACTAACCAGACCCCTGACGCCCTGCTCGAGTCGCTGCGGGCCGACGCGGCGCGCGCGGTTCGAATCGACCTGGCGCTTCGCGCGCTCGTACGCGCCGAGAACCTCGAGCCGACCGATGAGGAGGTCGACGAGGAGCTCGTGAAGACCGCCGAGGCGATGTCCGTCGAGCCCGACGTGCTGCGCGCCAATCTGCGTGACACCGGCCGGACCGTAGCCTTCACCGCGGAAGTCGCCAAGATGAAGGCGTCGCGCTGGCTCACCGAGAACGTCACGTACGTGGACCCCGACGGTCTGGTCATCGACCCGGCGCTCTTGAGCGTCGATCAGTCACTCGAAATGGACGCTTAAGGTATAGCCGTGAACGAACACTTCCGAGCTCAGAACTACCTGGTTCCCACCGTCGTCGAGTCGTCGAACCGTGGTGAACGGGCCTATGACCTCTACAGCCGACTGCTGCGCGAACGGATCATCTTCCTCGGCACGCCGATCGACGACACCGTGGCGAACTTGATCTGTGCCCAGATGTTGTTCCTGGAGTCTGAGGACCCCGAGAAGGACATCAACCTCTACATCAACTCACCCGGCGGCGACATCACCGGGCTGCTCGCCATCTACGACACGATGAAGTACATCAAGGCTGACGTGTCGACCTTCTGCTTCGGCCAGGCGGCCTCGGCGGCGGCGGTCCTACTCGGGGCCGGAGCGAAGGGCAAGCGCTACGCACTGCCGCACGCTCGCGTGCTGCTGCACCAGCCCTGGGGTGGCGTTGGCGGCCAGGCGTCGGACATCGAGATTCAGGCGCGCGAGATCCTGCGCATGAAGGACATGCTGAACCTCATGCTGGCCAACGACACCGGTCAGTCGGTCGAGCGGATCACCAAGGACACCGACCGTGACTTCATCATCGGTGCGGATGAGGCCGTGGAATACGGCCTCATTGACGAGGTAATCAGCCCCCGTTCGTAGGTTCCGAGTTTTTGGGACTTCGCATCCTAGGATGGGTGGGTCAGGTCGTGTCGGAGGGTGCTTGTGGCAAAGTTTGGCGAGGGCAGCGACCTCATCAAGTGCAGCTTTTGTGCAAAGGGTCAGAAGCAGGTCAAGAAATTGATCGCGGGCCCGAGCGTCTATATCTGCGACGAGTGCATCGACCTCTGCAACGACATCATCGCCGACGAGTTCGGTGACCGTCCCGAGTTCGTGCTGGACGAACTCCCCACGCCGCGAGAGATCTCGTCATTCCTCGACGAATTCGTCATTGGCCAGGTCGAGGCGAAGAAGATCCTCTCGGTAGCGGTCTACAACCACTACAAGCGCATCCAGTCCGGTCCGCTGCACGACGACGACGTGGAGGTGGCCAAGTCGAACGTGCTGCTGCTCGGGCCGACGGGTTGTGGCAAGACGTTCCTCGCCCAGACGCTGGCGCGCATGCTCAACGTCCCCTTCGCCATCGCCGACGCGACGGCGCTCACCGAGGCCGGCTACGTCGGCGAGGACGTCGAGAACATCCTCTTGAAGTTGCTCTCGGCGGCTGACTTCGACGTGAAGCGCGCCGAGCGCGGGATCATCTACATCGACGAGATCGACAAGATCGCTCGCAAGTCGGAGAATCCGTCCATTACCCGAGACGTCTCGGGCGAGGGCGTCCAGCAGGCGCTCTTGAAGATCCTCGAGGGCACGGTCGCCAGCGTGCCACCCCAGGGCGGTCGCAAGCACCCGCACCAAGAGTTCATCACGATCGACACCTCCAACATCCTGTTCATCTGCGGGGGCGCGTTCGCGGGCCTGGAGTCCATCATCGAACGACGGCTCGGCAAGAAGTCGATCGGCTTCAATTCACCGATCGAATCGAAGCGGGCGGGCGACATCGAGCTCTTCCGTCACGCACTGCCCGAAGACCTGATGAAGTTCGGGCTCATTCCCGAATTCATCGGGCGACTGCCCATCGTCGGCGCGGTCCAGCAACTCGACCGTTCGATGCTGATCGAGGTGCTGACCGAGCCGAAGAACTCGCTCGTCAAGCAGTTCCGCCAGGTGCTCGCGATGGACGGCGTCGAACTCGTGATCGAGACTGACGCGCTCGCGGCCATTGCCGAACTCGCGCTCGAGCGCGGCACCGGCGCGCGGGGACTTCGCTCCATCCTCGAGAGCGTGTTGCTCGAAACGATGTACGACGTGCCCGGACGAACCGACGTTGTGCGCTGCGTCGTGACCGCGGAGTCGGTCCGCGAGCACATCCCGCCCCTTTACGAACTGCGGAAGGCGACGCGTTCTCGTCGCGCGAGTTAGACCGTGCGATTTGAAACATACGCCCAGGCGTTGGGCTGGCTCGAGTCTCACGTCGACTTCGAACGAGTGTCGCCCAACCGCCAGTCGCCGCCGACCCTGCAGCCGATCGTCGAGACGTTGGCCATGCTGGCTGACCCGCACCACGACTTCCCGTCGATCCACATCACCGGAACCAACGGCAAGGGCTCGACCACGACGATGACGAGTGAACTCCTGCGCGCGACGGGACTGCGCGTGGGCACCTTTACCAGCCCCGACCTGCACGCGGTCAACGAACGCATCGCGGTGAACGGCGAGGCCATTGACGACGACGTGTTCCGCGAGCTCTTCGGCCGACTGGCCGACGTGGAGTCGGTGACGGGCATCGCGCTCACCCGTTTCGAGCTGCTCACCGTCGCCGCCTTCTTGCACTTTTCTGACGAGGGGGTGGACGTCGCCGTGGTCGAAGTGGGGCTCGGGGGCACCTGGGATTCGACCAACGTCATCGACGGCGACGTCACGGTGTTGACCAACGTGGACCTCGACCACACCGCCGTCCTCGGACCGACGATCGGTGACATCGCTCGTGACAAGGTCGGCATCTTCCGCACCGACGCCGTCGCCATCGTCGCCACCACCAACGCCATCGTGGTCGAGATCGCCCAGCAACGCGTGGATCTGCTCGGTGCGACGCCGTGGTTCCTCGGCGACAGTTTCGACCTGGAGCGCAACGACCTCGCGGTTGGCGGCCGACTGCTGACCTTGCGAACGCCCTACTCGCGCTACGACGAGATCGTGGTGTCACTTCACGGCATTCATCAGGGAATCAACGCGACCACCGCCATCGTCGCCGCCGAAGCCTTCCTCGGCCGGTCGCTCGGCGACGAGGTCGTGCGCGCGACGCTGAGCAAGGCTCGCGTGCCCGGACGGATGGAAGTCGTGGCGCATCGACCCATGGTGGTGATCGACGGCGCGCACAATCCCGCGGGCATCGCGGCGCTCGTCGCCACGCTCGACGGCGCTTTTCACGTCGAGGGCGAGCGACGGTGCGTGGTCGGCATGCTCACGGGTCGCAACATCGACGACATGGTCGCGCCACTGGTGGCGGCCGGGTTCACCGAGTTCCACTGCTGCGCGCCCCAGTCGCCGCGCGCCGTGGACGCGGGCACCGTGGCGGCGGCGATTCGTCGCCTCGGGGGCGTCGCCGTCGAGCACGGCTCGAGCATCGCGGCCCTGGCGCACGCGCGCGAGCGCTCGACCGACGACGACCTCATCGTCGTGACCGGCAGCCTCTACGTCATCGCCGAAGTTCGCGGTGAGATCCTGCACCTGCCGTCTCGGCATCTGCGCTGAGACTGTTAGATTTGTCCGTTGTGAATCGGACCCTGGTCATCATCAAGCCCGACGGCGTGCAGCGGGGGCTGGTCGGCGAGATCCTCGGGCGACTGGAGCGCAAGGGCCTGCACTTCGTAGCCGCCGAGTTTCGAACGCTCGACGAGGCGACGGCGGCGCGCCACTACGCCGAACACCTGGGGCGGGACTACTACGACAACCTGGTCCGGTTCATCACGAGCGGCCCGGTGATGGTGGTCGTCGTGGAAGGGCCGGCGGACACCTGGAAGGTGGTGCGCACCATGATGGGCACCACCAACCCGCTCGAGTCAGCGCCCGGAACCATACGGGGCGACCTCGCGACGGTGATGGCCCAGAACTTGATCCACGGCTCGGACTCGGCCGAATCGGCCGGGCGCGAGATCGCGATTTTCTTCCCTCACCTGGATTCCTAGACACGGTTGGTCGGTGACCGCGTTCTTGCCCTAGCCTTGCACCGTGAGGAAGCGTCGGCGGCCTCGATAAAGGGTCTTTATGGTTGATAACCGATTTTCGCTCCTGGGCCGCGATATGGCGGTGGACCTGGGTACGGCCAACACCCTCGTCTACGTGCGCGGACGCGGCATTATTCTGAACGAGCCGTCGGTGGTGGCGGTTGACGTGAAGGACGGCAAGCCGCTCGCCGTTGGCGCCGAGGCCAAGCGCATGATCGGGCGAACGCCGAGCAACATCCAGGCGATCCGTCCGCTGAAGGACGGCGTCATCGCCGACTTCGAGATCTGCGAGAAGATGCTGCGGTACTTCATCCACCGCGTCCATCAGCGGCGCTTCGCCAAACCGCGCATGGTGATCTGCGTGCCCTCGGGCATCACCGGTGTCGAGCAGCGCGCCGTGATGGAGGCGGCCGAGTTCGCGGGCGCGCGCAAGGCGTACATCATCGAAGAGCCGATGGCTGCGGCCATCGGTGCCGGCCTGCCGATCCACGAGCCGAGCGGCAACATGGTCGTCGACATTGGCGGAGGCACGACCGAAGTGGCTGTCATCTCGCTCGGCGGTATTGTCACGAGCCAGTCGATCCGCGTCGGCGGCGACGAACTCGACGAAGCGCTCGTCGCCTTCGTGAAGAAGGAGTTCCAGCTTGCGCTCGGTGAGCGGACGGCGGAAGAGATCAAGATCCAGTTGGGCTCGGCGTACCCGTTGGAGCAGGAACTGCGCGCGGAGATCCGCGGGCGCGACCTCGTCACGGGGCTGCCCAAGACGGTGGTGATCTCGACCGAACAGATTCGCCAGGCGATCGAAGAGCCGGTTCAGGCCATCGTGGACGCCGTCAAGGTGACCCTTGACCGCACGCCGCCCGAACTGGCGTCGGACCTGATGGAGCAGGGCATCGTCCTCACCGGTGGCGGGGCCCTCTTGAACGGGATCGCTCAGCGTCTCGAAGTCGAAACGAACATGCCGATCATCGTGGCGAATGATCCGTTGAACTGCGTGGCCCTCGGCAGTGGGATGTGCCTCGAAGAGCTCGAGACGTTCTCTCGCATGTTGAAGTCCAGCCCGTCGCGTTAACGCGTGGTCACCGACCGGTCGAGGAGACGCGCGTGGACCCTGGGGGTCAGCACGCTGATTGTGGTCACGCTGCTGTACATGACCGTCGGGATCATCTCGGGGCTGCGCAGCGTGGCGAATCTCGTGATCACGCCCTTCAGCTGGACGATCGACGTCGTGGCGCGGCCGATCGGCCACCTCTTCGCCGGTGCGATCAACTACAGCGACGTCGTCGCGCAGAACGAGCGACTGCGCTACGAGCTTGGTCGGGCGCAGCTCAAGGCTGACGAGACCTGGGCACTGCAGCGTCAGCTGGAACAGCTCACGTCGCAGCTCCACGTGCCCTTCATCGGGTCGCTCCCGACGGTCGCGGCCCAGGTCGTCAGCATCTCGCCGACGAACTTCTCGGCCACGTTCGACATCTCCAAGGGTCGAGACAGCGGCATTCTCGCCGGCATGCCCGTCGTGGCCAACGGTGGTCTGGTCGGATCGGTGATCTCGACGACGCCACGGGGCGCCACCATTCGCTTAATCACCGACGTCTCATCGTCCGTGGGCGTCACCTTCGGCAAGGGGCACCAGTCGATTGTCATCAGCGGCGGCGGCGTCAACAACGCGCTGTCCGCGACGGCGGTCGACCTCAAGGCGTCGCTGCCGACCGGCACGATTCTCACGACCGACGGGTTGAGCGGCGGTCTGTACCCGCCCGGGCTGCCCGTCGCACGGGTGTCGACCGTGAAACTGACCCCGGGCGCGACCACCTACAACGTGACGGTGACGCCAACCGCGGACCTTGGACACCTCTTCTACGTCGACGTGGTGCTCTGGGAGCCAACTTCGTGAGGCGCGCCCTGATACCGGTCGCGATCATCACGCTCACCATTGTCGGCCTGCAGCTCGCGGTCTTCTCCGCCTTGCGCTTCGATGGCGTCGTCGTGATGCTCGTCTGGCTGTGGCCGTTCGCCATCGGGCTGACCGGCGCGACGTACCTCGCCGTTTGGGGCGCGGTGCTGGCGGGGCTCTTCTTTGACACCCACAGTGCGTCGCCCTTCGGCCTCACGATCGTCGTCGCGGTCGCCCTGGCCTACATCGCATCGCGGCTCGGCCGCGAGGGGGTGGGCGACCTCGACTCGGCGGCGTGGTGGGTGACCCCGGTACTCGCCGGCGTCGCCGGCCTGCTCGCGCCGTTGCTCTACGTCTGCCTCGGCTTCGTGGAGTTCAACTTCGGACTCTGGCGCGGCAGCCTGCTCGCGAGCATGGAGGTGAACGCGGTCGCGTTCTTCTTGCTCGCACGCCCGAGCGCGCGGCTGGCCCAGATGCTCGCGCGGATCGACGGGCGGTCGCGCGGGTGAAGCGATCGTGGCGTGAGCGGCCCACGGGCTCACTGTTCTCTCGACTCTGGCGGCCGTGGGAGTCGCTGAATCCGTTTCGCCGGCGGGGCCGTTCCATCAACGTCCGGCGCTCGGTGGGCATCCGCGACCTCGTCGCGTCGCCCGAGGAGATCGAGGCTCGCCCCGAACGGCGCTGGCGGATCATCGGCGGCTTCTTCGCGCTGCTGCTCGTGCTGCTCGTCTATCGACTCTTCACCCTGCAGATCCTCGACTATCGAGTCGCGGTCGCGACCGTCAACTCCAATTCGCTGCGGGTGAGCTCCATTCCGGCCGCGCGCGGGCTCATCCTCGACCGCTACGGGCGCCCGCTCGTGACCAACACCACGACCACCGAGGTGCAACTCTCGCGGGCCGAGGCGGCACTGGACCCGTCGGTCAAGGGGGCCCTGGCCGCGCTGACCGGGGTCAGTGTGAAGCTGATCAACGCGGCGCTCAACAACGCGCAGTACGACCCCTATCAACCCGCGCCGATCATGCTGAACGCACCCGCGACGGTGGTCGAGTTCATCAAACTGCACCCGAGCGAGTTTCCCGGCGTGACCATCTTGAACGTGTCGACGCGTTCGTACCCCAACGGGGGCAGCGTCGGCTCCCAGGTGCTCGGCTACGTCGGCCCGATCACGGGCAAGGAGATCGCGGCCCACCCCAATCAGGGATACCAGACGAATTCCCAGATCGGCAAGGCGGGGATCGAGGCGTTCTACGAGCAGTACCTGCGCGGTCACGATGGCTCCCAGACGCTCGAGGTGAACGCCTTCGGCAACATTCTCACCACCGCCAAGACGACACCGCCGACCAATGGCGATTCGGTGGTGCTCAACATCGACGAGGGTCTCCAGCGAGCGCTCGACGGGTACCTCTCCCAGCAAGTCCTGCTCGACCGCAAGACCTACGACCCCGTGTCGCACCGCTTCCCCCAGGCCGTCAACGGCGCGGCGGTGGTGCTCGCCCCCAATACGGGTGCGGTGCTCGCGATGTCGAGCTACCCGTCCTACAACCTCAACTCGTTCGTGAACGGGCTCTCCCAATCGACCTTCAATAGCCTGATGAAGGTTGGCGCCTTCAACAACTATGCGATCCAGGGCCTCTACACCCCTGGCAGTACCTTCAAGCTCATCACCGCGACCGCGGAACTGCAGACCGGCGTCTTCTCGCCGACCACCCTGGTCAATGACACCGGGATCTACGTGGTGCCCGGCTGTTTGCAGGGCGGGCACGGCTGTGTCTTTCACGACGCGGAGACCTCGGGCAACGGCCTGGTGAACCTGCCGATGGCGCTCACGGTGTCCTCGGACTACTACTTCTACAACCTGGGCTACCTGTTCTGGGCGCACCAGCGCAAGTACGGCCAGACGCCGATTCAGAACGTCGCGCACCAGTACGGCCTGGACCAGTACACGAACATCGACCTGCCCAACGAGGTGCCCGGCCGGGTCGACTCCCCGGCGGTGCGAAAGGCCCTGCACGCCCAGGCCCCCAAGGCGTTCCCGAACGTCGCCTGGTACACCGGTGACAACATCGAGATGGCCTTCGGCCAGGGGGCCACGGCGTTAACCCCGATCGCCCTAGCGAACGCCTACGCGACCTTCGCCAACGGGGGCACCCGGTACGCGCCCGAGGTGGCGGCGGGGATCCTGAGCCCGTCGGGCAAAGTGATCCGGCGCTACGGGCCGCGGGTCCTGGGCCACGTCCACCTGACCCCGGCCATCCGCGCACCCATTCTTCAGGGGCTCTATGGCGTCATCAACAACCCGCGTGGCACGGGCTACTACGCGTTCCACCACAACGCGACGTTCTCGCTCAGCGCGTTCCCCCTGGCCGGCAAGACCGGCACGGCGTCCAACGCGCCGGGCATGGAACCGAACTCGCTCTTCGTCGGCTTCGGGCCCATTAACCGGCCCAAGTACGTCGTGGTCTGTGTCATCGGCGAAGGTGGCTACGGCGCCAACGCGGCGGCGCCGGTGGTCGCCCAGGCGTTCAACTACCTGGTCGCCCATCCGATTCGCCCGGTGTCCATGACACCGAAGCTGACACTGCCGACCTCGACGACGACCTCGACGACGACCCCCGGCACCACGACCACGACGGTCCCCAAGGCGACGACGACCTCCAAGGGGTAGCCGGATTTATCGGCGAACGGTGTAACGTTGTTTCGTGGGGCGTCGCTGTACAGGTTGTACGGCGCGCGTAAGAACGCAACACTCGTGACGGCCTGTCCCTTGCGAGTAGGTATCGAGGACATCGTGGATCATCCCAGCGCAATGGCACTGCTGAGACTGCGGACCCTCGTTTTCGGGGCGATAGGAGTCGCCACGTACGCTTTCGCCCCTGACCGCGCCCCGGCCTCGCCGTGGGCCCATCATCGTACCGGCCACCTCTGTGGTCAGGAACTTCAGAACGCAAGGAGTGTCCGTCGTGAGCGACGAGAACAAGACCCCCGTCCCAACAGCTGGTCCCCGCATCGGCGACACGCGCCCCGCCCCGCAAATTGGCGATACCAGGCCGAGCCCGTCGTCGGGTGACAACGGGTCCGCGCCGTCGAACTCGAACGGTTCGACGGGTGGTCAGGGTGGCTCGCGCCGTCGTCGTGGCGGGCGTGGACGAGGCGGCCAGGGCGGCCAGGGTGGTCAGGGCGCGCGCGCCGCGTCGAGCGGTCGACCCGTCGAGGCGCCGGTAGAGGCGTCGGCGCCGGATCTGGCCGAGGGTAGCCAGCGCAGTCGCGGCCGACGTCGGCGCGGTGGCGAGCGCAAGACGCGAGCCCAGGGCCGCTACCTGATGTGCGTGCACACCACCAAAGAGGCCACTCACATCGCAACCCTCGAGGGCCGCTCCATGGTCGAGTACACCGTGGCCAAGGCGGCTGACGAGACCCTCCAGATCGACGGCAACATCTACGTCGGGCGGATCCAGAACGTGCTGCCCGGCATGGAGTTGGCCTTCGTGGACATCGGAATCCCGAAGAACGCCGTGCTCTACCGCGGCGACGTGACCTTCGACGACGACGACGTCGACGGCGCGCCGGCCAACAACATGCGCATCGAGGAGATGATCCGTGCCGGTCAGACCATCGTCTGCCAGGTCACCAAGAACGCCATTGGCGCTAAGGGCGCACGACTGACCCAGGAGGTTTCGCTGCCCGGGCGCTTTGCCGTCCTCGTGCCCAACTCGTCCACGGTGGGGATCTCCAAGCGCCTCGCCGACGGCGAGCGCCGCCGGCTGCGCAAAATCATCGACGAGGTCAAGCCCCAGCGTCACGGGGTCATCATCCGCACGGCGGCCGAAGGCGTCAGCGCCGAGGACCTCGCGCGCGACGTCACCTCGCTCGCCGAGAAGTGGGACGCCATCGAGGCCGAAGTGGCCAAGTCCAACCAGCCCCGGCTGATCTACCGCGACCTCGACCTCGCGGTGCGGGTCCTGCGCGAAGAGTTGAACGACGACTACCGCGGCGTGTTGATCGACGACCGTGAGCTCTACGAGAAGGTTCGCGAGTACGTGCTCGCGGTGAATCCGGAGCTGGCGGACCGCATCGAGTACTACGACCGCACTTCAGAGGACCTGCCCCTCTTCGAGCGCTACTTCGTGCACGAGCAGCTCCACCGAGCCCTGGACCGCAAAGTCTTCCTGCCCTCGGGCGGCTCGCTCATCATCGAGCGGACCGAGGCCCTGACGGTGGTCGACGTGAACACGGGCAAGAACGTCGGCAAGACGAATCTTGAAGAGACCGTGTTTCGCAACAACCTCGAGGCCGCCGAGGAGGTCGCGCGACAGCTTCGCCTGCGCGACATCGGCGGGATCATCGTCATCGACTTCATCGACATGGAGTCCAAGGCGAACCGCGACGCGGTGGCTTCGGCCCTGCGACAGGCCCTGTCGCGGGACAAGACCCGTACCCAGGTATTTGACATCTCGGAGCTCGGACTCGTGGAAATGACCCGCAAGCGGGTCAATGAGGGGCTGCTCGAGTCGGTCTCGAGCGTCTGCACGGTCTGTGACGGGCGGGGATTCGTCCTCGCAACCGGCCTGTAAGCGAAGTCCACCCGTCCGTTTTCGACTAGTATGGAAACCCTATGTACGCCGTTATCCGAGTAGGCACATCCCAGGAGCGAGTCACTGAGGGCCAGGTGGTCCGCGTCGACCTGCGTCCCGAGGCGATTGGCGCCGATGTTCAGTTCGTTCCCGTCCTGTTGGTCGACGGCGATCAGGTCATTGCCGGACCCGCGCTGAAGGGCACGACCGTCACCGGTCGGATCCTCGGTGAGGAGAAGGGTCCCAAGATCCGTGCGCTGACCTACAAGGCCAAGGCCAACCAGCGCAAGCGCTGGGGCCACCGCCAGCACTATTCGACCGTCGAGATCACCTCGATCACGACCAACGCCTAAGGAGCGAGCATGTCAAAGACAAAAGGTGGCGGTTCGACCCGAAACGGTCGCGACTCCAATGCCCAGCGCCTCGGCGTGAAGACCTTCGACGGAACGGCAGTCAAGTCGGGCAGCATCATCATCCGTCAGCGCGGCACCCAGTTCCACCCCGGTCGCAACGTGGGGATCGGCAAGGACGACACCCTGTTCGCCCTCACCGAGGGAACGGTCAAGTTCGGCTTCCGCGGTGGCCGCAAGCTGGTCGACGTACTCGCCGACTAGGCGCCATTTCACCTTCAAATGAAGAACCCCCCGGGCGAATGCCCGGGGGGTTCTTCATTTGCTAGTTCGTTCTATCCCTTGACAGCCTTCTTGAAGGTTGAGCCAATGGAGACCTTCGGGGCCTTCGAAGCGGCGACCTGGATGGCCTCACCGGTCTGGGGATTGCGGGCGGTCCGAGCCTTGCGCTGGACCCGCTCGAACGACAGGAAGCCCGACAGGACGATCTTCTCGCCACCCGACACGTTCTTCACGACGACGTCTTCAAAGGCCTTCAGCACCTCGGCTACCGTGTTCTTGGCTGCGCCACTCTCGGCAGCAATTGCATCTACCAACTCGGCCTTGTTCACCGGTCGACTCCTTACTCTTCACTCATTCGGACGGGGGATTCCCACCAACCGGAGCCATCTTTATCGAAGAAACGTTGATATTTAGGGATTTTCGATAAGTTTTCGCTGAGATGGCGTCGCCCGGGGTGTTATAAACCCTAATGAGGACTGTATTTTGAGAGCCGCAGGGTCGGCGGCGGTGTCTGGCGCCCCTCTACGATGGCCAAATGCAGACCCTGGACCGAAATCGCCTCGCCGACCGACTCGCCGCCGAAGTCGAGCGCTATGAGCGCCAGCACCCGAACTCGCGGCGACTCCACGAGGACGCGAGCCACCTCTTCGGGCGCGTCCCGATGACCTGGATGAGCAAGTGGGCGGGCGGCTTCCCCCTCGGCTTCTCAGCCGCGCACGGCGCGACGATCACCGACCTGGACGGCCACGAGCTGGTCGACTTCGCGCTCGGGGACACGGGCGCGATGGCCGGTCACTCGCCGGCCCCGCTGGTTCGTGCCGTCAACGAGCGATTGGGCGAGCGCGGTGGCGTGACCACGATGCTGCCCACCGAGGACGCGCAGTGGGTCGCCGCCGAGTTGCACCGGCGATTCGGGCTCGACCAGTGGTCCTTCACGCTGTCGGCGACCGACGCCAATCGGTGGCTGCTGCGGCTCGTCCGCTTGGTGACGCGCCGACCCAAGGTCCTCGTCTTCTCCTATAGCTACCACGGGACGGTCGATGAGTCCTTCGTCATCGTTGGCCCCGACGGCACGGCCCGCTCGCGGCCCGGCAACGTGGCGCCGGCGGTCGACCCGACCGAGACGACGCGGGTGGTCGAGTTCAACGACCTGGCCGCGTTGGAGCGGGCCCTCGCCTTCGGCGACGTCGCGGCGGTCCTGACCGAGCCGGCGATGACCAACATCGGGATCGTGCTGCCCGAGCCCGGCTTCCTCGAGGGGGTTCGCGAACTCTGCGACCAGGCCGGGACGCTGCTGATCATCGACGAGACCCACACCTTCTCCGCCGGCCCGGGCGGGGCCACCCGGCGCTTCGGGTTACGCCCCGACGCCCTGACGATCGGCAAGTCCCTCGGCGGCGGCGTCGCCTGCGGGGCCTACGGGCTGACCCAGGACCTGGCGGATCGTGTGTTCGCGGCGGTATCGGCGGACGACGACACCGCCGACATCGTCGACGTGGGCGGCGTGGGGGGCACGCTGGCCGGCAATCCACTCAGCCTCGCCGCGATGCGCGCGGTGCTCGGCGAGGTCCTCACCGACGACGCGTTCAACGCGATGGAAGACCTCGCGACCTCCTTCGCGGCCGGCGTGCGCTCGACCATCGCCCGCCACGACCTGGCCTGGTCGGTCAGCCAGCTCGGTGCGCGCTGCGAGTACCGCTTCGCGAGCCCCGCGCCGGTCAGCGGCGGCGCGTCCGCGGCGAGTGCCGACCCGCTCCTCGAGGACTACCTGCACCTCTACGGGGTCAACCGCGGGGTGCTCCTGACGCCCTTTCACAACATGGCCCTGATGTGCCCCGCGACGACCCGCGAAGACGTTGCCAAGCACCAGGCGGTCTTTGACGAGGCCGTCGCGGCGCTGGTCGATTAGGCCCCGGTGGCGGACTCGTAGGATTGTCGGGTGTCCGCCTTCGTTGATTCCGCCCAGTTGCACGCCAAGGCCGGCGACGGGGGCGCGGGCTGTGTGAGTTTTCGCCGCGAGGCCCACGTGGCCAAGGGCGGGCCCGACGGCGGCGACGGCGGCCGCGGCGGCGACGTCTGGCTGGTCGCCGACCCGAACCAGGCCTCCCTGCTCGGCTTTCGGGACCACCCGTTCCGGCGCGCCACTGACGGGGCGCACGGCACCTCCAAGCGCCAGCACGGCGCGCGCGGCCAGGACCTCTTGGTGTCGGTGCCGGTCGGGACCGTCGTGCACGATCGTGAGGGCAACGTGGTCGTGGACCTCGCGGGACCGGGGGACCGGTGGCGAGCGGCCGAGGGCGGGCTCGGCGGCGCCGGCAACGCGCGGTTCCTGTCCAATCGGCGTCGCGCCCCGGCCTTCGCCGAGCAGGGCGAGGTGGGCGAGGAGCAGTGGTTCGACCTCGAACTCAAGCTTCGCGCCGACGTGGCGCTGATCGGCTTTCCCAACGTCGGCAAGTCGACGCTCATCGCTCGGGTCTCCGCGGCTCGGCCCAAGATCGCCGATTATCCCTTCACGACCCTCGTGCCCAACCTCGGCGTCGTGCGCGTGGGCGAGCGCAGCGGCCGGCCCGACGACGCGACCGAATTCGTGATGGCCGACATCCCCGGACTCATCGAGGGGGCGGCGCAGGGGCGCGGCCTCGGGCACGACTTCTTGCGACACGTCGAGAACGCGAAGGTGCTCTGTGTCTTGCTCGACCGGTCGGTGGGTGCCCCGATGGCGCCCGAGGAGCAGCTGCGCGTGCTGCTGCGCGAGCTGGGCGAGTACCAGGCCGACCTACTCGAGCGCCCCCGCGTCGTGGTGGGCTCGAAGTCTGACGTCGCCGACGCGGCCGACTCGCCCGGGGATCTCGCGATCTCGGCACTGACGGGCGATGGCGTGCGACCCCTCGTCGCGCGGCTCGCGGGGCTCGTGACCGAAGCGCGCCGTGAGGCGGCCGAGGCCAGCGACTACGAGGTCGTGATCCACCGTCCAATCCAGGACGACGTCGAGGTGACCGCCGCGGGCCCCAATTCGTGGGTGGTCAGCGGGCGCAGCGCCGTGCGGGCCGTCCGGTTCCAGGACCTGACCGACGACGAGGCGCTCGCCGAGATCGTCAAGCGGCTCCGGGCGCTCGGCGTGGACCGGCTGCTCACCCGCGCGGGGGCCCTAGACGGGGACCTCGTGCAAGTGGGACCGCTCAGTTTCGAGTGGTGGCGCGACGCGGTGGGCGCTGGCCTCGATCGCGGCGACCACCACCGCGCGACGCGCCGGGAGCGTCTCGCCCGGCACGGACGCTTGGGGACCGATGATGACGAGGCGTAGCGCGGTCATCAAGATCGGCACCTCGTCGGTGACCGACGCGCAGGGCGGGGTCGACTACGCGGTGATGGTCAAGGTGGCCGCCGACGTCGTCGCGCTGCGCGACGACGGCTGGACGGTCGTCGTGGTCACCTCGGGCGCCATCACCGCCGGCTGGGCCGACGTTGGACGAGGGCGCCGGCGCCCCACCGATGCGACGACCCTGCAGGCGGTCTCCGCGGTCGGCCAGCCACTCCTGATGCACGCCTGGCGCAACGCCTTTGGCGAGGCGGGCGCCACGGTGGGCCAGGTGCTGCTCGCCCCGCTCGACTTCTCGCACCGCGGCCAGTACCTGCACGCGCGCGGCACGCTCGAGGCGCTGGCCGAACTCAACGTCATCGCGATCGTCAACGAGAACGACGCCGTCGCCGACGAGGAGATCCGCTTCGGTGACAACGACCGGCTGGCCGCCTTGGTGGCGAACCTGATCGGGGCGACGCACCTGGTGCTCCTGACCGACACCGACGGGCTGCTCACCGCGGATCCGCGCCTCGACCCCACGGCGACCTTGATCGAGGAGGTGAACGCCATCGACGCCACCATCGAAGGCATCGCCGGGCGCAGCCGCTCGGGCGTCGGCAGTGGTGGGATGTCCTCGAAGCTGGCGGCCGCACGCATGGCCACGTGGTCGGGCGTGACGACAGTGATCGCGCCCGCTCGCGTCGACACCCCGGTGCAGCGCGCCCTCGGGCTCGGGCCGAGCGCCGGCACGACGTTTCACCCCCGCACCGAGCGCCTGAGCGCGCGCAAGGCCTGGATCGCCTTCGCGGTGGCCAGTCGCGGGACCATTGAGATCAATCAGGGGGCGATGCAGGCGCTCGAACACCACGGGCGCAGCCTGCTGCGCGTGGGCGTCGTGAGCTACGAGGGCGGGTTCGCCGAGGGTGACGCCGTCGAGATCGTCGGGCCCGGGCGCGAGGTCCTGGCCAAGGGACTGGTGCGCGTGAGCGCCGAGTCCTTCGCCGACGGCGACGACGTAGTCGTGCACCGCGACGACCTCGTCCTACTTCGCCACTCGTAGGCTCCGTTACGCTACGTGGATGGACACATCGACCCTCGCCGCGCAGGGGGCAAAGGTGCGCGAGGCGTCGCGCCGGCTCGCCCAGGCGAGTGACGCCACTCGACAGCGCGTGTTGCGCCGGGTCGCGACGGCGCTCGAGGAGCGCCAGGCGGCGCTGCTGGCCGTCAATGAACGAGAGGTGCGCGAGTACCCCGACGGGGGAGCGGGGCTTGACCGCCTCGTCTTGACCGAGGCGCGCGTCGCGGGCATGGTGGCGGCGTTGCGCGAGATCGCCGATTCGGCCGATCCGCTCACCGAATCGGTCGACCACGACGTTCGGCCCAATGGACTGCGCGTCGAGCGGGTGCGCGTGCCCCTCGGGGTGATCGGCGTGGTCTATGAGAATCGGCCCAACGTCACGAGCGACGTGGCGGGGCTGTGCGTGCGAAGCGGCAACGCGGCGTACCTGCGCGGCTCATCGTCGGCGATCGAGTCGAATCGATTCATCGTCGGGCTCTGGCGCGAGGCGCTGGTGGCCGAGGGACTGCCGCCGGACGCGGTGGCGATGGTCGAGGACCCGTCCCACGACGCGGCGATCGCCTTCATGCAACTCACCGGCGTGCTCGACTGCCTGATCCCGCGCGGCGGACCGAGCTTGATCGCCGCCATGCGCGAGCACGCGCGCGTGCCCTACGTGCTCGACGGCGACGGGAACTGTCACATCTTCGTGGACGCGTCGGCGCGCCTCGACCAGGCGGTCGCGATCGTCGACAACGCCAAGACCTCACGGCCCGGCGTGTGCAACGCGGTCGAGACGGTGCTCGTACACCGCGACGTGGCCGGCGCCTTCCTGCCGAGCCTGGCCGAGCGCCTCGCGAGCGTCGAGTTGCGCGTGGACGACCGCGCTGGGGCCATCCTGCCCGACGCGCGCCGCGCGACCGAGGATGACTTCGCCCGGGAGTTCTTGGACCTGATCCTCGCCGTGAAGGTCGTCGATTCCCTCGACGAGGCGATCGAACACGTGGCGCGCTACGGGACCGGCCACAGCGAGGCCATCCTGACCGAGGACGCGGCACACGCCGACGAGTGGGTACGCCGGGTCGACGCCGCGGCCGTTCTGGTGAACGCGTCCACGCGCTTCATCGACGGCGGCGAGCTCGGCCTGGGCGGCGAGGTCGGGATATCGACCCAGAAACTGCACGCGCGCGGCCCGATGGGACTGCGCGAACTGACCTGCCTGAAGTGGGTCGTACGAGGAGAGGGGCAAGTTCGATGACGTCGCTGGATCCGAGGCAGGAGTTGGCCAAACGCTTGGGTCTCGAGCACCTGCCGCCGGTGCACTTCGAGTCCGCCGCCGACGTTCGCACGCGCCTCGCCGCCAACGACTACTTGAGCGACGACTCGATCGCGTCGGTGGCCTTTCTCGCCGACCGCCTCGCCAAGCCCGTGCTCGTAGAGGGCCCCGCCGGTACCGGCAAGACGGCCCTCGCCAAGGCGGTGGCCGACGCCGCGGGCGCCCGGCTGGTGCGCCTGCAGTGCTACGAGGGGCTCGACGAGTCCAAGGCGCTCTACGAGTGGAACTACCGCAAGCAGTTGCTGCGGATCCAGGCGGGCCGGACCGAGGGCGAGGCCCAGGAGTCCTGGGGCGAACTCGAAGAGGACATCTTCTCCGGTGAGTTCCTCCTCACGCGGCCCCTGCTCGAGGCCATCTCGGCCACGGACCCGGTCGTGCTGCTCATCGACGAAGTCGACCGCGTCGAGCTCGAGACCGAGGCGCTGCTGCTCGAGATCCTCTCGGAGTACCAGGTCTCCATTCCCGAGCTGGGGACGGTACGGGCCCAGCAGATCCCGATGGTCTTTCTCACCTCGAACAACACCCGCGAGCTCTCCGAGGCGCTGAAGCGCCGGTGCCTCTACTTGTACATCGGGTACCCCGACGTCGAGCGCGAGCGCGACATCATCCTGGCGCGCGTGCCGGGCATCGCCGAGGCGCTCGCCCAGCAGATCGCCCAGGTCGTCCGGTCGCTGCGCAGTCTCGACCTGAAGAAGGCGCCGTCGGTCTCCGAGACCCTCGACTGGGCCCGGACCCTCGTGATCCTCGGACGCGACGAGATCGGCGCGGAGGAGACGGTCGCGACGCTGCACATCCTGCTCAAGTACCAGTCCGACATCGAGCGCGCGACCAAGGAGATCCTCGGTCGTGCGGTGAACCTTGCTTAACGTCCTCGCGGACTTCGTTGGCGAGTTGCGTGCGGCCGGACTGCCGGTCTCGATGTCCGAGCACGTTGACGCCGCGCGCGCGATGCGCGTCATCGACCTCGGCGAGCGCCGCGCGCTGCGCGACGCGCTCGCGGCCACCCTCGTGAAGGACGGCGACCACCTGCCAGTCTTTTACACCGCCTTTGACGTCTTCTTCGCGGACCGCGCCGCGCCGGCCGCGCCCGAGGAGTCGCGCGACGGCGAGACCCCCAGTGGCGACGCCGGCGCAGCCGGCTCGGGCCAGTCCCAGGGCGAGGGCGGGGGTTCGTCGGCCCCGCTCAGCGCCGAGCAGCTCGCGGACCTGCTCTATCGGGCCCTGCGCGACGGGGACCAGTCCTCGCTGGTGCGCGGTGCGCGCGCCGCCGTGTCGCGCTACGCGGGCATGGAGCCGGGGCGACCCGTGGGCGGGACGTACTACCTGTACCGGACGCTGCGCAGTCTCGAACTCGACCGGCTCGAGGCCCGACTGACCGGTGAGCAGGCCGACCAGGCCGACGAGCTGGCCAAGCGACTCGCCCACGACGAAGCCCGCGCGCGGATCGAGAACCTGAAGCGCGCCGTCGAGCGCGCGATCCGCGAGCAGCTGGTCCAGGACCGCGGCGCGAACGCGCTCGCCAAGTCGGTGCGCAAGCCCCTGCCCGAGGACCTCGACATCATGCACGCGAATCGCGAGGAGCTGGCCCAGCTCGAGCGGGCCCTGCGCTCACTCAGCCGCAAGCTCGCCACGCGACTGGCGCGCCGCCGCCGACGCCGTCGGCGCGGCCCGGTCGACCTCCGACACACCGTTCGCCGCAGCCTGTCCACCGGCGGCGTGCCGCTCGACCTGCGCTTCAAGCCGCCGCGGCCGGCCAAGCCCGAGATCGTCGTCATCGCCGACGTGTCGGGGTCGGTAGCGTCCTTCGCCCGGTTCACCCTGCACCTCGTACACGCGATCAGCTCGCAGTTCTCCAAGGTTCGCAGCTTCGTCTTCGTCGACGGACTCGACGAGGTGACCGACTACTTCGAGGGCGTCGACGACCCCGCCGTCGCGGTAGCGCGCATCAACGCCGAAGCCGACGTGGTGGCCTTTGACGGCCACTCCGACTACGGCCGGGCACTGATCACGTTCCAGGAGCACTTCGCGAAGGACATCACGCGCCGAACGACGGTGCTGATACTGGGCGACGCGCGCAACAACTACCACCAGGCGCACGCTGAGGTCCTCGCCGACCTGCGCAGCCGCGCGCGCAACGTCTTCTGGCTCAACCCGGAGCCCGCGAGCTACTGGAACAGCGGCGACTCGATCGTGGACCAGTACGAGCGCTACTGTGATCGGGTGGTCGAGTGCCGGACGCTTCGCCAGCTCGAGGCCTTCGTCGGCGGACTGCCGTGAGCGCCTGGACGACCGAACCGCCCTCGAGCGTGCGCACCAGTGGCGCGCCGCCGACGGGCGCCCAACTGGTTCTCGTTCGCCACGGGGAGGCGCGCTGCAACGTCGAGGGGGTCATCGGTGGGCCGATCGGCTGTCGTGGGTTGACCGATACGGGTCGCGCGCAGGCGTCGGCACTCGCCGACCGGCTCGTTCGCTCGGGCGAATTCCGCAATGTCACGGCCCTGTACACCTCGGTCCTGCCCCGATCCACCGAGACCGCGTCGCTGCTCGCTCGCGGCCTGCCGAGCGGGCTCACGGCGCACGCCGACTGCGACCTGTGTGAGCTGCACCCCGGTGAGGCCGACGGGCTGACGTGGTCGGCGATGCAGGACCGGTTCGGGGCGCCGGACTGGGACGTCGACCCGGCCCAGCCCATCGCACCGCGCGGCGAATCGTGGACGGGGTTCTTCGAGCGATGCGTCAAGGCCTTCGAGCGGATCGCGCAGACCCACCGAGGCGAGCGCGTGGTGCTCGTCGTCCACGGTGGGGTCATCGAACAGATGATGAAACTCGTCATGCACCGCGGGCCGGCCGAACGGCTCAAGCTCGTGACCGAGCACTGTTCGATCACCGAGGTCGAGTTCGCCGGCGCTGCGCGCCGCCTGCTCAGTTACAACGACCGGGCGCCACTCGCCGAGGCGTAGTTCTGCAGGAACTCGGCCACGTGGAAGGCCATGTCCAGGCTCTGGGTCGCATTGAGTCGAGGATCGCAGATCGTCGTGTAGTTGAGGTCCAGGTCGGCCTCGTCGAGGCGCGAGCCGCCGCCGAGGCACTCGGTGACGTCGTCGCCGGTCAGCTCGATGTGCAGGCCGCCGGGCCACGTGCCCAGGGACTGGTGGACCTCGAAGAACTGGGCGGTCTCGGATAGGACGTCGTCGAAGTGGCGGGTCTTCTGGCCGCCGATCACGCGGAACGTGTTGCCGTGCATCGGGTCACAGGCCCACACCACCGAGCGCCCGTCGTCGCGCAGGGCCTCGACGAGCGGGGGCAGTGCCTCGCCGATCCGCTCCACGCCCATCCGCGAGATGAGCGTGAGCCGGCCGGGCTCGTTGTCGGGGTTCAGCACCTCGACCAGCCGGCGCAGGTCGTCGACGTCGATGCTCGGCCCGACCTTCAAGCCGAGCGGGTTGGAGACCCCGCGCAGGAACTCGACGTGCGCGCCGTCCAGCTGGCGCGTGCGGTCCCCGATCCAGAGCATGTGCGCCGAGCAGTCGTACCAGTCGCCGGTGAGCGAGTCCTGGCGCGTGAGCGCCTGCTCGTAGGGCAGGATCAGCGCTTCGTGGCTGGTGTAGAACTCGACGCTCTGCAGCGCCGTGTCGTCGTGCAGGTCGATGCCACAGGCCATCATGAATTGCAGTGCGCGCTCGATCTCGTCGGCGATCATCGCGTAGCGCTTGCCCTCGAGCGAGTTGGCGACGAACTCCTGGTTCCACGCGTGCACCCGCGACAGGGCGGCGAAGCCACCCGTCGTGAAGGCGCGCAGCAGGTTCAGCGTCGCCACGCTCTGGTGGTAGGCGGCGAGCAGGCGGTCCGGGTCGGGCCGGCGCGCGTCGGGGGTGAAGTCGTCGGAGTTCACGATGTGGCCCCGGAAGGCGTCCAGGCGCACCCCGTCGCGCTCTTCGAAGTCGTCCGAGCGGGGCTTGGCGAACTGCCCGGCGATGCGCCCCACCTTCACGACCGGCACGCCGGCGGCGTAGGTGAGCGCCACGGCCATCTGCAGGATCACCTTGAGCTTGTCGCGGATCGAGTCAGCGGAGCCCTCGTCGAAGGATTCGGCGCAGTCGCCGGCCTGCAGCAGGAAGGCCTGGCCGTTGGCCACGTCGCGCAGGTGTTGTTGGAGTCGGCGAGCCTCGCCGGCAAAGACGAGTGGCGGCTTGGTCGCGAGTTCGCGCTCCACGCGCGCCAGGTGCTCGGCATCGGGCCACGCCGGACTCTGGCGCAGCGGACGATTCCGCCACGTCGTAATCGACCAATCTGATGGCGACGACTGCATGTATCTAGCGTAGGGCTTTCTTCGAGCGACAGACAATCGACCTAGAGTTGGCCCGTGACACTACGGCGCCTCGGTCTCTTTGGGGGGACCTTCGACCCGCCACACTTTGGACACGTCGCCGCGCTGCGGGCGGCGGCCCGCAGTCACCGGTTCAATCGGATCGAGGTCACGGTCGCGGGCGACCCGTACCAAAAGAGCGAGCACGGGTCGGTGCGCCCGGCTCCGTTGCGCCTCGCTATGGCCAAGGCCGCCTTCGAGGGCCTGGACCTCGTGGTCGTGTCGGACCGCGAGATCCGTCGAGCGGGACCGTCCTACACGATCGACACCGTGCGCGAGCTGCTCACCGAGGCCGATGAGGTCGACCTCATCATTGGGGCAGACCTGGCCTCACAGCTGGACCGCTGGCACGACGCGACGGTGCTGCGGACCATGGTGCGCGTCGGCGTGGTGCCGCGACCGGGTCGCGCGCCGACCCTGCCGAACGGCTGGGTCACCTACGAGATCGCGATGGAGCCGGTCGACCTGTCGAGCACCTACATTCGCGATACCCACCCGGACCACGAGAATCTCCGCGAATACGTGCCCGAAGGCGTCATTCCGCTCTTCGAGGGATTCCGGGGATAAGGTTTGACCGACATGGCGGTTCGAAACTTTGATGTGACCAGTCCACGCGCGGCGCGCTACACGTTGCTCGAGCCCGCCCCCCGGCGCCGCGCCGACGTGCGTCGAGCCAGGCAGCGCTGGTCCATGGTCGGTATCGGCGCGTTGGCGATTCCCTTCGCGGCGGCGTTGATCGTGATCGGGGTGGTCCACTGAGCGAGATCGCGTCGCGCACCGTCGTGGCGCCCGGGGTCTTCGCGGCTTACGTTTCGGAGCTCGTTAGCGCCGCGGTCGCCGGCGCCGAGGAGAAGTTGGCCCAGGACGTCGTCGTCATCGACATGCGTGCGTTGGTCGATTCCTTCGACGCGCTCGTCATCGCCTCGGGTCGTACGGACCGCCAGGTCCGCGCGATCGCCGAGGAGGTGGAGCGCCTCGTCGCCGTCGCCCTCGGCGTCAAGCCAATCCACGTCGAGGGGACCATGGAGGCCGAGTGGATCGCGCTCGACTACGGCGACGTGATCGTGCACGTCTTTGACGAGGCGACGCGCGACTACTACGACCTCGAGCACCTCTGGAACGCGGCCACCGCGTACCGTCGCTAACCGTTGAGCAACGACTGGAAGTCGGTCGCGGTGACGAGTTTGGCCATCTTGCCGTCAGGCAGCGGCAGCTTCTCGGGCGTTCCGTTCACCGTGATGCGGATGCCGCGCACCGCCCCCACGCCGAAGGCGGTCAGGGTCAGCTGACCCACCGCGAGGATTAGTTGCTGGCGGGGGATGGACGAGAGCGAACGGGTCAGGTCGATGATCCCGACGCCCTTGACGATCGTCGCCTGGGTGACCACGAGGTTGTTCGGCAGGGCGCTCGTGTAGCCGGTGCCGACCTCGATGTCGGTCGGCCCGAGGATCAGTTCGCGCAACACCGACGACAGGGTCGGGGGCGAGGGGACGATCCGGCTCGAGGGGGCGAGGTGGCCCGTCGCGTCCACGATGTAGACGGGCTGGGTGATGAAGATCACGTGCCCGTTCGCGGTGCCGGGGATCGTCTTGCCGAGCAGGCCGAGGGGGACCGCGGCGGGGTTGATGCGCGACGGGGTCTTCGAGGTCGGCACGAGGGTGCACGAACTCAGCAGGACCGAGGCGACGATCAGTGCGGCGGCGACGCGCGCCCGGTTCACTCGGCCACCCCCTCGGAGATCGGGAGGCGGATCTGGATCCGCGTGCCACCCTCGGGGCTCTCGAGCGCGCTGATCGATCCGCCGAAGGCCGAGACGTGGTCGCGCACGAGGGCGAGTCCGAGGCCGGTTCCGCGCACGACACCGCGGTCGTTGGCCGCGCGCCCGCGGAAGAAGCGGTCAAAGATCAGGTCGCGCTCGTTGGGCGCGACACCGGGACCGTCGTCGTCGACGTTGATGACGAGCCGATCGTCGGCCTCGTCGAGGCGGATCGCGATGACCCCGTGGGCGTAGCGCTCGGCGTTGGAGACGAGATTGGTCATGATGCGCTCGAACCGGCGACGGTCGACGTGGACGTAGGGGTTGTGCACCGTCGCGCCGACCTGGATGAGTGGCACGGGCAGGCCGTGGCGCTGGGCGGCGCTGCGAGCCGACTGGCGAACGAGTTCAATGGCGGGAACGTGCTCGATGACGTGGGGCGCGGCGCCCGCGTCGATGCGCGCGAGTTCGAGCAGGTCGTCGACGAGCGACTGGAAGATCGCGAGGTCGGCGATCAAGATGTCGAGGCTCTCGCGCCCGGCGATCGAGAGATCGCTGCGGTGCTGCTGGAGGACCGAGGCGGTCGTCGCGAGGGTCGTGAGCGGCGAGCGCAGCTCGTGGCTGACGTCGCTCGCGAAGCGCGCGTCGCGTTCGAGCCGGTCCACGAGACGACTCACCATCGTGTTGAACGACTCGGTCAGCTGTTCGACCTCCTGGTCGGCCTGGGTGATCGAGAGCCGCGTCGCGAGATCCCCGTCGGCGATCGCCGCTGCGGCGGCCGAGACGCGCTCGAGCGGGCGCACGGCGCGCCGCGACACCCACAGGCCCCCGGCGAGCCCGATCAGCGAGGTGAGGATCGCGCCCAGGCCGAGGACGGTGACCAGCGTGCGCAGGGTGTTCTCCAGCCCGCCCAGTTTGAACACCTCGAAGACCTGGGTCTCGACCGCGGGGATCGGCACGCCGACGACGAAGATGAGGTGTCCCTGGACGTCGAGGGTCTGCTGGACCACGTGGCCGCGGTCGACCATCGAAATGATGGTCTTGGTCACGTCGCCCAGGGCCGCCCCGTTGCTGCGCGAGAGCCACTGGTGGTGGGTGTGCACGAGGATGCTCGAGTCGGTCGCGCGCTCGATGGAGTTGAGCTGGTTGGCGAGGTCCGGCGGCGACGAGTACAGCGTCGAGCGGATGAGCGCCGCGTTCACGTAGCTCTGCTTCAGGTCGGTCTGCTGCTGGTTGTTGATCAGCACCCGCTGGACGCCGAGGAAGGTGACTGCGACGAAGACCGAGCTCAGCAGGAGCGCCCCCAGCCCGAAGGTGGCGAGCAGGCGCAGTCGCAGGCTCCGGCGCCGCACTAGAGCACCAGCTTGTACCCCGCCCCGCGCACGGTCACCAAGAAGTTTGGGTTGCTCGGGTCGGGTTCGATCTTCGTGCGAAGTCGACGAATGTGCACGTCGACGAGTCGGCTGTCGCCGAAGTAGTCGTAGCCCCAAACCCGCTCGAGCAAGTCCTCGCGCGACAGCACCCGCCCGTCGGCCGACGCCAGGTCGATCAGCAGGCGGAACTCGGTCGAGGTGAGGTGCAGCTCGGTCCCGTCGTCGTGGCGCACGACGCCCTCGTCGGGCACGACGTGGAGGTTGCCCAGTTTGAAGGCGCGCGTTGTCTTGTCGGGTCGGCGCCGCAGGTGGGCGCGGACCCTCGCGAGCAGCTCTTCGGGAATGAAGGGCTTGGTCACGTAGTCGTCAGCGCCCGATTCGAGCCCGAGCACCACGTCGGCGGTCTCGTCGCGCGCCGACACGATGACGATCGGCAGGTCGCTCGACTGGCGCAGGGTCTGGCAGGTCTCGAAGCCGGTCATGCCGGGCAGCATGACGTCGATGATCGCGATGTCGGGGGTCATGCGCTGGAAGAGCGAGACGCCGACCTCGCCGGTGGAGGCGTCGTCGACGGTGAAGTCTTTGCCCTCGAACATCAGGCGAAGGGCCGTGCGGATGTGGTCGTCGTCCTCGATGATCAGGATTCGCGGCACCAACACTCCTTTAGTCATGGCAAGACTACCTAGGTCGTGGGTCCGCGCCGAGGCTGTCGGTAGCCTGGGGACGTGTCGGAGTCGCTGCCTGGCGGGCCACCAGTCGCGAACTGGGGGATTGAGGGATTCGTCGCGATGCTGCGCGCCGCGGACCGCTCGCCGGCGACCGTTCGCGCCTACGGCGGGGACGTATCGCGATTCGTCGACTGGGCGAACGAGAAGGGTCTGCGCACCCCGGAGGCCGTGGGCGCCCGCGATCTGCGCGCCTACCTCGTGTGGCTGTCCGAGCGCGGCGATGCGCGGACCTCGATCGGACGTCGGCGCGCGTCGCTGCGCACCTATTTCGCCTGGTTGGTCTCGCGCGGGGTGATCGACGCCGATCCGTCGTCGCGACTGCTCGCGCCCCGGCCCACCTCGAGCCTGCCCACCATCGTGGTGCGCGAGCAGCTCGAGTCACTGCTCGACGAGGAGTGGGGGGACGACCCGTGGGCCCTCCTCGACCGAGCGGTGTGCGAAGTCCTCTACGGGGCGGGCGTGCGCGTCTCGGAGCTCTGCGGACTCGACACCGGCAGCGTCGACTGGACCCGGCGGCTGCTGCGGGTGCTCGGCAAGGGGCGAAAGGAGCGGCTCGTGCCCCTGCACGATCGCGGGTTCGACGCGCTGCGGCTGTGGCTGGAAGACGGCCGCGACGAGGTCGCCACCACGGACTCGCCCGGCGACGCGCTCTTCTTGAATCGTCGGGGTCACCGCCTGGGCCCCCGCGACGTGCGCCGGCTACTGGACCGGCGGGTGGCGAGGGGCCACGTCTATCCCCACGCGCTGCGCCACACCTACGCGACGCACCTGCTCGAGGGGGGCGCCGATCTGCGCGTCGTCCAGGAACTGCTCGGTCACGAGAGCCTCACGACGACCCAGCTCTACACCCACGTTTCCAAGTCCCGACTGCAGAACGTGCACCGTCAGACTCATCCCCGAGGCTGAATCGACTAGCATGGCTGGAGCCTTCCCACAGTGGGTGGGCGTTTAATTGGGCCTTGGGGTTTCGTGCGGTCACCGTTCGTGGTGCTCCCCAGGGCGTCAGTAACCGAACGGAAGGATACGAACGTGGCGTTGGTCACACTGCAAGAACTGTTGGACTCGGGCGTGCACTTC
>JAKAPH010000058.1 GCA_021807265.1 Actinomycetes bacterium | reverse complement strand
CCACAGTTCGCCGTCGTCGATCCTCGCGTAGCTTTCGGCGATCTGCGCCTTGCCTTCGCGCAGCGACTTGACTTCACTACCGGTGAGCACGAAGCCGCACTCGAGGGTGTCAACGATCTCATAATCATGACGTGCACGGCGATTCGTGGCGACCACTCGGTCACCCGTTGCGTTCGCCTTCGCGTTGGCTCGGCGCTCCTGCATCTGTTTGGCTCGTGCCACCGTTCCAGCGTAGTGACCGGGGTTGGGCGCATCGATGGTCGGTAGGGTGGGCTCGTGCTCAACCTGACGCCAGCGTTGCGAGACGCGATGATTGCGACGTGCATTCGGGCTCTGCCCGATGAAGGCTGCGGACTGATTCTCGGGCGGAAGGAAGGCGGTGACGCGACAGTGACTGAGGTCGTGCCGAGCCCAAATGTTGCGGCGTCGGCGCGGGTCTACGAGATAGATAGCCGAGTCTTGCTCCGGACATTTCGACGTGCCGACGAGGAGGGCCTGTCCGTGCTCGGCGTCTTTCACTCGCACACGCATTCCGAGGCGTACCCGAGTCCCACGGACGTGCGCCAGGCGCCAGATCCAACGTGGCACTACGTCTTGGTCTCGCTCCGAGACGTACCGGCCGTGATCCGCAGCTTCCGCATCGACGGTGACACGGTGGCGAGCGAAGACATCTACATTGAGGAGTAACGAGTCGCCTGTCGCCGCGAGGAGGCCCCGTCAGTGACGAATATCGCAACGAATTCGATCTCTTACAACCTGGTGTTGCTCGCCCTGCGGCTCTTCCTCGGCTCGATGATCTTCGCGCACGGTTACCGGAAGTTCTTCGGTGGCGGTCGGCTGCCCGGGACGGCGAGGTGGTTCGAGTCAATCGGCGTGCGCTCGGGCAAACTCAATGCACTGGTGGCGGCGTCGACCGAAGTAGGCGTCGGCGTCTTGCTCGTATTCGGACTTCTGACGACGTTGGCATCGGCCGGTCTTATGTCCTTGATGGTGGTCGCCATCGCGACCGTCCATCGCAAGAACGGATTCTTCGTCTTCAACAAGGGCGAAGGCGTGGAGTACACGCTCGGCATCGCGGTCACGACGCTGGTACCGGGAACCTTCGGCGCGGGCCGCTATTCGCTCGATCACCTGTGGCACATCTTTGCGTGGTCGCCGTCGGTCCACCTCGCCGTGACCCTGCTCGTCGGTCTCGGTGCCGCCGGCGCGCAGCTCGCCACGTTTTATCGCCCGTCGCAGTCCGCGTAGGTCACGAGCCGCACCTCGGCCGCTAAATTCGACCTAAACGGTCGTAATTTGACCGAAGAAGGAGAGTGCAATGGCTGCGACAGTTCGAATTCCGACGGTGCTCCGGCCTGCGATGGGTGGACTGACGACGGTGTCGGTCGAGGGATCGACGATTGGCGACGTTCTTCTCGAACTCACCACCACGTACCCGGCGATCCAGGGTCAGTTGCTTAATCAAGACGGCACGCTGCACCGCTTCCTCAACGTCTACGTGAATGACGACGACGTGCGCTACATCGGCGGCGTCGACGCCCCCATCGCGGACAACGATGAGATTACGTTGTTGCCCGCGGTCGCCGGAGGCGCTGCCTAGTGGCGCGTGTCGAGTCGGTCCTTGATCTGGTTGGTTCGACACCCGTCGTCGACGTCAGCGCCCTGTCGCCTCGGGCCAACGTCACGATCCTGGCCAAGCTCGAGGGTCGCAACCCGGCCGGTTCGGTGAAAGACCGAGTCGCCGTGTCGCTCATTCGCGCCGCGGAACGTGACGGTCGACTCGTTCCTGGTCGGCCCGGTCAGATCGTGATGGAACCGTCGTCGGGCAACACGGGGATCGCCCTGGCCATGGTGTGCCGGTTGCGGGGCTACGACCTGAAGGTCGTGATGCCCACCAACGTCTCGCCCGAACGGCGACAGCTGCTCCTGGCGTGGGGCGCTGAAATCATCGACTCGCCGGGCACCGAAGGTTCCAACGGCGCGGTGCGGCTGGCCCAGTCGATCGCCGCGGAACACCCCGAGTGGGTTTTCCTGTACCAGTACGCGAATCCGGCCAATCCGCTGGCGCACTACGAGACCACCGGCCCCGAAATCCTCGCCGACGTGCCTGAGGTGACCCATTTCGTAGCTGGTCTCGGCACCTCGGGCACGCTCATGGGGGTCGGACGATACCTGAAAGAGCACAAGCCGGGGGTCCAGATCTGGGCCGTTGAGCCGCCGAGCGGTGAGATCGTCGACGGGCTGCGAAGTCTGGACGACGGTTACATTCCGCCGATCTTCATTGACAACCAGGGCGTCGACCTGCTCGATCGCAAAGTCGTCGTTCGACCGCGCGAGTCGATCGAATGGACGCGGGCCATGACCCAGGTCGGCCTCTTTGTTGGCATCTCGTCAGGGGCCATCATGGCCGGCGCGGTGAAGTGCGCGCTGACGATTCCTGAGGATCAGGCGGCCACGATCGTCACGATTGTCTGTGACGACGGGTGGAAGTACCTCTCGACGGGGGCGTGGAGCGACGACATCGACGACGTGGTCGAGCGCGCGAAGCGGATCATCTACTTCTAACGGCGTCGGCCGGTCTACTACGGTGGTCGCACCGATGAGAGGAACTCCATGACCACCCGATCCGACGGCCGAAACCCCAATGAAGCCCGACCCCTACGGTTCGTGCGCGACTACACCGAGATGGCGGCCGGTTCGGTCCTCGTCGAAGTTGGTCGGACGCGGGTGCTCTGTACCGCCTCGGTCGAAACGGACGTGCCCCGCTGGCTTCGTGGTTCGGGGAAAGGGTGGGTGACCGCGGAGTACTCGATGCTGCCGGGATCCACTCCCGAGCGTGCGTCGCGCGAAGCGGCGCGGGGCAAGCAGTCGGGTCGGACCCAAGAGATCCAGCGGCTGATCGGTCGATCGTTGCGTACCGTGACGGACCTCACGCTCCTCGCCGACGTGCAGATCGTGGTGGACTGCGACGTCCTGCAGGCCGATGGTGGTACGCGCACGGCATCGATTTGCGGCGGCTACCTGGCGCTGCACGACGCGATAACGAGGTTGGTCGACGACGGCACGATCCGCAGGCACGCGTTGACCGATCTCGTGGCGGCGGTCTCGGTCGGGATCGTCGGCGGGATCCCGATGCTCGACCTGCCCTACGAGGAGGATTCGTCGGCCGAGACTGACATGAACGTGGTGATGACCGGTGCCGGCGACTTCGTCGAAGTCCAGGGGACGGCCGAGCGAACATCGTTCAGCCGCTCCGAGCTCGATCAATTGCTCGACCTTGCCTCGGATGGCATCACGTCGATCCACGAGGCCCAGCGCCTCGTGCTGGCGACGCCTCCCGCCCCCCGGAATCGATGATGGGACTCGAGTTCGTCTTAGCGACCGCCAACGCCCACAAGGCGGTAGAGATTCGCGCGGTGCTCGCCGGGGTGGGCGTGGACGTCGTCGAGCGACCATCTGACGTGCCCGACGTGGATGAGACCAGTGACACACTCGAGGGCAACGCTCTGCAGAAGGCGCGCGCGGTCTGCGAGGCCACGGGTCGACCGGCCATCGGCGATGACACGGGTCTCTTCGTCAGTGCGCTCAACGGCGAGCCCGGCGTGCGCAGCGCGCGCTACGCCGGTCCGGCGGCGATTGACGCCGATAACGTGCGGAAGTTACTGAGCGCCCTCTCAGAGGTTGACGCTGCACATCGCACCGCGCACTTTCGAACGGTCATCGCCGTGGCGTACCCCGATGGATCGGCGGTGACGGTCGAAGGGGTCCTCGACGGTTGGATCGTCGACCAACCGCGCGGGGAACGAGGTTTTGGTTACGATCCGGTTTTCGCGAGCGACGAGCTACGCGGTCGGACCCTGGCGGAGGTGTCCGCCGACGAGAAGAACGCCGTCTCGCACCGGGCACGCGCGCTGGCGGCGCTGGCCGAACGACTCCGGCTGTGATCGGTGCTTCACGGAGCGTTCACCTTTAGGCTGGAAGCGTGAGCGACGGCGTCCTACCCATGTTTCCCCTGGGGATGGTTGTCTTTCCACACCAGGTCGTTGGCCTGTGCGTCTTCGAGCCGCGGTACCGGGCCATGCTGCACGAACTTCCCGATGACCACGAGTTCGGCACCTGCATGATTGAACGGGGCTCGGAGGTCGGCGGCGGTGACGTTCGCACGAGCGTCGGCACGGTGCTTCGAATACTCGGTTCCCAGACCTTGCCCAACGGCCAGACCCTGCTCCGGGTCGAGGGCACCCAGTGCGTCGAGATTGCGTCGTGGCTCAGCGACGCGCCATATCCACGAGCGGCGGTTCGCGAGCGGTGCTGTGACGAGATCGAAATTGAGCCCGCGCTGCTCCGGTCGACGGAGTCGGCGGTGCGTGCGCTGCGGGCGTTGCGTAGCGAGGTCGTGACCGACGAATCGCTGCGCCACGACTGTGTCATGGACGCGGATCCGTCGGTGCGAGGCTGGCAGCTCTGTGCGATGACGCCGATGTCGACGCTCGACCAGTTCAAGGTGCTCAGCTTGAGCAATCCCAATGACCGACTTCGCCTCGTGGCTGAGATCTGCTGCGAGCGTTACGGGGACTACCAGCGCCTGCTGGCGCGTGACTCGTCGACGTACTTGTTGGGTTAGCGGGCTTCGAGCAAGTCCACGACGAAGATCAGCGTTTCGCCGGGGGCGATGACGCCGCCGGCGCCGCGCTCACCGTAACCCAGGTGGGCCGGGATGACGAGTCGCCGTCGGCCGCCGACTCGCATTCCCGTCACACCTTGGTCCCAACCGGCGATGACGTAGCCGCGGCCGAGGGGGAACGAGAACGGCTCACCGCGATCCCAGGACGCATCGAATTGCTGACCGGTCGATGCGCTGACGCCGACGTAGTGGACGACGGCAGTTTGACCGACCGCCGCGACGTCGCCGTCGCCGATGATGAGGTCTTCAATGAGCAGTTCGGTTGGGACGTCACCGAGGTGTGGTTCGACGAGGGGCTTATCAGTCACGAGTCACCATGCTATCGGCGACGTGAATTGCCGGCGACGACGCGAACGTTGCGAGCCTCGCGACCCTTGGGGCCGGTGGCTTCGTCGTAGGCAATGGTCTGACCCTGGCTCAAAGTCTTGAAGCCGTCGCCCACGATGTTCGAGAAGTGGATGAACAGGTCGTCACCCTTCTCGTCGCTCGCGAAGCCGAAGCCCTTGGAGTCATTGAAGAAGCTCACGACCGCCTGCCCGCCAGCGCCTCGCTTCGGAGTGCTGGCGTGCTTGAAGTCGCGGTACTGCTCACGCGGAGCGCGCGCCGTTGATCGGTCCGCGTCGCGCGATGAGTTCGGGCGGAACTCGTCGCGCGAGGTGCGCGACGTCCGAGCGTCGGTGCGTGGGGAACTCGCCGACGGACGGCTACGACGGCCCTCGGTGCGTTCGCGTGAACGCTCCGAGAATCGATTAGTAGAGCGATCGGCGTCGTCACGACGGCTCGTCTCAGACGAGCGGGCCGAGCGCGCGCGCGGGCGCTCATCGAGGACCTGGGCGGCGGAGGCGTCGTCCACGGCGCCCAGTCGAATCGCCGTGGCGTTCTCCGGGTCGTCGAGGGTGGTGGGAATCCCCAGCGAACGCTGCATGCGCTTCACGTGACCGGTGACGTCTTCGCTCACGAGCGAGATGACGGCTCCGGTCGCACCGGCGCGACCCGTGCGGCCCGAGCGGTGCAGGTAGTCGGTGGCCTGGGTCGGCGGGTCGTAGTGCACCACGACTGGCAACAGGTCGATGTGAATGCCTCGGGCAGCGACGTCGGTCGCCACGAGTACTCGCGTCTCGCCATTCTTCATCGCGCGCAGGGCGCGCTCGCGCTGGGCTTGGGTTCGGTCGCCGTGCAAGGCAACCGACGAGACGCCGCGCTCGCCGAGCTGGCGGGCGAGTCGGTCCGCGCCGTGCTTGGTGCGGGTGAAGACGATGGCGCGCTCGTACTGTTCGACGATGTCCGCCGTGACCTGGGGGCGCTGATCGCGAGCGACACGCCAGAAGAAGTGGTCAACGTCACTCGGCGACTCGTCGCCGACGACGTCGTGCACGATCGCGTCGGTGGTGAACGCCTTCACCAGGGTCGCGACGTCCGGGCCCATGGTCGCCGAGAAGAGCATGACGTGGCGATCCGCCGGCGTCGTTCCCACGATGCGGCGAACCGCGGGCAGGAATCCCATGTCGGCCATGCGGTCGGCCTCGTCGATGACCACAGTGGTCACCGCGGACAGATCAAGGGCGCGCTGCTCGAGCAGGTCCTCGAGCCGACCGGGGCAGGCCACGACGAGGTCCACGCCGGCGTTAAGCGCCTTGCGCGTGGTGTTGTACGACGTGCCGCCGAAGATCGTGATGATGCGTCGACCACGATCGTTCGTCAGCTGCGCGAGTTCCTTTTGAACCTGCGAAGCCAATTCGCGAGTGGGGACGAGGATGAGGCCGAGTGGCTGACGGGGGCGCGCCGTACCAAGTCGGGCGAGCATTGGCAGGCCAAAGGCGAACGTCTTGCCCGAGCCCGTCGCGGCCTTACCAACCACGTCACGGCCGGCGAGGGCGTCGGGGATTGCGGCCTCTTGAATCGGGAAGGCTTCGGTGATTCCGCGGGCGCGAAGACGATCGACCAGGTTGGTGGGCACGCCGAGGTCGGCGAAGGATACGGACACGATGACTCCTGTGGGTTGAGGCGAGCCCAACCCGAAATGTCACGGTCGAATCGGTCTCCACCGCGAGGTGCGGCGAACGTCCCGTACACACTAGCAGGTGAGCCGACGAGCCGTGTCGCCCGTCGTTGCGGCGTTGGCGTCGCCACGCGGCTCGACAACGGGGCAGTTCGCCGATGGTTGCCGAGGTGCACGGCGCGCCGCGCCACCGCGGTGCCTTGACCTCGAATCAGGTCGGCGTTGCGGTGATCCAGTGTCGCGCCAGTCGATGGTGCGTCACCGCCACGTCGTTGTCCAGTTTGTCTGGACGTTTCGTGCCGTGGTCGAAGGACGAGTGCGACGTGCGGGCGGAGGGACTCGAACCCACACTCCGAAGAACTGGTACCTAAAACCAGCGCGTCTGCCAATTCCGCCACGCCCGCGAGTGGTCCCACACTAGGTCCTCAACGAAGCGAGCGCGTGCACGTCCAGTAGATTGGTGCCATGAACAATTCCGCCATGGCCGAAGGAATGGGTGCGAACGACCTGAATCAGCGTCTGCTGCGCGAACGGATCGTATTTCTCGGTTCGCAGGTCGATCAGAACACGGCGAATCGGATCTGCGCCGAACTGCTGCTGCTCGAGGCCGAAGACCGGGACAAGGACATCAGCCTCTACATCAACTCGCCCGGTGGCTCGGTGACCGACGGACTGGCCATTTACGACACGATGCAGTACGTGAACTGCGACATTCGAACCATTTGTGTCGGCATGGCAGCGTCGATGGGCCAGTTCCTGCTCTGCGCCGGCACGCCCGGCAAGCGGTTCTCGTTGCCGCACAGTCGCATCCTCATGCACCAGCCGTCGCTCGGCGGTATGCAGGGCCAGGCGTCGGATATCGCGATCCAGGCCGAGCAGATTGTCTACATGAAGAAGATGCTCGCCGATCGCATCGCGTTCCACACGGGCCAGCCCGTGGAGCGCATCGAGGCCGACTCGGACCGTGACCGTTGGTTCACCGCGCAAGAAGCGGTGGAGTACGGGTTCATCGACGCCGTGATCGATCGTTCGGCCATTCGCCAAGGGGCCTAGTGGACGAGCCTTCATCGGCGGAGCAACGGTCGCTCGTTGCGTCACCGGTACGCGTGGTCAGTGCACGGGCGAGCCTGCGCACGAGGCTTTCGAACCTGATCGCCCGTCGTGAGTTATTGCTGAGCCTCATCACCTCGGACATTCGAATCAAGTACAAAGGGTCAGCGCTCGGGCTGTTCTGGTCGATGCTGTCGCCGGCGCTGACGTTGGCCACGTACTATCTCGTCTTCTCAGTGTTCCTCAAGAACGGCATCCCGCTCTTCGTCGTCTATCTCTTCGCCGGGCTCATCGTGTGGAACATGTTCCAGACCGCCGTTAGCAGTGCGACCGGGGTGATCGTCGACCGAGCGGGGCTCGTGAAGAAAGTCTCGTTCCCGCGCGAAATCCTCGCGCTGTCCAACGTCGGCGCGTCGGTCATCTATTTCGTGATTCAAATCGTGGTGCTTGCGATCTTCCTCGCAATCGTCGGTCACGCCCCGGCCTGGGGGTTCCTCTGGCTCCTGCCGATCTCATTCGTGGCGTTGTACCTGCTCACCGCATCAATCGCTGTCGTGATGTCGGCGATCACCGTGTACCTGCGTGACGTTCGTCACCTCATGGATGTGGTCTTGCAACTGTGGTTCTGGGTCTCGCCGGTGGTGTACTCCTACGAGAACTCCATCGCACCCGCGTTGCGGATCCGCGGTCTGACCGCGCTCTACTTCATCAATCCGATGACGCCGATCATCCTGACCTTTCAGCGAATCTTCTATGTCAACACGACGGTTCGGTCGACCACGACGGGACTGCCGCTGCACATCCTGCCCGCCTGGTCCATGACCACCTTTGCGGAGGTGAACGTGGGTCTGCTCGTCTTCGCTGTCGCGCTGTTCCTCGTCGCATTGGTCATCTTCGGCCGCCTCGAGGGCAATTTCGAGTCGGAGCTGTAGTGACCAACGTCATCGAAGTCCAAGACATCTCGAAACGCTTCACGATCCACCACGAACGCAATCAGACGCTCAAAGAACGCATTCTGCACCCGCGGTCGGGTTCGTCCGAGATCTTCGACGCGCTCAGCGACATCAACTTCACCGTCGCCCAAGGTGAAACCCTGGGCATCGTCGGTCACAACGGTTCCGGCAAGTCGACGTTGCTCAAGTGCATCTGTGGTGTCCTCAAGCCCACCACCGGGCAGATTCGTCTGCGGGGCAATCTCGCCGCGCTGCTCGAGCTAGGCGCGGGGTTCCAGCACGAGCTCTCGGGTCGCGACAACGTGTATCTCTACGGCTCGATGCTCGGCTTCACGCGCAAGATGGTTGACGCCATCTTCGACGACGTCGTGGCCTTCAGCGAGCTCGAACACTTCATCGACACGCCGGTGAAGTTCTACTCGAGCGGTATGTACGTTCGCCTGGCGTTCGCGGTGGCGGTCAACGTCAACCCCGACATCCTCGTGGTCGACGAGGTGCTCGCAGTGGGCGACGAGCGGTTCCAAGCCAAGTGCATCGACCGCATCCGGCGCTTCCAGCGCGAGGGCCGCACGATCCTGTTGGTCACGCACCAGGCCGACACCGTGCGCGCGATCTGCGATCGCGCGATCGTCCTCGACCACGGGAACATGATCGCCGACGGCCCGGTGACCGAAGCGCTTCGGATCTTCCGCGAGCGCTTGCTCGGGGACGTGATCGACCATCGCCCCGGGGGCTCGGGTGTCGTCACGATCGACGGACTCAGCGCGCCATCAGGTTCGTTCGAGGTGCGCCACGGCTCGAGTCTGCGCTTTGACGCGACCCTGACCTGCGACCACGCGGTGAGCGGCAACCTGGTCATTGAGGTCTTCACCCGCACCGGGCTGCTGGTCAGCCGCAATGACGCGGAGGCTTCGCCGGTGACGCTACGTCCGGGCGTCAACAAGGTCGGGGTTGAACTCGCCAACGTGCCGCTGCTCGACGGGGTGTACGACCTCAACGTCGGTCTCGTCGAACCCCAGGGCGCCACGATGCTCGCCTGGCGTGAGAAGGCCGCGTCGCTCCAAGTGCTCTACGACGGCCGGTCGTCGGGCGTGGTCGCGATCGAGTCGTCGGTCACGCAGTGGTAGGCGGCTCGCTCGTCAGCTTCGGGTAGCGACGCAGCGAGCCGATGCGACCCAGCTTGCCGGCGTTGAACGGGT
>JAKAPH010000057.1 GCA_021807265.1 Actinomycetes bacterium | reverse complement strand
ATCGACGCCGACTTCGTGCGCGGCGGCACGCTGGTGTTCGCCCGTAGCGACGTGCAGATGTCACGCCTTCATGCCGAGTTCGATGAGCTGCGCGCCGCCGGTGCGACGGACGTGCAGTGGCTCGGCGAGGACGAGGCGCGCGAGCGCGGCGCGGTCACCCACGCCCGCGGTGCGCTCTTCACGCCCCACTGCGCGCGCCTGCACCCCGCCAAGCTCGTCCGGGGCCTCGCACGCGCCGTCGAACGCGCCGGTGCGACCATCGTCGAAGAGACGGCGGTCACCCGGATCGTGGCCGGTGACGCGTCGCGGCGCGCCACCGTGGTGACCACGAACGGCTCGGTCCACGCCACCTACGTCGTGCGCGCGACCGAGGGCTACACGCCAACACTCGCCGGCTCGCGCCGATCGGTGGTCCCGCTGTACTCGCTCATGATCGCCACCGAGCCGCTCGGCGCCCCCTTCTGGGACGAGGTCGGGTTCGCCGACTACGAGACCTTCGCCGACGGGCGACACCTGATCATCTACGGCCAGCGCACGGCCGACGACCGGATCGCCTTTGGCGGACGCGGCGCCCCGTATCACTTCGGTTCCACGGTCGAGCCGCGCTTCGACCACAGTCACAAGGTCTTCGGGCTGCTCGAGTCGACGCTGCGCGACCTGTTCCCCACCCTGGCGGGCACGGTCACGCACCGCTGGGGCGGCCCACTCGCCATGCCGCGCGACCACGCGCCGTCGGTCGTGCTCGACCGTCACACGGGCCTCGGCAGTGTCGGTGGCTACACCGGCGACGGGGTCGTGCTCAGTCGCGTCGCGGCGACCGCCATGGCCGACCTGCTCGTCGACCCCGAGACCGAGACCGACTTCACGCGCCTGCCCTTCGTCCAACACCACTCGCGGCGCTGGGAGTGCGAGCCACTGCGCTGGCTCGGCATCAACGCCGGTCTCGGGGCGGCGACCTGGGCCGACCACCACGAGCGCCGTCACGACGCACCGAGCCGCGCGGGCGAGTGGGTCGAACGGCTGATGGGCTGAGTCAGCGCAGGATATTCACGGCCCGGGCGGCGACCACCGCGAACGTGACCAGCGACACGACGGACTCAGCGGCGAAGAGGGCCTTCGCGCGCGCACTCAGCGGCATGGCGTCCGCGGGGGCGAAGCTCGTCCCGTTGGCCAAGGACGTGTAGAGGTAGTCGGTGAAGTGCGGATACCAGTCCGGTGGCGCCAGCTGCGGATTCTCCATCTGGGGGAACTGCAGGTCGGGCCAGGCCGTCGTGTGGCCCGCCCGGCGGTGCGGACCGCCCCGGTCGATCTCCCAGAACCACAGGCCGAAGATGACGACGTTGGTGATCCAGATCGAGACCGCCGAATAGACCAGCTCGCGACCCTGGGTGACCGCGCTCGTGAGCAGGTGGTGCACGAGCAGGGCCATCGACATCACGTTGGCCACGCTGATCAAGGCGATGAGGACGATGGTGACCTGACGGACGAGCGGCGACTCATTGGGGTGGCGGTGGCGGCGCAGCGACAGCGGGATCAGCGGCAGGACGATCAGCACCGGCACGAGCCAGCGCGGGCCGATCACCAGCCGGCTGGGTAGCACGACGTAGAGCACGATGCACACGACGAGCGCCAGGGATGCGGGCCAGCGTGGTTCGGGTCGGGCGTCGGTCACGCCCGAAGATTAACTGAGTCGAATCTGGCCCATCGCCGCGACGTTCTGGGGCGAGATGAGCGACGGGATCGACGACGTCGAGCCGAACAACTTCTTCAGGATCGACTTGGTGACCGGCACGACGTCCTTCGCCGGCGGCGCGCTGATCGGCGTGCGCTGGTTGTAGGACAGCACCGTGACGGTGATCGAGGCCGTCGAGCGCTTCGAGGTGACCGTCAGCCCGAGCCCCGTCACCTCGCCCTGACTACCCACCGAGATGCTGAAGTCGACGGTGGCGAGGGTGGGCAGCGTCACGGGCAGCCCGGCCGGCGCGCGGATCGTCGTGTGGTCGCGGTAGAAGTTGTAGGTCGTCACCGTTCCCGAGGTCGTGACCGTCTTGCGGGTGTAGCCCGAGATGAGCGCGATGTCGGGCTTGGTCAGCTCGAGGGAGTAGCCGTAGAGCGACGGCGTCTTCATCGGGGTGCTGATCCACGAGCGCCCGACAATCGACTGCAGGTTCGACAGGCCCGCGTAGAGGTGCCGGTGGACCAGGCGCAGGTCCGCGTTGAGCGACGAGAAGGCGAAGGGCACGTGCACCGTCGCGTCGACGCTGTTGGTCACGAAATTGACCTTTACGTCGGCGTTGACCGAATAGGCCTGGCCCGTCGTGATGGCGACGGCGAGGTCGGCCGTTCGGGGCGGATACCCGTTGAGCGCCAGGTTGTCAGCCGTGCTCGAGCCAGGATTGGTGTCGGTTGCCGCCAGGACGATGCCCGTCACCGTCAGCGCGACGGCGACCACGACCAGCGCGATGGCGCCCGCCCGCTTGGAAAATGCCATGCGTCCACCCTAGTGAACAGCGGGTTGGACGACGTCGCTCAGGCCGTGCCGAGCAACTCGATGAACAGCTCGTGGGCGATGTTGCGGCCACTGGCGATGAAGCCGATTCGCGAGGTCGCGTCTCCGACCACGTCGGCCGTGATGGCGGCGTAGGCCGTGGTCGCCGAGCCCTCCATCACCAGGCCCGAGTTCTCCGCGACCTCGCGGACCCCGTGGCGGATCGCGACCTCGGGCACGAGCACGAGCGGCACGCCGAAGCGCGCGATCAGCTCGTTGGTCACCGCGCCGTCGTCGCCGCCACCCGCCAGCCCGTCGGCGATCGTCTCGTGGTGCACCACCTCTTCCATGGGCGTGCCGCGCAGCACGTGGTACATCGCGGCGCTCTCCTCGGGCTGGACGCCCGTGATTCGCACGTCGCCCCGGCCGTGGGCCTCGCGCGACAGCAGTACGCCCGAGATCAGGCCGCCACCGCCCACCGGCACCACGAGGTGCTCGAGGTCGGGCACCTGCTCGATGAGTTCGTCAAAGACCGTGGCCTGGCCCGCGATGACGCTCGTGTCGTTGAAGGGCGAGATGTAGCGGATGCCCCGCTGGCTCGCCAACTCGAGCGCGTGCGCCTGAGCCTCGTCGTAGCTGGAGCCGACCTGGATCAGCTCGATGTCGTAGCGGCGCAGTTTCTGGACCTTCGCGATGGAGGCGTTCGCGGGCACGACGACCGTGGCCGGCACGCCGAGCAGCATCGACGCGTGGGCGATGCCCAGACCGTGGTTGCCGGCTGACGACGTGATCACTGCACCCGAGGGGTCCTCTCGGTGCGCCGCGTCGATGGCGCTGAGCGCTCCTCGCACCTTGAACGATCCCGTGACCTGCAGGCCCTCGAGCTTCGCGGTGACCAGGCGGTCGCGCATGTTCAGCGTCACGGCCGGAGTCGGAACGAGATAGCGCGCGATGACCTCGCGAGCCGTCTCGAGCTGTTCGGGTGTCGGTGCCGCGACGTGTCGAATCATGGGGAAACCTCCGTGTTTACCTTAGTGGGGGCCGTTCCGTCGTTTCGGTTGCCCACCAGTAAGGTCGGCCCGTGCACTCGGTTCTCGACGTCGTCGTCCTGTCCTCGGTCGCCTTCGTGGGCACGATGTTCGATAACTACTTCGCCTTCGCCGCCCAGCTGCTCGTCACCGACCCCGCGCGATTCCGGCGCGTCGCGTGGGCCCAGGCGGTCGGGGTCGCGATGCTTGTCGTCGTCGCCGCCGCCGTCGGCTCGGTGCTCACCGCCATACCCGTGCATTGGACGGGACTGTTCTGTGTCGCGCCGTGGTCGATGGCCTGGTACCGCTGGCGCCACCACGACCACCACGCACCAGCGACCTATCGACGCGGTGCGCTCACCACCGTGCTCGTGACCGTCGCGCTCGGCGGGGACAACCTCGGCGTGTGGATCCCCCTGCTGCGCGTGGACGGCCTCGTCTACGGGATCCTCACCGTCGCGGTCTTCGCGGTCTGGGAGCTCGTGTTTCTACTCAGCGCGCAGCGTCTGACGCGACACCCGCGCGTCGCCGCCTTCGGGGAGGCGAACGCCCATCGAATCACCCCGTGGGTCTATCTCGTGCTGGGCGGACTGATCCTCGTCGAAAGCGGGCTCCTCTAGCCCGGAGACGCCAGGCCGACCGCTAGCGTCGAAGCCGTGTCAACGACGACCGCCAATCAGACGCTCAACCGATTGACGGTGATCGTGGCGCTGCAGTGGATGGGCGCGACCCTCGGCCTGCCGCTGCTCCCGCTCTTCCTCGAGCACCGCGGCGGCACGCCCACGGTCATCGGCTTCATCATGGCCGCCTTCTTCGTCGCCGGCGTGGCCACCCAGTTCGCGCTCGGCCACCTGGCCGACCGCTTCGGTCGGCGCCCGATCCTCATCGCGAGCCTCGTCGTCTACGGCCTCGCGAGCATGACCTACCTCCTCCCGGTGGCCGCACCGTGGTTCGCGCTGACCCGCGGCTTCCAGGGTGCGGCGGCCGGCGCCATCGAGGTCGCATCGCTCTCGGCGGTATCGGCCCTGTTCCCCGAGTCCGAACGGGGCCGAGCGGTCTCGCGGATCATGGCCGCCCAGCTGCTCGGGATCGCCATCGGACCGGTCGTCGGCGTCGTGGCGTCGGTGCGCACCCTCGGCTGGGCCTTCTTCGTGACCGGGGTCATCAGCCTGCTCGCCGCGGTCCAGACGGGCCGCATCTCGCTCGGCGACGTCGTGGACACCTCGCTGCCACTGCCCAAGCTCCAGTGGACGCCCCAAGTGCTCGGCTCGCTGACCGCGGCGAGCGCGACGGGCCTCGCGATCGGCGTCTACGAGGCGTGCTGGAGCCTCCTGATGCACGCGCACCACGCCTCCACCCTGCAGATCCGGCTGAGCTGGACCCTCTTTAGCGTCCCCTGGGTCGCGCTCAGCCGAGCCGGCGGATGGCTCGCCGACCACGCGAATCGACGCGTGACGGCCTTGCTCGGCTTGCTCAACGTCGCCTTCTTCCTCTCGCTCTACCCGCACATCCACAACAACGTCGCGCTGCTCCTGCTGGGATCGCTCGAGTCAATCGGCACGTCGCTGTCGATGCCGTCCATCTCGTCGCTGCTCACCCAGGGCGCGGACTCGCGTGAGCTCGGGCGACGCCAGGGCCTCTACGCGACCGCCAACACCGCCTCGCTGGCCATCGCCGCGAGCGTGTCGGGTTACCTCTTCACGATCAACGAGGCGCTGCCCTTCACGGTAATGGCGATCACATCGGCGGTACTTACGGTGACCACGCTCGCGTGGTGGCGAGACGTTCGGGGCCACGTGCGCGCGGCGCCCAGCGAGGCCGCGATTACTTGATCCAGATCTGATCCCACCGGGTCGAGCCCAGGTCGGGGTTCAGACAGCGCGTCGTCCCGTCGCCCGCGGTGGCGTAGGCCCAGTTCTGGATGTTGTCCCGAGCCGCCCAGCCCGTCACGACGAAGGTCAGGAACAGGTACGGGATGTCTTTGGCGAACTGCTGGTTCACCTTCGCCCACAGGGAGCGCAACTGGCCCGAGTTGGCCGGTGACGCGAGCGCGTTGAGCATGGCCGACTCGACGACCGGGTCGCCCAGGTGCGCGAAATTCACCGCGCCGGCGATGAAGGTGTTCGCGGGCAGGGCGGGGAGTCCGAGGCCTCCCTGGGCCGGCGACGCCGTCGCGGGCTGTGAGACGAACCAGACGTAGTTGAGGGCCGGGTCGACGCCGCCGAACTGGATCCAGTCCGCGCAGTCGTACTGCCCGAGGATCACGTTCTCGATCAGCGTCGACTGGGTCAGCGGCCGCGGGGTCACCGTGATGCCGACCGCCTGGAGCTGCTGGGACAGGAACGCGAAGCCCTTCGCCGACGACGCGCTGCCGGCGATGTAGTCCATCACGAAGCCGACCGTCGAGACCTTGTGATTGGCCTTGTAGGCGTCGACCAGTTCCTTGGCCTTCTTCGGGTTGTAGGACGGGTAGTGGGGGTTGCGGTAGTAGGGCGACGACGTCTTGTAGATGCCGTCCGATATCGGCTGGACCCCGCCGGCGACCACCGTGTGGAAGGTCTTGCGGTTGATCGCCATGGCGCAGGCCTGGCGGATCGTCACGTCGTTCAGCACGGGCTTGAGCTTGGTGTTCCACGTCAGGGTCGACGGATCGACGGCGCCCATGGTCCCCTCGTAGTCGGCGAACTGCACGGGCGTCGGCACCGCCTGACCCTTCTCGATGTAGGAGAGCGCGCCGGGCACGCCCGCCGTGGCGAACTCGCCGGCCCAGGCGAAGTACTGGTTCATCGTGCCCGTCGTGTTGACGATCAGGCAGAGCGAGTCGGGATTCGTCGGGTCGTTGACGTCGGTGCGGTACTTGATGCCCTTCATGGTCTTGAGGTTCGCCACGCTCGAACCGTCCTGGGTCAGGATCATGTCGACCTGACCCGACTGCAGGGCGAGGTTGCGCGTCGGGTCGTCGGGGATCGTGCGGAAGGTCACCCCATCGAGGTAGGGCAGCCGGCGGTGGTGGCCGTCCTTGCGCCAGTACTTCGGATTGCGCTTGAACTTCGACTCGAAATTGACCTGCCAGGACTCGACGACGAAGGGGCCCGTCCCGATCGGATTGCCCGTGTAGGTCGGCGAGAAGGTGTCGGGATGGGCCATGTAGGCGGTCTGCTGCTCGCAGAGCGCGCCGTAGGGGAAGGTCGAATACGAGATGACCAGGTCGAACTTCACGACGTAGGCGCTCACCTTGGTGACCGAGGCGATAATCGGGCGAATCGCGAGGCCGACGGTCGGGTCGGCGGCGGCGGCGTTGAAGTTCGCCACCACGATGTCGGCGTTGAAGGGGTCGCCGTTGGAGAACGTCACGCCCTGGCGCAGGACGACCGTCCAGGTCTTGTACAGGTTGCTCGGCGTGGCCGAGAGCGCGAGCATCGGCAGCCAGGTGCGGCCGTTGGCCGAGGAGACGAAGAGCGCGTCGTAGAGCGCGTTGGCCACGCAGAAGCCCGAGGAGTCCATCTTGCCCTGGGCGCCGTTGAAGATGTGATAGTTCGGCACGTCCGAGACCAGACCGACGCGCAGCGTCCCGCCCAGCGTGGGCTTGCCGAGGTTGACGCCGGGCGCGGCGCCAGCGGCCGTGGCGAGCAGGTCGTCGACGACCGAACCGGCCATCGCAATGCCGCCCACCGTCGCCGCCGAATGGGTGAGGAACGTCCGCCGGTCAATCGTCGAAGTCATCGTCAACTTCCTCTCGCATCAGGATCCGGCCCTGTTGCCGAGTCCCCCCTTGCGGTGAACCTAGCAATCTCGGGCTGGGCAACAACGTCGGACCGGCCAAACTTTCTCTTAGACCGCTCTCAGTGACCGCCCAGTCGGCGTGGGCCAGGGCCGCGATTTCTCCTTCAAATCAGGGTCCGGGTGGCGGGAGGAACCACCCGGACCCTGACGATCTCTGGGGCCGTCAGTTGGCCATCATGTCCAGTCCGGGGCGAAATCGCCCACCGTTGCCCGGCCCGGCGGCCCACGCGCCGTCCGTCGGGGACCCGCTAATACCGACATTGGACGCGTCAAGGACCGTGTGGCTGGCACCGACCGTCCCCTCGGCCTCGATGACCGTGCCCGTGGTCACGTCGCCCAGGGTGGCACTCGAGCCCGACTTGGTATACGTGGTCGAGTTGCCGACCTGGATCGTGCGATAGAAGCCCTGGGCGTCGCTCACGACGATGGTGCTGCCCGAGACTGAGACGACCGAACCCGACACGTGCGCGAGGTCGATCTCGATGGCCGACGCTGTCGCGGCATTCGTCACCGACGGCCGGACCTGGACCCGCTCACCGACCGCGAGGGCGGACGCCGAGGCGCTCGCCATCCCCTCGCTCACCGTGGTTGACGGCTCGACCGCGTAGGTGGAGGACGTTCCGTCAGGCAGCTGCAGCGTGATCGAGGTGGCGCTTTCGGCGGTCACGACCCCGCTCGGGGCCCCGCCGCCGGGTCCGTGCGCCGGAACCACGACGACGGTGGTGGCGGTCGTCGAGCCCGACGCTGCGACCATGACCGCCACGTTCTCGCCGATCGTGACGGCCGACGCGGTGGCGGTGGCTCCATCCTTGCGAAATACCGTCGAGCCCGTCAGGGCGTAGGTCGAAAGCGTCCCGCTGGGATCCTGCACGGTGATGGAGGTGGCGTTCACGGCCGTGACGACGCCCACGGCGCCGAGGTCGCCAAAGGGGGCGTGGTCGCCAAAGGGGGCGTGATCCCAGGCGTGGCGGGCGGCGGCGACCGTCGTCGGCGCCGAGGTCGCGCGCGACCCGGTGGTCGACGCGGCGCCGGCGACGCCGATGCCCGTCGCGAGTGCCCCGATCGCCACCACGGTCGAGACGCCAACGCGCTTGCCGATCCTGTGTTCGTTCCTGGAGGACATCGTTGCCTGCTTTCTGTCTCGAGGGAGGGTGGGATCGAGACCTGACCATCCTGGCGAGGCCCCCTGAGGCGCCGATGTGGTCTCGCTAAGAGCCCACTAAAACTCCAGCCGCCCGCTCGACTCGGCAAACCACCGCGGCGGGCCGCGCATCGGGCAGACTGGCTCCGTGCGGCTAGCACCTCACGGAGCCGTTCGGATGAGACACATCTATTAGGGAGGACCACGAACGTGGCGTCGACGTTGGGAACACACGACGGCTCGGTTGAAGACGAGCCGTTTCACATAGAACAACACGGGATTGACTACATTCCCGAGGAGGAACGGTGGGCGACCGCCCGCAATATCGGTGCGATGTGGACGGGGTCGGCGGTCAACGTCGAGTACTTCATCTACGGCGCGATCCTGATGGGCTTCGGGTTCAGCTTCTGGACCGCCTTCAGTCTGATCGTGCTCGGCAACCTCTCGTACCTGCTGCTCGGCGTCGCGTCACTGCAGGGACCCGAGTCGGGCACGACCGCCTTCGCGATCAGCCGGGCGCCCTTTGGCCTGCGGGGATCGCGCGTCGTGAGCTTCTTCAACTGGATCACCCAGCTGGGATTTGAGACCGAGGGCCTGATCCTCATCGTCGGCGCGGCGATGGTGCTCTTCCAGATGGCCGGCATCCACGTCAGCAGCCCGCTCAAGGTGATCCTGATCATCCTCGCCGCGGCCATCCAGGCCGTCATGCCGTACCTCGGCCACGCGACGATGGTGAAGATCCTGCGCGCGCTGATCATCCCCTTCGTGGCGATCTTCGCCCTGCTCGCGATCTTTGACCTCAAGCACGGCTCGGTGCACTTCAAGGGATTCCTCGGCGGCTGGGAGCTCTACACCGCGGGCCTCGCCTTCACGATCGCCCTCTCGGGCCTCGGCTGGACCGAGTGCGGCAACGACTACACCCGCTACCTGCCCCGCGACTCCAAGAAGGGGGCGATCGTCGGCTGGGTGTTCCTCGGCACCGCACTGCCCGAGATCGTCCTGATGACCCTGGGTGCGCTCACCTACACCTTCATCTCCTCGAGCGCCCAAGTGGCCGCCTGGAACGGCTCGAACCCGCTGCAGGCGCTCTACGGCCAGCACTTCATCCCGACCTGGGTCGTCGCGGTCTTCCTCGTCTTTGCGATCGTCCAGCTCTTTGGCATCAACTCCCTCGACCTCTACAGCTCGGGGGTCTCGGTCCAGGCGATGGGGATCCACCTCAAGCGCTACCAGGCGGTCGTGATGGACAGCATCATCGCCGGGCTGCTCACGATCTACGCCATGTTCCAGTCGACCTTCTCGCTCTACATGAAGGAGTTCGTCGGGGTCATCATCGTCTGGATCGCACCGTGGTTCGGGGTGTACATCATGGACTGGATCCTTCGCCGATTCCGCTACAACCCGGCCGAGCTCCAGCGCACCGACCGCGAGGGCCTCTACTTCGG
>JAKAPH010000056.1 GCA_021807265.1 Actinomycetes bacterium | reverse complement strand
CTACCCGATCCTGCTCCTCTTCCGCTCGCCCGATCCCTGGCTCTCGTGGTTGATCGGGCTCGTCGCGGTCCTCGACGCCGCGGCGATGCAGTTGGCCCTCTGCCCCGCCTCGGCCCCGTCCCAGGCGCGCTTGTGCCTGCGCATGGGGTTCACCATGATTAATCGCATCGCCACGTCACTGGGCTGGGAGATCGATCCCGACCCCAAACCCGACGGGCCCATTCAGCTGACCTACGAGGAGTTCGAGTCCGCGGTCGCCATGCTGAGCGAGAGCGGCTTCGCGCTCGAGCGCACGGCCGAGGAGGCCTGGCCGGACTTTCACGGGTGGCGGGTCAACTACGAAAACGCGGCCTACCACCTCGCCGACCGGCTCATAGCACCCCCTGCTCCCTGGACCGGTACACGGCGACACCTGCGAGATGGGGTCGTCGAACCCCGCCGCCCGCCTCACCGCAGTCCGGGCTCCGATCCGAGCGTCCTCTATCAGCGCCCGTTGGTCGTCAACGCTCCACTACGTCGGGTCCGGCGACGGGGACGCTCCGACTAGCTGTTCCGCACCGAGGCCGAGATCGGCGGACAAACTTCGCCAGCCAAAGCACTCATCGCGCGCGAGACCCGAGTGGATTGGCGAGTGCTGCTGGAGCGTCCGTCGGGCTCCCGTGTCGAGACTGCCAACAACGCAAAGGATGCAGGTCTTGCCCGCCGCCGCGACCTCACCGAAGCGCCAATTCAACCACTGGGTTTCGACGACTGTCGTCCTCCACGAGACTGGCCCGTGAACGGCGCCGCAACCTCATGGTGGGGCTCTACCCCGTCGCGCCGGGCAGATCCAGTCGGCGTCGAACGTCCGACCGGTTCACGTCGAGAACGTCGAGCAACACCGCGGCGTGATCTGGTGGTTTCAGCGTGAGAATCTGGGCCAGCACTTGCTGGGACGTGACCTCAAGCCTCCGACGGTTGGACTTCGTCGCTCTCTCAAGTACCCTCTTTGCCGCTGGTGTGATGCGGATGCGATCTTTGCTCGCAACGTCTCGGAGGCTTGGCTTGCTCGGCACGGCGCGCATGGGGATGAGGGGAACATCGGTGCCGGACTCCAGACCCACGGCGTTCAGGGCTTGATCATCGAGTAGTTCAACGGCGTCGCGCGCTTGAGCCAGGTTCACGCCCAATACGTGTTCGACCGAGGGATCGTAAAACAAGGCGAGCAGGAGGTGATCGGTGCCGGCTCGGCGGTCACCCCTGCGACGAGCCTCCTCACCGGCCCGCAGACAGATCGCCCAGGCGTGAAGCGTCATTGGTGCAACGGAGTCGGTGATCACGAAATCTCCTTGCTGTATTTGGTGTGCACCGATTGCCGGGTGACGCCCAAGGCGTCGCCGATCTCCCGCCACGACCAGCCCTTTTCGCGGGCAGCCGCGACATGGTGGGCCTCAACCCTCTCACAGCGTGTGTCCTATTTGGACCCACCGGTTCGCCTTGACCAACTGAGCCTGGTGGCCCAGCGGTGCTTGCTCGCCGTCCGACTTCCCAGATGATGCTTCATCTAGGTACCCGGTTCCGACCCAAGACCCTCATCACAGAGTCGTGATGGTTGTGCGGGTGACGATCGGCTCTTCCCGCGTGCTTCGCGGTGCAGATCCCTGTGGGATCAGGCGGTGGAGCGAAGCGCAGCGCGCGTCGGGCCCAACAGTGTCACGGTCGGGGCCTCGTTGGGTTGCCAGCGAGCGAGGTTGATGGCCGCGTTGAGGTCGCGGTCGATGGACAGTCCGCAGACTCCACACGAGTACGTGCGCGTCGACAGGTCAAGGTTGTTTCTGACCTCGCCGCAGCCCGAGCACGTCTTGGAACTCGGAAAGAATCGGTCGGCCACCCGCACCTCGACCCCGTGCCAGCGGGCCTTGTAGAGGACCTGACGGGAGAGCTCTCCCATGGCGGCGTCCGAGATGGACCTGGCCAGGTGTCGGTTCCTCGCCATGCCCGCGACGTTGAGGTCCTCGATCACGAGGACCTGGGCTCGATCGACCAGAGCCCTGGAGGCCTGATGGACCAGATGCCGGCGGATGTTGACGACTCGGCGGTGTCGTTTGGCGAGTCGGGACCTCGCTCGTTGGCGGCCTTTCGACCCCGGTGTGGTTCTGGCCAGGGCCCGATTGGCCGCCTTGAGCGACGCTTGCGCTTGCTTTAGTAGTCTCACCCCCTCGAAGTTCTCGAAGGGAACACCGTTCGCGTCCGCGGCGACGCAGAGGGAGAGAATCCCCCGGTCGACGCCGACGGGAACGGCGTGACGGTTGGTTCGACTGCGCTCAGCCTGGTGAAGCCGTGCGGCCACACCGGTCAGTGACACGGTCCACCGACCGGCGCGCTGGGCCAGCGTCGCAGAGTACACATGGAAGCGACCGGCGTCGATCATCCGGCGGACCTTGCGAGTGGGGCCGAAGACCTTCACCGGTCCGAACTTGGGCAGTCGCAGGTGCGAAGGGCCGTTGAAGCGGATGGGCTGGCTCGAGGGCACCCGACCCGGCGTCGCACGATTGCGCAACCGGAAGCTCGGCGTCACCTTGCCCTTGGCCTGGAAACGGGGAAACCCAACGGGTGTTCCGCTGCGCTCGCCACGCCTCGACGCCGAGAAGTTCTCGAGGGCCCGGGCCGCGTCCACAGAGGCGCATTCGAAGACGTCACCGGGAAGCTCGTGTCGCCAAGCAAGTCCCCGCGTTCCATCCTCGTTGACCGGTGAGTCCTCGGACTCCCCGTTCTTCCAGTCGTTGAACTCGTTGATGAAGGAGAACCCCGTCCAGGAGAGCGGTGGGGTCGAAGGTTCGCCAGACACACCGCTCGCGGAGAGGACTTCTCGCTCGGCCGACCTGGCGTCCAGGTTGGCCTTGACCCGAGCCAGGTGGTGGTTCAGCGTGAAACGACGGGCGCCGGCGCACTTGGCGAGGAGAATCCTCTGCTCGACGTTCGGATCGAGGGCGAACTGGAAGGTGACTGAGCGTGAAAGCGGCTGACCAGTGTGAGAGTTGGTTGGTCCTAACGGTCGTGAGGTCACCGGGCTCAGTCTCAGCCCCAGGTGTGACACACGCTCGATTGCATTCAGGGTTGCCGTTCGAACGGATCGAGCTCGACCTAGTTCGAACCCAGAGGAATCTCGAGCACCGGCTCAAAGTGGAAGGACCCGTCGGGCACCGCGTAGGTGACACGGTCGCAGAGGAACGTGCCGCCAGGAACCGTATCGGTCAACCGGGCGACCAACTCGCGGGTCTCGTCGAGGGTGATGAACTCGGCCACCGTCATGTGCGGCACGCGCGAGGCACGAGTCAAGTCACGCCCCGCAAAGATCGAGGTTGCCTGAACCGCTCCTCGTAGGGCGAAGAACAAGTCCTCGGGCGAAATAGCGAAGACCACGCCGGGGACGGGTCCGATGCTCGTGAGCGGGCCGTAGGAGAGCTCGAAGGGGGCAATGTGGGCCAGCGCGGCACGTAGTTCTTCAAGCTGCTCAACGGTGAGGGGACCCCCCAACGGCTCGCTCAGACTGATGTGGGCGTCGCAGATGGCGGCGGCCTTGGGATCGTGACGTGCTCGCAGTTCATTGACGCCAGCAGCGACGTCGGCGGGAGGAAAGAGGTAGAAGGCTCCGTGGCGATACTCGTGCTGCCACGGCTCCCAGGCTGGCTGAAGGCTCTCGGTCACGTCAGGCTCCTCGATCAAATCCAGTTTGGCGCAGTGTCGCACACGACGTGCGACTGAATCCTCGACGCGGGCGACTGAATGGTGATTGTCATTCCGTCTCAGCCAAGCACTCGAAGAACTTCGGTCATTGCAGCAACGTGCAGCCATCCGGTGGCCGACTCCTCGGTGTTCTCGAAGCAGCGTGCCAGACGTCGGCGGCGCACGAGGTGGCCATGGGCGACCTTGACCCGCCAGGCGTGACGGATCGGGCGAAAGACCTTGGTGCCGTGCTCGTTGCGTGGTGGCTCGTCCCACCCGACGCGACGAACTTCGCAGCCGAACCGGTCCGAGAGTCGACGGGCGGCTGACCGCGCGGTCCCGCGGTCGACGAGCACGAGTTCGAGGCGCTCATCAACGCCAGTTCGGGAAAGGTCCTCGAGTGCGAGTTCGACGGCCCTCGCCTCAGACGTCGACGCGGGGACCGAACGCACACACAGCGGCAGTCCCGTGACGTCCACGCAGATGATTCGTTTGGCGCCGTTCGTTCGGCCATAAGGGCCGCCCTGGTTATGAAACGTTGCCCCGCCGTTGGAGGCCCCTCTCGCGAGATGGGTGTCGATGACCACCATTGAGGGCTTCGCTTCCTTTCGACCGAGGGCGGTGCGCGACGAGGCGTGCAGTGAGGCGAGAACCCCGGCCCACGTCCCATTCCTCGACCACCGGCGAAACTGTGACCACACCCTCGTCCAGGGACCGAACTGATCCGGCAGGAAGCGCCACTGGCACCCGGTGTGCGAAATGTAGAGCATCGCGTCGACGACGAGTCGAAGGTCGTCGCCGTGCTTCGGGCCCCGCTTGGAGGAAGTTACGAGCAGGGGTTCGAGGAGGTTCCATTGGACGTCGGTTAGATCACTTGAAAAGGCCACGACGTGATGGTGCCGGTCGTGGCTTCCGCCGTACTCGCCAAATAGAACACAGCCCCTCAGCTAGACGATGGAGCGCCAGCGACGCGCGAAGTCCGACCGCCGCATCATCCGACGAGAGCGACCGGTTGAATTCTTCGGCGTCCACGCCTGTCAATCTAGATTGACAGGCGTGTAATGCCAATCTAAATTGACACAGACAATCTGGCGAGGATGCCGGAGTCGCATCCTGCTCCTTACCCCGCAGCCTTCCCGTGTCCACCTGGCCGGATCGTCACCGTTCGATCGACCAGCACCCGCCGGCTCGCCTGTTCCGCCACGCCCAAGCGCGTGCCGACGTTGTGCCTCGGCCACGCCGCGACCCCGACGGTCGCGACCGGACCCAACGAACAGCGCTTCGATGACATCAGGCGGGCTGGGCCTCGTTTTGGGCGTTGCCGCGCGTGCGACGGGCGAGCAGCGAGACCAAGTTCCCCAATCGCTACGCCGCCGCCATCGCGTCGAGGTCCTCGGGCGGCGAGTGATCCGCGAATACCGCGGTGAGTCCAAAGACCAGTCCGATCGCGGTGGTGAGGGTGCGGGCCCAAATGAGATGGGCCGCCGGCTGGGGTTGGCCGAGCTCGGCCACCGCCAACGAAAGTGGCGTCACGAACATCATGGCGATCCCGTAGTGGCGAATCACCATCAGCTCGGCACACAACTGGAGCAGTCCGATGACGACGACGAGCTCCCACGGAGAGAGCGAAAACGCGAAGAGCCCGAAGGCGAGTCCCAAACCGAGGACGGTCCCGCCGGCGCGGTGCCGCGCTCGAAGGAGACGGTCCACGGTTCCCAGTGCCGCCATCGGCACCACCGCCGAGACCGCCGCCCAGTAAGGGTGCCCGAGGTGCAGCCACGTCGCCAGGCCGTCGGCCGCAGCGGCGGCCACGGCGGTCGCCAGCGCGCGACGCCACTCCGCCGTGGAGTGCGACCGCGTCGGGACCGATTCCTCGCGTGGTCCCAAGTGCAACAAGAACGCTTCGGCGCCGACCAGCAAGGTGAACGCGCTCGTGGCGAGGGCGACGGCCGTGGCGACCAACACGTCGTGACCGGTCGCCGACACGGACGAGACCGCGCCGAACGCGAAGACGGCAAACAGTGCGCCGCCGGGCCGCCACGACCAACGATGCGACGCCGCTGTGGCGATCGCCGCGGCGAGCGAGACGCCGAGCAGCGACCACCAGCGGGCGTCGCCCGCCGTCGCGGTCGCCGTCGCGGCGATGATGATCCCCGTGAGCATGATGCCCACGGGCAGTTGCGTCGAGATGCGCCGGCGTGGCGACTCGCCGCGACCGTAGACCGACGCGAAGGCGGCGAAGGTCGAGTAGAGGACCCACTGGGGGTGGCCAGCTAGTCGAAAGACCACCATCGGCACCACGACCGATACCGTGACGCGCGTCGCCGCGCGCACGTCGTCGCGTGTGGGGTGCAGTCGACTCACGACGGTCGGCCGTCGCGAACCGCGACGCCGAAGGAACGCGCGCTTTCCGACCGGCAATACCGGTGCGCTCGAGGGGCCGTTTCGCGCCATGGCGCGGCGTGACGACCTATATATCGAGGGAGCACGCCGATACTTTCTCTTCGCGGAGTTCGTGCAAGTGGCAATTTTACGCGCCCGCGCCCGATGACGACCCGCTCCTCGCGATAACCGCTTGGGCCATCGCACGAACGAACGGATTTCGGGACTTTAGTCCCGGCACGGCGAGTCAATGGCACAACTGCCCCACCGTACGCTGGGGCTGAGTCGCGGTAGCGAGTCAGTGGTGATTGACGTCTATCGAGAATTGGGAGACTATCGATGGAACACGAGACCCAAACACATCGGACGATGTCAACGGTGATTCGTCGCGCTGCTCACAGCGTCTACGGCTTCCTCTACGAGAAGGACCCGGACTTCTTCCCGGCGTACCAGCCCACCAAGTCCGACCACCCGTCCTCACAGAACTAAACCCACCGTCGGGTGGCATTTCGACGCAACTGATGTTCACGTCATTGCGGCGATTCGTGGGTTAGGGACCGGGCGCCATTGCGAGAAAAGCCGCCAACGCGAGCACGCCGACCGAGGCGACGACGGTGATGATCGCGTAGATGCGCACCCCGCGCCGCGACGTGCGGCGCGCGACGAATCCGTGGAACGACGCCATTACGAAGACCACCACCACGAGGGCCACTTTGGCGATCACGAGGTGTCCGAACGCCGTCGTCGCGAGATTGGACCACCGTGTGCCGTCGTGCCATGCGAGTAGCGGACCGGTGACGAGCAGCGCTGGAAGCAGAGCGTGGTTGGTGACGGCGGTGAACCGGCGCCCGGCCGCTTGGGCGATCGCGCGAATCTGATCCGGCGGCGAATCGCGCCGCAGCGCGGGCATCACCACGAAGGACAGCATCAACTGTCCCCCAACCCAAAAGGCCGCCGCCGTGACGTGCACGAAGAGCACCAGGGACCAGACGACGCTCATCGTGTCGCGCCCAACGATTCAGTGGCCCAACCGCCATCGCCGACGCTGAGGAGCGGGCGTCCGACGGTCACTGGCACCTGGACACCATAGACCGGCGATCGGTTGACCGGTCTCGCGCGAGACCACACCGCTGTTAGATGACCGGTGACAACCCGCCGTCGAGGCTCACGCCGACGCCGGTCACGTAACTCGCTCGAGGCGACAGGAGAAAGGCTGCGAGATTCGCGAACTCGTCAGCGCGGCCGACCCGGCCGAGCGGGACTCGGGCGTTGTGGGCGAGATCGTGATAGATCGAGTCGACCGCCACGCCCGACTGCGCCGCGCGGCGTTCCCACTGCCCCGACTCCACGAGCCCGATGAGGATGGCGAGCGCGCGCACGCCGCGCGGGCCGACTTCATTGGCCAGTGCCTTGGTCATGGCGAGGCCCGCGGCACGAGACGCCGCGGTCGGTGTCGAACCGGCGCCGGGCGCACGCGCCGCGATCGCGAGCACGTTGAGTACGACCCCGCTCGATACCGCGAGGTCATCGAGGACGAGCCGGGCCAGATGCAACGCCGAGACGACCTTCAGCTCGTAGTCGGCGCGCCACTCGTCGTCATCGGAATTGGCAACGAGCGTTGCCGCCGAGCGCCCCGCGTTGTTCACCAACCCATCGATCCGACCGAAACGATTTCGCGACGCCGCGACGAAAGCCTCGCGGTCGCTCGCGCTGGTGACGTCGGCTTCGACGCACAGCGTCTCGCTGCCGAGTAGGTCCTGGGCACGTTCGAGACGACCGGCGTCGCGGCCGCAAACGGCGACCCGAGCGCCCTCGGCCACCAGCGTCTTGGCGAGTGCGAGCCCGAGTCCGTCGGTGCCACCCGTGATCAGGACAACGCGGTCACCTAGTCCCAGGTCCATGCACCCATTGTAGGGAGGGGGACGCTACGCCGCTTGGTTCGATGCTTGGTCAACCGGCCGGCTCGCTGGCCGGTGCGAGGAGTCCTCGAGGGAGGTCTGGGTCGGCTCAGGCAGCAGCGCCGTCGTGCCGAGACCCGCGATCGCCGAAATGCCGGCGACCACGAGCAGGCCGCGCAGGCCGATCGAGGCCTGGAGGCGCGGCACCATGAAGACCCCGACGAAGGCCCCGAACTTGCCGATGCCCGCCGCGATCCCGTGGCCGGTCGTGCGCATCTCGACGGGGAAGACCTCCGAGGGCAGGATGAAGGTCGTCGTGTTCGGCCCGAACTCGGTGAACAGGTAGCTGAAGCCGAAGATCAAGATGAAGGGCACGACCATCGTGGTGAACTTCGGCACGACAGCGAGCAGCAAGAAGCACGCGGCCATCACCGCGAAGCCGATCGTCTGCAGCTTGCGGTGGCCGATCCGGTCGATCTTGGTCACCGCGAGGATGTACCCCGGCAGTGCGAAGACCACGAACATGGCCAGGGTGAGCAGCAGCTTGACCTTGATGGTGGCGTTCGGCGAGACCTCGAGCAGGATGCTCGGTAGCGACAGCGTGTTGCCGTAGTAGGCGTAGTCGAAGAGGAACCAGCTGCCGGCCGTGCCGATGATCAAGAGCCACATGCGGCGGTTGGCGAAGAACTGGCGCGGCGCCATCAGGGTCGTCGTGTTGGCCCTGACCGTGGTGGCGTCGACGGCACCGTTGGCGAACTGGTGCAGCTCGGCCGCCGCGAGTTCGCTCTGCTTTTTCACGTGGGCCTGGAAACGCGGCGACTCGGGCATGCGCGCGCGCAGGTAGATCACCGCGGCCGCAGGAATGGCACCGAGTCCGAGCAGCAGGCGCCAGGTCAGGTTCTCCGACAGCCCCGATGACAGCAGGCCGAGGCCGACGAGCGGCCCGACGATGAGGCCCACGGCTTGCATCGAGAAGACGAGGCCCACGAGACGTCCGCGGTCGTTGCGGTTGGCGTACTCGCTCATCAGCACGGCCGACACCGGGTAGTCCCCACCGATGCCGAGTCCGAGCACGAAGCGCGCGAGCACGAGCGTCAAGACGTTGGGCGCGAACGACGAGCCGATCGCACCGACGACCATGATCGCCGCTACGGCGGTGTAGACCGACTTTCGTCCGATCTTGTCGGCGATGCGACCGAAGACCATGGCGCCGAGGAAGGCGCCGAGAATGGCCGAACCGGTCACCCAGCTCGTCTCGGTCGTCGAGAGTGACCACTGCGACTGCACGAGTGCGGCGACCGTGCCGATAACGAACAAGTCGTAGGCATCGGTGAAGAAGCCCATGCCCGAGATCACGACGGCTCGTCGGTGGAATGCGCTCGTGGGCGCATCATCGAGAATCTGACCGACGGTGCGCGCCACCGTCTCGGAGCCCTTACCCATGTCGGCCCCGGCTCGTTCTGAATTTGAAACGCTCACGGCATCCTTCCCACGTCGCCCCAAATCGAGTGTTGCCCCGTGACGTGACGAACCAATGTCCCCTCCATTACGAGTAACCAATCAGCAGGTGAACTTCTGGTTAACTCGGCGTTCGACCGCCCGAGGGCCGCCAGGTGGCGACGGTTACAGTTGCCGCGTGACCGATGTACGGCTCGACCCCATGACGATCGACGAGTTCGACGAGCGCCTCCCGTCGCTCATGCACGCCTACGTCGCCGAGCAGATCCGGGCGAGGAACTGGGCCTCGGCCGACGCCGACGAACTGGCCCAACTCGAACAGCGGCGCCTCCTCCCGCGCGGCTTGGCCACCCCGGGCATGCGCTGGTACGTCGCGCGCACGCCCTCGGACCAGGTCGTGGGCTATCTCTGGCTCGCCACCGAACCGTCGGATCCGCGCGGCGGGGGCGCGTGGATCTACGCGATCGAGGTCGAGCCGGAGTGGCGCGGGCGCGGCGTCGGCCATCGACTGCTCAGCGCGGCCGAGGTCGAGGTCCGGCGCCTCGGGGCCACCTCGATCGCGCTCAACGTCTTTGGCGAAAACCGGGTCGCCCGCCACCTCTACGAGAGCAGTGGCTACGAGGTGACCTCGCTGCAGATGCGCAAGTCACTGACCTGACGCCGGACCGTTGTCGACCGACTCGCGTCCCAGCGCCGGAGCCAACCAGCGCTGGGACCAACTCAGCGAACCCGGCCGACTCCGATCCTCCTATCGATTGTCAAGTCGGTCGAGATCTGGCGGACAGACCAATCATGAGCCATCCAGCGGAGGCAGCCTCTTA
>JAKAPH010000055.1 GCA_021807265.1 Actinomycetes bacterium | reverse complement strand
GGGCACCTCGTACGAACGTGGCGCGCGCCGAGTCACGGCGAGGCGGCCCGGGTGGTCCTCGACCAGGTCGCAATCGCCGACCGGCTCGACCATCACGCGGTGCTGACGCTCACCTACCGCGACCTGCGCGTGGAACTCTGGACCCACGACCGCGGCGGGCTGACCACCCTTGACCTGCACTACGCCAGTGCGCTCGAGGAGCTGCTCACGGGGCGCCAGGACCCGATCAGCTGACCGGGACCTCCCAGAGGGCCATCCAGCGCGAGAGGTCCTTCTCGATCGGCAGGTCCTTGTCGAGGAAGGACCGGACCCGCAGCTCGAGTTCGTTGTCGCGCTGCTCGTCGCCGGTCGGGGCGAAGGGGTAGAAGGTGCCCTGCTTCAAGAGATAGACGAGGCGTACGGGTCCGTCACCGGGGGGAGTCTTGGGGACGAAGCCGAACACCGCGCACAGCAGCCGGGGCCCGAGCCCGTTGTCGACCAGGCTCGTGTCGGCGCCGTGGATCCGTGTGACCAGCGTGGCGATGTCGGTGTCGTGGATGACGATCCAGCGGAACCCGAAGCGGTCGGTCGTCAGGGTCACGTCGCTCGCGGCCTCGTCGAAGTTGAGCAGCTGCTTGATGTCCTCGTCGGTGGTGTTGGCGGTCTCGCCGCTGCCGGCCTTGAAGCAGAGCCCGGCCTGGCCCGAGGTGACGAGCTCGAGCTCGCTCTCCAGGGTCAGGGCCGCCGTGGGCAGCGCGAAGAGGTTGTCGAGCTTCGGGGCGACCTGCTTGGTGCGCCCGAAGAGGGTGTCGCGCAGTCCCACTAGCCGTTCAACTGGCGTTCGAGCTTGTTCAGCTGGTCCAGGCGCACTTCGAGCGACGGGTGGGTTGAGAAGAGCGACGCCGCCGTCCCGCTCGCGAGCGCCGGGGCGAAGAAGAAGGCGTTCATCCCCTCGGCCTGGCGAAGGTCGGTCCGGGGAATCCGCCCGATGTCGCCAGTGATGTGCACGAGCGCGCTCGCGAGCACGCTCGGCTTGCCGATCAGGATCGCGCCCGAGCGGTCGGCTGCGAGCTCGCGGTAGCGCGAGAGCGCCATCGTCAAGAGGTAGGCGATCACGTAGACGAGCAGCGAGACCAGCCACGTGATCATCTCGAGCAGCACTAGGTTCTCGCCGTCGCGGCTGCGTCCGCCGCCCGAGAACATCGCGCCCCACATGGCGATGCGGCTGATCAGCCCGGCCAGCATGCCCACGCCCGAGGCGATCGTCATGACCGCGACGTCACGGTGGGCGACGTGGCTGAGCTCGTGGGCGAGGACCGCCTCGAGTTCCTCGTCGCTGAGCCGGCGCATGATCCCGCGCGTCGCGCAGATCACCGCGTGGCTGGGGTTGCGCCCGGTGGCAAAGGCGTTGGGCATGTCCATCTCGGCGACCCCGACGCGCGGCTTGGGCATGTTGGCGAGCAGGCAGAGCCGGTCGACGATCTCGTGCAGGTGCGGCTCCTGGGCCGGGGTCACCTCGTGGGCGCGCATCGAGAACATCGCGATCTTGTCCGAGAAGTAGTACTGGGACACGAGCGCACCGGCCGCGATGACGACCACGAGCAGGGTCGAGACGCCCAGACGCAGCAGCACCGTCACGATGATCCCGTAGAGCAGCACCAGGGCAGCCCCGGTGATGAACATGCGCCAGTTCAGCCCGCGATCGGATTCTATCTTGGTACTCACTGGTCGCTTCCCGGAGCGAGGCTGCCCGCGTCACCCGTGCCCATCTGGGCCTTCAGCGCGGCGAGCTGGGCGTCGACGTCCGAGGAGGCGCTCGCCTGGTCGAGCTGGGCCTGGATGTCGTCGCGCGAGCTCGTGAGGTCGGTCAGCGCCCCCGAGGCGAGCAGCTCGTCCAGGGCGCCGCTGCGGGCTTGCATCTCGGCGACCTTGTCCTGGGCGCGCTGCAGGGCGGCGCCGGCGTCACCCATCGACGCCGAGATCCCGCTCACCGCCTCCGAGACGTGCGCGGAGGCCTCGGCGGCGGTGTAGGTCGCCTTGATCGTCTCTTTCTTGGTGCGGAAGGCCTCGACCTCGGTCTGGAGCTTCTGGGCCGTCTCGGTGAGCTTCTCCTCTTGCTCGACGATCGTGGCGTGCTGGGCGTCGAGGTCCTTCAGCTGCCCGGCGATCGCCTCGCGCCGGGAGAGGGCCTCGCGCGCGAGGGCCTCGTTGTTCTGCCCGAGGGCGGCCTTGGCCTGCTCGGCGAGCTTGTCGCCCTGGGCCTTGAGCTGCTCGGCCTGGATCTCGACGCGCTTGCGCGCGGTGGCGACGTCGGCGACGGCGCGGCGGACCTTGGTCAGGTTCTCGAGCTGCTCCTCATAGGACAGGTCCAGCGTCTGGCGCGGATCCTCCATCTTGTTCAGCGCGGCGTTCGACTTCGCCTTGAAGATGGTCGCGATGCGCTTACCTACACCCATGGGACCTCCTTGGTCACGTGACCAGAATAGGGGTCGAACGGCCCCCGGGGGCCCCAGTGGGACTAAGAATCCAGGCGGCGATCGAGACCCAGATCCTGGGCGCGGGCCTCGTCGGCGAGGGTGCGGCGGTGCTCGTCGAGCCGTGCGGCGAGCACCTCGTCGCCCACGGCGAGGATTCGCAGTGCGAGCAGGGCGGCGTTGGTGGCGCCGTTGACCGCCACCGTCGCCACGGGCACGCCACGGGGCATCTGAACGATGCTCAGCAGCGAGTCGAGCCCGTCCAGTCGCGCGAGGGCGACCGGTACGCCGATCACGGGCAGCGAGGTCGTCGCGGCGAGCATCCCGGGCAGGTGCGCCGCGCCGCCGGCGCCGGCGATCAGCACGCGCAGCCCCCGGGCGCGGGCGTCGCGTCCGTAGGCGAGCATGTCGTCGGGCGTGCGATGGGCCGAGACCACGCGGATCTCGTAGGGGATGGCGAAGTCGCCGAGGACCGTCGCGGCGTCGGCCATCACGGCGTGGTCCGACGAGCTGCCCATGACCACACCCACGATCGCGCTCACGTCGTCTCCCTCGTCCTGGTCCCGTAGGCCCGGGCCCCCGCCCATGCTGTCACGCGCGTGCCCGTCGCGTCGCCACCGACCGCGGTGACGTGGCCCAACTTGCGCCCGGGCCGCCACGCCTTGCCGTAGTCGTGCACGTAGGCGCCCTCGACGGCTCGCCCGGCCCGCGGGTCGGCCGGTTCGTCCGCGCCCACGACGTTGACCATGACCGCGTGAGCGACGACCGGCTCGGTGGAGCCGAGGGGCTGGCCGCTGACGGCCAGCAGGTGATTGGCGAACTGATCGGTCGCGGCCCCCTCGATGGTCCAGTGGCCGGTGTTGTGCGGTCGCAGGGCGACCTCGTTGATGACGAGCCCCGCCTCGGTGACGAAGAGCTCGATCGCGAGGACGCCGATCGCGCCCACGAGGTCGGCCACCCGGTGCCCGAGGGCCGCGGCGGGCGCGGCGAGGGCGGGGTCGTCGCACGGGAATCGGACTTCGACGCACATGCCCTCGGCCTGGACCGTCGAGACGAGGGGGTAGTGGGCGACGTCGCCGTCGAGCGCGCGCACGACCACCTGGGCGACCTCGCCGCGCAGGTCGAGCCGATCCTCGACCACGACGAGTACGCCGAGCGAGTCGACGAGGCCGGCCACGTCATCGACGTGCTCGGGAAAGAAGACGCCGCGCCCGTCGTAGCCGCCGCGGGCCACCTTCACGACCGGGGCGACCGACTGCCCTTCGAGGAAGGCACCGAGCGCGGGGTCGCTGCCCGAGTCCACCACGACGAATCGCGGTACCGGCAGACCGTGGGCGGCGAAGCGGGTGCGCTGGTAGGCCTTGTCAACGGCGAAGCGCAGGGCAGACGCGTCAGGGCGCAGTGTGATGCCTTCGCGCGCGAGCGTTTCGAGCAGGTCGAGGTCCACCAGTTCGTGGTCGAAGGTGACCACGTCGACGCCGCGCGCGAGCGCCTCCAGGGCACCGCGGTCGCTCGGGTCCCCGATCACCACATGATCGGCCGTGGCGACGGCGGCGTCGGCTTCGTCCAGCGCGAGCACGCTCAGTTGGACGCCCACGTCGTGGGCCGCCTCGCCCATCATCCTCGCGAGCTGGCCCGCCCCGACCACGCCGACGCGCGCGGGGGTAGGTTGAGGGTCGCCCGGCACGGGCACGACGATAGTGGGCGATTGGGGGCGATCATGCGTATCGGCGTGAGTCTGGACCTGGAGGGAACGGTCGACGAGGCGGTCGAGCGGGCACGTCGGCTGCGCGACCGGGGTTTCCGCTCGATGTGGTCGTCGCAGATCTTTGGGCCCGACACACTGACCCTGCTCGCGATCATCGGGCGCGAGTTTCCCGATCTCGACCTTGGTACGGCCGCGGTGCCGGTCCAACCCCGGCACCCGTCGATGCTGGCCGCTCAGGCGCGCACGGTCCAAGACGCGATCGGGGGCCGGTTCACCCTGGGTGTCGGGCTCTCGCACCAGGTGATCGTGGAGGGACTCTGGGGGATCGCTTTCGATCGACCGGTGTCCTACCTGCGCGAGTACCTCGCGGCCCTGGCCCCGATGCTGCGCGGTGAGCCCGTGAATGCCCGTGGCGACCGGGTGAGCGCGATGGCGACGGGACCCGTGGGCCCGAGCGACGCTCGCGCGCCGGGGCTCGTGGTCGCTGCCCTGGGCCCGAAGATGCTGGCCCTGACCGCGGCGGTCGCCGACGGCACCGTTCTCTGGATGACGGGTCGGCGCACTATCGCCGAGCACATCCGCCCAACGATCGACGCCGCCGCGGACCTCGCGGACCGGGCGCGCCCGAGCATCATCTGCTCGCTGCCGGTAGTGGTCACCGACGATGCCGAGGCCGCGCGGGCCATGGTGAACCAAACCTTCGCGGTCTACGCGACCCTGCCGAGCTATCGGGCCATGCTCGATCGTGAAGGGGTCGACGATCCGGCCGGCGTGGCCCTGATCGGCTCGCGCGAGGCGGTGCTGGACCAGTTGGCAAGCCTCGCCGACGCCGGGGTCACGGAGTTCTCCGTGGTCGCCGTCGGCTCCGCCGATGAGCGCCACGCCACCCTGGACGCGGTGCTCGACTACGACCGCCAGTCCTAAGGACCCGCTCCGGCCGGTTAGAGTCGATGGGTCAAAGGAGTGGTAATGGCCGCGGTCGCCAGTGTCGTGTCAATCGTCTTGTTCCTCGCCTTTCTCACCGCGGGTCTCCAGAAAGTCCTCTTCTCGCCGGCCATGAGCCACGCGGCCGAGCACCTCGGGGTCACCAAGCGCATCTACCAGCGCATCGGCGTGCTCGAGATCGTCGCCGGCGTCGCGGTCATGGTGGGACTGGTCGGCAAGGGCGCGTCGTTCCCGGCGATCCTCAACGAAGTCGCCGCCGCCGGGCTGTTCGCGCTGATGATCGGCGCCGTCGTCATGCACCGTCGGCGCAGCGACGCGTTCACCGCCTACGGCGCTGCGCTCGGCCTCGGGGTACTCGCCCTGCTCGAAGTGGTGCTGCGCCTGTTCGCGTAGCTCAGGCCGGCAGGCGCGTGTGCTTGAACTCGTTGAGTTGAGGCTGGCCCGTCATCAGGTCGAGCAGTGAGCTGATGAGTCGGATCGACGCGTCGGCGTCGTGGGTCGGCGGGTCCATGTAGCGCACGAAGGTCGCGTCCGAACCAACGACGAAGGTCGGCACGCCGAAGGCCTCGACCGTGGCGAAGCGCTCGTAATTGGCCTGAATCTCCCGGTAGGGCCGGCGCGTCTCGAGGTCGGCGCGCAACCGGGCTACGTCCACGCCGATCGGCTCGAGGACCGAGGCGACCTCGTCGAACGTCGCGAGGCGTACGTGTTGCTCGTGGCGGGCCCGAAAGAGTGCCTCGTGGGCGGCGAGGAAGTGCTCGGGCTGCTGGTCGCGCACCGAGACGCCCGCCGCGAGGGCGATGAGGTCGGGCTCGCGAGCGGGGTCGTCCCAGACGTCGGGCGCCCCGTCGGGGCGGTGACCCTGGCTGAGGGTCCAGGGCACGAAGGAGACGTCGAAGTCGGCACCGGCGCGCAGCGCCGTGAGCACGTGCAGGTGGATGTTCTTGGCGAAGGGGCAGCGGTAGTCGAAGGAGAGTTCGAAGGCGGTCACGCCGCCAGCCTAAAGACCGTTCGTCCTCGGGCGGACCGGCACCGCAACGCCGCTGGCGCGACAGCGCTCCGTGTAGGCACAGAACCGGCACGTGTTCGCCGACGGCGTCGCGGGGAAGGCGCCGGCGTCGTGGAACCGTTCGATCCTTGACCACGCGTCGTGCGCTGCCTGGGCGCGCGCGCGAACCACGACCTCGGTGACGTGGCGCTCGATGGTCTCGCCCTTGGCGACGTAGAGCAGGCGAATCGTTCGGGGCAGTTCGCCCATGCTCGCCTCACAGAGCGCGGCGTAGAGCTCGGCGTTGGCGAAGGTCTGGGTGTCGTAGTTCCGATTGGGCAGCGACCCGGTCTTGTAGTCCACGATGACCAGGGTCCCGTCGTCGTGGCGGTCGAGTCGATCGAGGATCCCGAGCATCGGGACGCCGTCGAGTTCGACGTTCACGCGCAGCTCGACGCCCAGGTGCTTGACGGTGTGCGGCTGTTCCATCGTGAAGTACACGTCGATGATGTCGTGCACCTCACGGCGTAGTCGCGCGAGCAGGGCGTCATCGGCGTCGAGGTCGTCGCGCACCGACTCGGTGACGATCGCGGCCTCGGCCGACTCGACGAAGGATCGCGCCGCGTCGTCGGTGCGCGCGTCGGGCTCGAGCGTGTAGAGCTGTTCGAGGATCAGGTGGACGACACGGCCCTTGGTGGTGGCGTAGGTCGCCGGCTGGGGGATCCGCTCGACCGCCGAGTACTGGAACCGACGGGGGCAGGCGCGGAAGTCCTGGAGCCTTGAGGGCGAGAGCGCGCTGGGCAACGGGTGATCGAAACTCATAGGGTAACCGTAGGCCGTCGCGGTGACATCGGCCCGCTACGTCGGGCTCGCCAAGCGGTGGGCGTCGACCGGATCGACCGCGTCGCGGTGGCGGTCGCGGGGTGGACAGCGCCTGGTCGCCGTCCAGTAGAAAGGGTGGGTGGACTTTGCGGGCGAGCGGCGCGGTGCGACGATCGTGCGCAGCCGGACGTGGGCCGGGCTCGCCGAGGGTGATCCCGTCGTCGTCAACGCACCCAAGGAGCTGCGCCAGCAGTGGGTCTTCGTGGCGCACGGGCGCAACGAGACGACCGGCGAAGAGTGGGTCGAGGTCCGAGGCGGCCGACCGGGCGAGGGCCGGGGCCGTTCGTTCCGGCCCGAACTGATCTATCCGATTGCCGCGAAGCGTGGCGCGCGCGTGACGGGCCAGTCGCTCCGGGACGCACCCCAGCTCTCGCTCAGCGCTCGGCGTCGATCGCGTTGATCCGACGCGAGGCGAGGATGAACAAGCCGGGTACCGTGGCGACGATCGCGGCTGTGACAAAGTAGGTCCGCACGCCGACCAGCGAGCTGACGTATCCGGCGACGACGAGGCCCACCGGGGCGAGACCGAGCGAGACAAACCAGTCCACTGACGAGACGCGCCCGAGCAGCTCGCGTGGCACCACGGCTTGGAGCATCGACTCCCAGATCACGTTGCCGTAGAGGATCCCCGGGGTGGTGACCAGCGGCACGATGAAGACCTCCCAGCTGCGGGTCACGACGCCAAAGACGAGCATCACGGCGCTCGCGGCGGTCCAGGCCGTGAACATGGCGCGGATCCGTCGCCGCGGGATTGCCAAACTGCCCGACACCAGCGCGCCGATGCCGCCGGCCAGGCCCGAGGCCGCGAAGAACAGGCCGACGGTGAACTTGGAAGCGTGAAAGTTGTGACGAAGCATGAAGGGGACGAGCACGAAGGTCGGGACGAACAGCAGCGCGTTGCTCAGGGTCACCGCGAGGAGCGTCGTCCAGATCCAGATGGTGGCTCGGACGTAGCCCACGCCCTCTTTGATCTCGTGGATCATGGACGTCGCCGCGCTGCGCACCGGCGTGGGCGTCGGGTGCATGAGCACGAGGGCCCCGGCGCTCAGCAGGAACGTCGCGGCGTCGATGCTGATCGCCGCGGTGGCACTCCACGCCGTGACTAGTCCGCCGACGGCCGGCCCGATCATGTTGCCGACCACGTTGCTCGACAGCGGCCGAACGGCGTTCATCGCGCCGAGGAGATGCTCGGGAACGATCTCGGGGGTCATCGCACTCATCGCGGGCGTGAAGATCGCGTCAAAGGTTCCAAAGAGGACGGCGAAGACGAGCAGGTGCCAGAACCGCAGCGAGCCGGTGACGAGCAAGACGACGAGCCCGCCCGTCAGCGCCGCGCGAGCGAGGTCCGAGATCAGCAGGAGCGTGCGGCGGGCGTGCCGGTCGACGATGGCGCCGCCGACGAGCAGCAGTGCCACGAGCGGGATCATGCGCGCCGTGGCGAACCAGGCGAGTTTGGACACCGAGTGGGTGGTGTCCAGCACGAGCAGGGTGAGTGCGACGTTGGCGACGCCGTCGCCGAACATGGAGATGGTCTGCCCGGTCACGAGCAGTCGTGGCTCGCGGTGCCCGAAGAGCTCGACCATGGCGAGGCGGCGCGACATCGACCCACCCTAGGTGACCGGTAGGGTGCCGGCGTGGGTGAATTGGCGTACCTCGTCTACGACGGTGACTGCGGTTTCTGTCAGCGCTGCGCCGACTGGTATCGCGCACGCGTGGGCCCCGAGGTCCTCGTCGTGAGCGGGACCGACTTCCTCGTCCAGTCCAGTCGCCTGAGCCGCGCTGAGGTCGCGTCGAGCGTCTGGTGGGTCGAGTCCGGCATCGCGCGCCATGGCGCCGCGGCGGTGGCGTGCGCCCTCGCCGCGACCACGACCCCGTGGCGCGTGGTGGGGCGTCTCGCGACGCGCGGGCCCGTCCCGCGGCTCCTCGAGCCGCTCTATCAAGCGGTGACCCGGTACCGGCACCGATTGCCGGGTGGCCAAGCCTGTTGCGACACGTCGGTGCCGAGCGGCGGAGGGTCGCACCGGTCGCGGTGAACCGCTTGTGCCCGCCCAGGCGCCATCGTTGCACCAGGGCCGTCACTATGTTGGACAGTGCAGCACCAACAGTGGTGCGGACCGCTCGCACGCGATGAAAGGGGAATGGGGCCACGGGTCCGATCACCGTCACGACGCCCCGAACGCTCATGGACTACACAAACCTCGGACCAACGGGTCTCAAAGTGTCGCGCATCTGCCTCGGACTCATGAGCTACGGCGAACCCACGAGGGGCAATCAGCCCTGGTCGCTCGGACGCGACGACGCCGCGCCGTTCTTTCGTCAGGCGCTCGATCTCGGGATCAACTTCTTCGACACGGCCAACGTCTACTCGGCGGGCAGCAGTGAGGAGATCACCGGCGAGGTGCTGCTCTCGATGGTGCCGCGCGACGAGATCGTCCTCGCCACCAAGGTCAACGGCCGGATGCACGACGACCCCAACGGCCAGGGCCTCTCGCGCAAGGCCATCATGCGCGAGATCGACAACAGCTTGCGCCGCCTAGGCACGGATTACGTCGACTTGTACCAAATCCACCGTTGGGACTACGAGACACCGATCGAGGAGACCCTCGAGGCGCTGCACGACGTCGTCAAGGCCGGCAAGGCCCGTTACATCGGCGCGTCCTCGATGTACGCGTGGCAGTTCGCCCAGGCGCTGTACGTGGCCGACCTCAATGGCTGGACTCGGTTCGTGAGCATGCAGAACTACTACAACCTGCTCTATCGCGAAGAGGAGCGCGAGATGATGCCGCTCCTTGACGACCAGGGCATCGGATCCATCCCGTGGAGTCCCCTGGCGCGCGGCCGGCTCGCGCGCCCGTGGGGCGAATCGACGAACCGATCGGACACCGACCAGTTCGGCCGCAGCCTCTACACCGAGAGCGATCGTCCGATCGTCGACGTCGTCAACGCGATCGCCGCGCGGCGAGGGGTGGCGCCGTCGCGGGTGGCGCTGGCGTGGGTACTGGCCAACCCGGTGGTCGCGAGTCCCATCGTGGGCGCGACCAAAGCGCACCACCTCGACGACGCGGTTGCGGCGCTGGACCTGACCCTCGAGGAAGACGAGATCGCCGCACTTACCGAGCCCTACGAGCCCCACCGCGTCCAGGGCTTCGTCTGATCAGTGCTGGACGTAGGTGACGCGCGCCGGCGGCTGGCCGGCTTCGACGATCGTGAGGACGTGGCGGCCCGGGAGGTGGACGCGGGCGGTCAGTCGAATGACCAGCCTGGTCGGCGTCGCTGAGAGGAGCTGTGCGCTGGCCCCCGGCTCGGCGAGGCGAAGGGCGGGGTGGGCCGTGAAGCCCTCGCCGAGCACGACCAACGTCGCGGAACCGGTCGCGGGGACGCTCCCGCGCAAGGTCGTGACGTGCAGCGGCAGCGGCACCGACGTGAACCCGCTCGACACGAACGCCTGGTAGTGGCTGGCCGAGTCGGTGAATCGTCCGCCGGCGACGCACTGGCCAATCCCGGCGCAGCTGAGCGAGAGGACGGTGGCGTCGTGAC
>JAKAPH010000054.1 GCA_021807265.1 Actinomycetes bacterium | reverse complement strand
CGTGGCGGGCCGCCAGCCACCAGACGCCGCCGACGACGAGTCCGAGCACGGCGCCCACGAGTGGGAACCACGCGAAGGTCGTGGGCGTCGGCTCGGCCGACCCGCCGACGATCGTGAGAAAGGCGAAGGCGCGGCGCATCAGCCCTCGCCCTTCACGACCACGACACAGCCCGCCACGACGAGCCACACGGCGTCAGCGCGCGCGGCGACGGCCTGGTTGAGCCGTCCGAGCGCGTCGCGAAAGGCCCGGCCGACCTCGGTCTCGGGGTGCACCCCGAGACCGACCTCGTCCGAGACGACGATCGCGTCACCGTTGTGGGCCTCGAGCGCGTCGCACAGGGCGTCGGCGTCGACCGCGAAGTCGCGTTGACCCGCGAGCCAGGTGCCGAGCGAGTCCACGAGCACCGTCCCGGGGGCGCGTCCGAGCGCGTCGACGAGTTGGGCGCCGCACTCGATCGTCGCCCACTCGGCCGGTCGCCGGGCCCGGTGCGTTGCGACGCGGGCCGCGAAGTCTTCGTCGTCGCCCACGACGCCGGTGGCGACGTAGGTGACCGGGCTCGACGCGTCACGCGCTAGGGATTCGGCCACGCCCGACTTGCCCGACCGCGCGCCCCCGAGGATCAGAGTTAGCACGACGCGGGCTCGAGTCCGGCGGCGACGGCCGCGTGCACCGCGCGCGCGACGCGCGCGCCCCAGGGCGAGCGGGGTCCCGCGAAGGATTCGCGTGGGCCCTCGAGTGGGCCGACGACGCACAGTGCGTCCGAGGCCGTGCCGGTACCCGCGACGCCGCCGTCAAAGAGTGCCTGGGTCTTGGCCTCGGTGGCGGTCACGAGGGCGTTCAGCATCGCGCCGGGCTCGAAACGCACGGGCACGAAGACGACGATGTTGATCGTGCCCGGACGCGGGTCGAGCACCTCGTCGGGGGCGGCCGCCCAGGTGGGACGGGTGACCCCGACGGTCGCCTGGACCGCCACGTCGCCGTCGAGCGCGTCGCGCACGCGGCGCACCAAAGCTGCGGTGAACATCGTCACGCCCGGTCCGCGCAGCGCGAGCGCGCTCGAGAGTTCACCGGCGTGCTCGGCGAGGTCGGTGCGGGCGTAGTCGTGGGGTACCTGGGCGTTGAGCACCCAGTGGCGCTCGCCGACCCCGCCGCCCACCGTGGCGGTCGAGGCGACGAGTGACGGCGCGAGACGCCAGACGAGCAGGTCGGCGTCGGGACCCTCGACCAGCTCGGCGCGCATCAGTACTCGATCCCCTTCATTGCCCTGATCCCCTGGTCGTAGGCGTGCTTGATCACCCGCATCTCGGTCGCGGTGTCGGCGATGGCCAGGATGGCCTCGGGCGCGTCGCGGCCGGTGATGATGACGTTGGTCTTGGCGGGTCGGTTGGTGATCGTCGCGACGACCTCGTCGAGGTCGATCCAGCCGTAGGTGATCGCGTAGGTCATCTCGTCGAGTATCACGAGCTCGTAGTCGCCGCTCTCGATGCGCTCGCGCGCGACGCGCCACGCGTGGCGTCCCTTAGCGATGGTCTCGTCGATGTCGGTCGACTCCCAGGTGAACCCGTCGCCGAGGGACTGCCACTCGATGCCGAGGTGCTCGGCGAGCTTGTGCTCGCCCGAGCGCCACTTGCCGCTCTTGAGGAACTGGACGACACAGACGCGCCACCCGCGCGCCCAGGCGCGGCCCATCACGCCAAAGGCGGCCGAGGACTTGCCCTTGCCGTCGCCGGTGTTCACGAGCACCACCGAGGTGGCGCGGCGCAGCGGCGGGGTCGGCGGAGCCTCGCGGGGTTCTTCGGTCATGGTTTCCTCTCTGACTTGCGACGCGGGATGACGACGAGCTCGCCGTCGCTGGAGCGCAGCACCTGGACCCGGGCCCCGAAGTAGTGCCCGAGGGCCGTCTCGTCGAGGACCTCGGCGGGCCCGCCGGTCGCCACGACGGACCCCTCGTGGAGGAGCAGGAGCCGGGAGGCGAACTGGGCCGCGAGCGTGAGGTCGTGCAGGGCGCTGATGACGGTGAGCCCGCGCTCGTGGCGCAACTCGTCCACGAGCTCGAGGGCCTCGACGCGCCGGCCGAGGTCGAGTGCGCTCGTGGGCTCGTCGAGCAGCAGCACCGGCGCCTCCTGGGCGAGGGCGCGCGCGAGCACGAGGCGCTGGAGCTCGCCGCCCGACAGGGTGGCGAGCGTGCGCTCGGCCTTCGCGCCGAGCCCGAGCCGCTCGAGCAGCGACGCGCAGCGAACCCGGTCGTGCTCGCCGTCGACGCCGAAGTAGCCGAGGTGGGGCGTTCGCCCGAGGGCCACGTAGTCGATCGCGCGCATCTGCTGGGGCAGCTCGGGCTTCTGGGGCACGAAGGCGACGAGGCGCGCGAAGTGGCGCCGCGATAGCGGCTTGGCGTTGGCGCCGTCGATGCGCACGACGCCCTCGTAGGGCACGAGGTGCGCGAGGGCGCGCAGCAGCGTGCTCTTGCCGGCGCCGTTGGCCCCGATGACCCCGAGCCACTCGCCCGGCGCGACGACGTCGCTCACCGAACGCAGCGCGTGGGTGTTGTCGTAGCGCACGCTGAGCGACTCGAGCTCGACGACGTAGTCGGCCTCGGCGAGCGCGGCCATCAGAGCACGCCCTGGTGGCTGCGGCGCGAGCGCAGCACGAAGATGAAGAAGGGTCCGCCGATGAAGGCGGTCACGACGCCGAGGGGCACCTCGGCCGGCGCGTCGAGCATGCGCGCGCCGAGGTCGGCGAGGATGAGGAACGAGGCGCCGCTGATCATGGAGACCGGCAGCACGACGCGGTAGCTCGCGTTGGTGGTCAGTCGCACCACGTGGGGCACGATGATCCCGACGAAGCCGATGAGCCCGCTCACCGAGACCGCGGCCGCGGTGCCGAGGGTCGCCGCCGCCACGACCGCCAGGCGCACCCGCTGGGGGTGGACCCCGAGTGCGGCCGCCTCCTCCTCGCCCACGCGCAGCACGTCGAGCAGCCGGCGGTGCGCGAGCAGGACGACGGCGCTGATGAGGACGTAGGGCGCGATCAGCCCGACGTCGGACCACGAGGCCGTCGACAGGCTGCCGAGGATCCACGAGTAGACCGGTTGCAGGTCGGCCGCGTGCTGCTGCTGGAGGTTCGTCTGCAGGGCGGTGAAGACCGCGGCGATCGCCACGCCGGCGAGCACGATCGACGAGCCCGACGAGTGGGTCGTCGCGCGCGAGCCCACCAAGTACGTGAGCGTCACCGCCAGCGCGCCGCCGACGAAGGCGGCGGCCGGCAGGAGGTACATCGAGCGCGACGACGAGATGATCGCGACCGTCGCGCCGAGTCCCGCCCCCGCCGCCACGCCGAGCAGGTACGGGTCGGCGAGCGGGTTGCGGAACACGCCCTGGTAGGACGCCCCGCCGGCGGCGAGCATGGACCCGACGAGCCCGCCGAGCACGACGCGCGGCAGGCGGATCTCCCACACGATGGCCTGGTCGATCGGCGTGACGGTGCCGTGGGGGTGCCACCAGGGCAGGTGCGACGCCAGCACCTGCAGGACCGTCGTGAGCGACAGGTCCGCCGGCCCGATCGCGGTGGCGAGGAGTGCCACCGCGATCAGGACGACGACGGCGATCAGGACCGGTCGCTTCGCCGACACCGGCGCGGGGGCCGCGACAGCGTCCGGAGCGGTCGATCGCACCGCGGTCATCGCGCTAGCCCTGCTGACGCTTGAGCTCGTTGGCGACTTCCTGCAGCAGGATCACGATGCGCGGTCCCCAGCGCGACGCGATGTCGTCCGAGAGCGTGACGATCCGGTGGTTCGCGACGGCCGACAGCGCCGACCAGCCCGGTCGCGCGGCGACCGTCGCCGGCGTCGCCTTGCAGCAGCCGTGGTCCGCGAGGAAGATGTACGTCGGATTCGCCTGCAGGATGAATTCGGCGGTCAGCTGGGGGTAGCCACCGTTGCTGTTCACGCCCGCCTTGTCGGCGATCGAGTGCAGGCCGAGCAGGCCGAGCAGCTGGCCCATGAACGTGCCCGAGGTCACCGAGTAGTACGTCGGATCGAGCTCGTAGTAGTACGTGGTGCCCGCCGGCGGACGTGGCGTCGCCTTCACGATCGAGGTGACGACGGTGCGCAGGTGCGCCACCTCGCGCTGGGCGCCGAGCAGGTGACCGGTCGCCGCGCCGAGGCCGAGGTACTGGTGGTAGGCCACCGCGAGGTTCGCCGCCGCCGGGTCGTAGATCACCGGGATCTTCAGCTTGGCGAGCTGCGCGGCGAGCGCCGGCGGATCGTAAGCCACGACGATCAGGTCGGGGTGGTACTTCGCGATCGCCTCGGCGTTGACGCTGTAGCCGTCGAGGCTCGTCATCGGCGTGCCCTTGGGGTAGTTCGAGTACTTGTCGACGGCCTTGACCTGGGACCCCGCGCCGATGGCGTAGAGCATCTCGGTCGCGGTCGCCGAGAGCGACACGATGGCCGTCGGCCGCTTGGCGATGGTCACGGACCCGTTGGCGGCCTTGACCGTCACCGGAAATCCCGCGCCCCCCGGGGCCGCGCCGGCGGTGCCGGCGATCGGGAACAACATGGAACCGAGCACCATCGCGACGATGCCCAGGCTGGAACGTACTGCTTTCATGGTCAATCTCCGTTTCTTTGAACGGAGTCAAGAAGCTCGCCACCTGTGCTTCGGGTGAAACGAACCGTCCTTCCTCCGAGGACCGATTACGTCGATGACGCGCAGGCGACCGGACTCGTCCCCGAAGTGGGGCCTTACCGTTGCGGGACAGTACCGGGATCTCACCGGAATTCGCTGCAACTCCATCACTGCGACGACGTCGCAGCACCCCGAGTATATCGACGCGCCCGAACCCGCCGAGATTCGCGTCAGCTGCGCGCGCGCCGGCGCGAGCGCGCCTCGCCGAGGCGCACGAGCAGCGCGTAGAGCAGTGCCGCGACGACGATGCCGCTCGGCGCGGAGAAGTCGGCGCCGCCGAACCACCCCTCGGGCCCGCAGGCGGCGCTCGCGGTGCCCGGGCAGAAGAAGGACCCGAAGTGGTTCGCGATCGGGGTCATCCAGTGGAACGGGACGCTCACCGGCGGCGGCGCCTTGGAGAATGCCATTGTCGCGACGACCATCCCCGCGAGCATCGCCGCGACCCCGGCCCAGCGCACGCCCGCGTCGCGGGCGGCGCGCCCGTCGAGCGCGCCGGCGTCGTAGCGGCGACCGCGCAGCAGCCAGTCCATCACGAAGACCCCGAACCACGGTCCGATCCAGATGATGATCACCCCGGCGAACTCCTTGGTAAAGACCGAGAAGGACGACTGGAACGTCGCCCAGATCGTGAGCAGGCCCGCGAGCACGCCGTCGATCACCACCGCCTGGTAGCGCTTGATGGGCAGTCCCGTCGCGAGCAGCGACACGCCCGAGGAGTAGAGCACCAACGCGTCGATGCTGAACATCTGCACGATGGCGATCACGAGCAATGCCAACACCAGCCAGGTCGGGAAGACCCCCGTGTGCACGAAGGCCGCGAAGGGGTTCGGCCCGTTCCACACCGAGCTCGAGCCGAGGAACGTCGCGAGCAGCGCCCCGAGGATCATCAGTGCCGCCTCGGGCAGCGCGGTGCCGAGCATGATCCAGCCCACGAGCGAGCGCGTCGGGGTCGAGGGCGCGACGTAGCGGGTGTAGTCGTTGCCGCACTCGCTCCAGCCGAGTCCCGACAGCGCCACGACGAAGGCGAGGCCCGCGCTCTCGAGTTCCCAGCCCCCGGCGACGCCGTGGTACGACGCGGGCACGTGGTGCAGGCCGACGAGCGCGACGACGGCGAAGATCGCCACGAAGGGCACGATCAGCAGGCGCAGGACCTTTACCATCGTCGCGTGGCCGAAGTAGGGCAAGACCGTCTGCACGCCACAGGCCGCCACGATAAAGGCGACCTTGAGCCCCGCGCCGACGTGGATCCCCGCGAGCTGGCTGAGGGTTATCGCGGCGCCGACGACGAGCAGCAGCGCCTCGGTCTCAAAGCCCACCTGGGTGATCCAGTTGAGCGCGCTCAAAGCTCGCGCGCCGCGCCGGCCGAAGGGGGCGCGGGTGATCGCGAAGGTCGTCGTGCCGGTCTGGGGGCCCTGCAGCGAGGCCACCGCGACGAACAGGTAGGACGCGTTGCCGAGCAGGATGAGCCCGATCGCGACCGGCAGGCTGAACCCGAAGCCCATGAGCAGCGCGCCGTAGATGACGTAGGCGATGTTGATCGACGAGCCGCTCCACAGCGCCCCGATGTCGCGCGCCGACGCCCAGCGCTCGCCGGTGGGCACCACGTCGATGCCGCGCCGCTCGACGTGAAAGGGCCGGTCCGTGGGCGAGCCGTCGTGGGTCTCGTGGATCACGAGTCAGCCCCTGGTCGCGGTGTCGGCGGGTGGCACAGCACCGGACATGTCTAGCATCGGGCCCCACCCGAGCCGGTACGCTGCGAGCGTGCCTGGCGCGAACCCCCTCGAGCGCGACGGCGCGCCGGGCCGCGACATCGACTTCGACGCGGTCGCCAACGTGCGCGACCTCGGCGGGCTGCCCACCCGCGACGGCCGGCGCGTCGCCCCCGGGCGACTGCTGCGCGGCGCGGCGCTGCACTACGCGAGCGCAGCCGACGTGGCGACCCTGCACGAGCGCGGCGTCGTGCTCAACATCGACCTGCGCGACCCGAGCGAGATCGCCTACACCGGTCGCGGCCTGCTCGCCGCCGACTCGATCGGCTTCGTGAACTGCTCGCTCTCCTATGACCGGCTCATGGAGCGCCCGGCGGACCAGGCGGCACCCCTCGTCCCGCTCGCGGCGCGGTACCGCGACTACCTCGCCCAGGGTCCGGGCGCGATCGTCGCGGCCATCGAGGCGATCGCCGAGCCGTCGAACCACGCCGTGCTCGTCAACTGCTTCTTCGGCAAGGACCGCACCGGCACCCTGATCGCACTCGTCCTCGAGGCCCTCGGCGTCGAGCGCGAGGCGATCGTCGAGGACTACGCGCGCTCGGCCGTCGCGGTGCAGGCGATGCTCGAACGCCTCGCCCACGACCCGGTCTACGCCGAGACCATCGCGCGCACCGACCCGTCACGCCTGGCGGCCGACCGACAGACCATGGTCGACTTCCTCGCCACCCTCGACGAGCGCGACGGCGGCGCGCTCGCCTGGCTCGCGCGCGCGGGCCTCTCGACGCGGGCCCTCACGCGGCTGCGCGACGCACTGCTCGAGGCGTAGCCGGCGGGCAACTAGTCCTCCACGCGCCCCTTCGCCAGTTCGACCACCCGGGTCGCGATGGCGTCGTCCCCGTCGCGGTGCGAGATGATCACCAGGCCCTCGGCACGGCTCGCCAACGTCGCGAGCACGCGCGACGCGCTGGCGTGGTCGAGCCCCTCGGTCGGCTCGTCGAGCACGACGATCGGCCACCGGGCGAGCAGCGCCCTCGCCACGCCCAGGCGTGTGCGCTCGCCCCCCGACAGCCCGAGCGAGGCCGCGCCGAGCTCGCGTGCGAGGCCGTCGTGCTCGAGCAGCGCCGTCAGGTCGACCGCCTCGAGCGCCTCGAGGAGCTCGTCGTCGGTGGCGTCCGGCGCCACCACGCGCAAGTTCCCCGCGAGGGAGGTCGCAAAGACGTAGGGCGCGTCGTCGACGTAGCCGACGCCGGTGCGCACCGTCTCGGCGCTGAGCTGGGCGTAGTCGCGCCCGGCGAGGCTCACCCGTCCCCCGGAGGCGTCGATGAACTTGGCGAGGGCCCAGGCGAGGGTCGTCTTGCCCGAACCGCTCGGACCGCGAAGCAGCACCACCTCGCGCGGCGCCACGGCGAGTGACACGTCATCGAGCGCGCGACCGTCGGCGAAGTCGACGCGCAGGTGCGTCGCGCGAACCTCGCCCCGCAGGTCCTCGGCGGGCGCGTCCACCGCGGCGACCGGGACCGCCCGCTCGCCGAGCGCATCGAGTCGCGCGAGGGCCGCGCGATCCCCGCCCCAGCCGGTCATCGCGCCGCTCACCCCGCCGATCAGGTCGAGCGCCGCGAGCGTGGTGACGACCGGCACCGCGACGAGGGCCGCCGCGAGATGGCCGTGTCGCGCCATGGCCGTGACGACGAGGACGAGTGTGGCGCCGAGTCCGTTAAGGGCGCTCACGATACCCGCGACGAGCCCGCGGACCCGGCCGGCGCCCGCACGCGCGCGGTCGGCACGGACCTCGAGTTCGTCGAGCCGGCCGAGCACCGCGGCGACGCCCTCGCCCATCGCGACGCCCTGGGTATCGCGCGCGACGTCCGCGACAAGGTCGACGATTCCGGCGCGCGACTCGTCCAGGCGCCGCTCGGGCGAGGCGTTCGCCCGGGCGCCGCCGAGTGCCGCCGCGAGGCTCGCCACGACGATACCCACGAGCACGAGCGCGACGGCGGGGGCGATCGCGCCGCCGAGCGCCGCCGCGGCGACCGCGGCGACCACCCCGGCCACGAGGGGCGCCGCCACCGCCGTGAGCAGGTCCTGGACCCGATCGACGTCACGAACGGCGAGGTCCACGACGACCGCGCTGCGCGGCCCGAGTCCGGCGGGCACGAGGGGCTCGAGCCGGCGCGCGACCGTCGTGCGCACCCGCGCCATCACCGCGAGCGCGGCGCGGTGGGTCGCCGTGCGCTCGAGGTAGCGCCCGGCGGCCTTGGCCAGCGCGAAGAGCTGCACGAGGCCCATCGGGACACTGAGCGACAGGATCGCCGGCCGCTCGCTCGCGCGCACGATGAGCCACGCCGAGGTGGCGGCGAGGCCCACCGTGCTGATCGCCACGAGCGCGCCGGCCCCGAGCGCCCGGCGGATGGCCGGCCGCTCGGCGGTCATCGCCTCGCCGAGGGCGCTCATCGCCCGAGCACGATCTCGTCGTCGCCGGCAAACCGGCGATGGGTGATGAGCAGACGCGTCGCCGCGCTGGCGCCGATCGCCGCGCGCACCGCGGCCTCGCTCGCCGCGTCGAGGTGCGAAGTCGGCTCGTCGAGCACCAGCACGACGGGCTCGCCCACGAGGCACGCGGCGAGCGCCACGCGCCGCCGTTCACCGGCGGACAGGGTCGCGCCCTCGGCGAGCGGACGGTCGAGGTCGAGGTGCAGGTCGAGCGCGGCGAGTGCCGCGCGGATCGCGTCGTCGTCGACGCGCCGGCCCTGGGCAACCGCGTCGCGCACGCAGTGCCCGCGCAGGACCGGCTCCTGGGCGAGCCAGCCGACCCGGCCGTGCCACGCGTCGAGGTCGAGGTCCGCGAGGTCGACGCCGTCGACGCGCACCGAGCCCGACTGGGGTTGGGCGAGGCCCGCGACGATCGCCGCGAGGCTCGACTTGCCGATCCCCGACGGCCCGCGCACGATGACGAGCGAGCCCGGCTCGACGCGCGCGTACAGCGGGGCGACCCCGTCGGCGACGACGAGGTCGACGAGCTCGATCAACGGTGCGGCGCTCGGGGTCGGGTAGGACCCGCCGGGGCGCGCGCCACCGACCAGCGCGAGCACGTCGGTCGCGGCCGCCACCCCGACCGCGGACGCGTGGTACTGCGACGCCGCGCGACGCAGCGGCACGAACACCTCGGGCGTGAGCAGCAGCACGACGAGGGCGATGTCGAGTGAGACCGTGCCGTGCACGAGGCGAAGTCCCAGCACGAGCGCGACGAGCGCGGTCGCGAGCGAGCCCAGGAGTTCGAGGGCGAAGCTCGACAGGAACGCGACGCGAAGCGTCGCCATCGTCGAGGCCGTGAGCGACGCGCCCGCGGCGTCGAGCCCGGCGACCGCGTCGCCGGACCGGTTGACCGACTTCAGCACGAGCATCCCGCGCACGACGTCGCCGAAGTACGCGGCGAGTCGCTGCTGGTCGCGCCAGCGCGCGTCCATCGCATCCTTCGCGGCGAGCCCGAGCAACCACATGAAGATCGGCAGCAACAGCGCCGACAACGCGACGATCAGGCCGCTCAGCCAGTCGCGCGCGACGAGGTAGGCGACGAGCGTCGCCGGCGCGAGCACGGCGAGCACCAGTGAGGGCACTGAGGCGACGAGAAATGCTTCGACCTCGTCGACGCCGCGGGTGAGCAGCTGCACCGTGGCGTCTTGTGTCGTCGTGCGCCCGCGGCGCACGAGTTGCGCGAGTGCCCGACGGCGCAGGTCACGACGCACCGGGGCGGCGAGCGTGGCCCCGACCGGTTCGCTCGCCCCGACCGCGAGCGCGCGCACCAGGGTCGCGCCGAGCAGCCAACTGACGTAGCCCGTCACCCCGTTCGAGCGGCTCGCCACGAGCGTCGAGAGCGCGCCGGACACGGCGACCGCCTGGGCGACGAGGGCGAGCGTCGCGACGACCCCCAGGGCACTCTGGGCGACCAGCGATCGCGTGACCAGCGGCGAGGCCCGTCGGAGCCGCGCGAGCAGCGCCGCCGGTGACTCGCTCACACCTCGCTCGAGCGGGCGCTCACGTGCACGGGCCGGCTAACGCGCTTCTTGAATACCCAGTAGGTCCAGCCCTGGTAGACGAGCACCACGGGGGTGAAGACGAGCGCCACCCAGCTCATCACGGTGAGCGTGTAGGGGTGCGACGCACTCTGGGCGATGGTGACGTCGTAGGTCGAGCGCACTGAGCTGACGAGCACG
>JAKAPH010000053.1 GCA_021807265.1 Actinomycetes bacterium | reverse complement strand
GAGTTTGTCCACTCGGACGCGACGCCGAGACGACCGCCGGCGCCACGGGATCTCCCGTGGCGCCGGGGCGTCGGGCTGAGTAAACAGGGCGATGAGAGGAAGCAGTGGCCCGATTTCTAACTGAGACTATTGGCACGCTGAGCGACGCGAGTTCGCTCTTCGTTGTCGCGGCCGGGCTCACCCTGGTCTTTGGCGCCATGCGCGTGATCAACCTGGCGCACGGCACCTTCTACATGTACGGCGCTTTCGCTGTCACGACCTTCGCCGGCACGGCGAGCGGCCTGCGCTTCTGGGTGGCCATCGTGCTGGCCGCGTTGGTGGTCGCCGTCCTCGGCGCCGTCGTCCAGCTTGGCGTGGTGCGCTTCGTCGTGGGTAAGGAACCCCTAACCCAGCTGGTGGCAACCTTCGCCGTGCTCTACATCCTCGCCGACGTCGCGCTACACCTCTGGGGCAGCGGCGCACGGAACGTGTCGGCGCCGCTGGGCGTCTCGGGCACCTTCACCCTGGCGGGCGCGTACCTGCCGACCTACGACCTGGTGATCATCGGCCTCGCGGTCCTCGTGGGCGTCGCGCTCTGGCTGCTGCTCAGCCACAGCGCGTTGGGCTGGATGATCCGGGCGGCGGTGGACGACCCCGAGCTGCTCCAGTCCGGCGGTGTCAACCTGCGCCGACTGCACCTGGCGGTGTTCTCGGTCGGCGCCCTGCTCGCCGCCCTGGCCGGCGCCATCGTGACCCCTCAGATCTCCATCGCGCCCGGGATGGACCAGTCGATCATCGTCTCATCGCTGCTGGTGGTGGTCATCGGCGGACTGGGCTCTGTCGTCGGGACGGCGTTCGCGGCCTTGATCATCGGCATTGCCGACACCGTCGGCACCCTGGTCGACCCGGCGTGGGCGTCCACCTTCATGTACTTCGCCGTCATCATCGTCCTCGTCGTGCGGCCCTGGGGGCTGTTCGGCACGCCGGAGCGCTGAGATGGCCCGCACGACTCCCCGCGACGCCGCCGTGGTGGCCACCCTCGGCGTGCCGGCACCCGCGGGGCGGTGGTCACGCGTGTCGCTGCTCGGCCGGGCCGTCGCGCTCATCGCCTTCATCGCCGTCATCGTGGCGCTCGGCCTCACGCTCGCCCCGGCCAACGCGCTGGAGCTGCAGTACGCGGTGAGCCTCACGCTCTTTGCGGTGGCCACCAACCTCATTCTGGGCTTCGGCGGTCTCGTCTCCTTCGGCCAGGGCATCTTCTACGGCGTTGGTGCCTACACCGTCGCGCTGGGCTGGATGCACCACAGCCTCAACTTCACTGAGGCGATGATCCTCGCACCCTTCTTCGGGGCCGCCGCAGCGGTTCCGCTCGGCATGCTCGCCCTGCGCACGCGCCGACTCTATTTTTCGCTGCTCACCTTGACCATGTCGCAGTTGGCCTACGTCATCGCGGAGAACCAGACCAACTTCACCGGGGGAACCAACGGGGTCTTCGGCGCGATGGTGCCCACGTGGCTGCTCAACCTGCACACCAGCTTCCTGTTCACCGCGGCGATCGTGACTGTTTCGATCGCGGTGCTGTGGAAGATCGTCCACTCGCCGTTCGGTCTCGTGCTGCGCGCCATCCGTGACAACCGCGAGCGCGTGGAGGCGCTCGGGGTCAACGTCTACGCCCACGAGCTCGCGGCCTTCGTCATCTCGGCGTTCTTCTGTTCGCTCGCCGGCTCGCTCTTCGTCGTCTACAGCCAGTCGTCCTATCCCGAGATCCTCAACTGGACCGCTTCGGGGGTGCCGGTCTTCATGGCGGTGATCGGTGGGATGTACAGCTTCTTCGGGCCCGTGGTCGGGGCCTTCGTCTACGAGTTCGCCAACCACTACCTCATTGAGTACACCCAGGACTGGCAGCTGGTCATCGGCGTCGTCCTGCTCGCGATCGTGCTGCTGCGCCCCGATGGTCTCGCCGGCAGTCTCGGTTCGCTTCGCGCGTGGCTGCGGCGGCGCCGCCAGCGGGCCGGCGATGTGCCGGCGACGGCCGCGGCGACAACCGACGACGCGGGGGGCCGGCCGTGAGCGACACCATCCTGTCCGTGCAGGGCCTCGTGCGCGACTTCGGGGGGTTCCGGGCCGTGAACAACGTCGACCTCGCGGTCGAACGCGGAACCATTCACGCAGTCATCGGTCCCAATGGCGCGGGCAAGAGCACCCTGTTCAAGTTGATCACGGGCTCGTTGCGTCCCACGAAGGGCCGCATCGTACTCGACGGCCACTCCGTCGGCGGGCGGCGCCCCCACGTGATCGCGACCCGGGGCCTGGTGCAGGTCTTCCAGCTGTCGAGCATCTGTGCCCGCCTCACGGTCGCCGAGTCGGTGGCTCTCGGAATCATCGCCCACCGGCACCGCACCCTTGACGTCTTCAGCAGCTATCACCGGCGCGCTCTCGTCCAGGCAACCGTCGTCCTCGAGCAGGTCGGGCTCGCCAGCCAGGCGACGACTATCGCGGGCACGCTCTCGCACGGCGACCAGCGCGCCTTGGAGATCGCCATGGCCCTCGCCATCTCGCCGCGCGTCCTGTTGCTCGACGAGCCCACCGCCGGCATGTCGCCGGCCGAGACCGCGGTCATCGCCCAACTCGTCGCGAGCGAGGCGCGTAGCCGCGGCATCACCGTCCTGCTCTCGGAGCACGACATGGACGTGGTGTTCGGAATCTCGGATCACGTCACTGTCTTGCACCAGGGTCAGGTCATCGCCGAGGGTACGCCCGAGGCGGTGCGCGCACATCCCGAGGTGATGTCCATCTACCTCGGCCGCTCGGCCGACCGCACCGAGGAGATCGCATGAGGCTCGAGGTCCGCGACGTCCACAGTTACTACGGGGCGAGCCACATCCTTCAGGGGGTGTCACTCACCGTCGAGCCGGGCGAGGTGGTGGCGCTGCTCGGCCGTAACGGTGCGGGCAAGACCACGCTGATGCGCAGCATCGTCGGGCTGGTACGCCCCCGATCGGGATCAGTCCAGATCGACGGCGTCGAACTCACGGGTGCGCCCACGTTTCGGGCGGCTCGATCGGGACTGGCGTTCCTGCCTAGCGGCCGCCGCGTCTTTTCCAGCCTGAGCGTGGCCGAGAACCTCGAAGTCGCGCGGCGCTCGTGTCCGCGTCGCACCGGTGCCTGGAACGTCGAGCGTATCTACGGGCTCTTCCCCAAGCTCGAGCAAATCAGCCGGCGCACGGCGGGCCACCTGTCGGGTGGCGAGCAACAGATGCTCAAGATCGGCCGTGCCCTCATCACCAACCCGGAGATGTTGCTCCTCGACGAACCCACCGAGGGTCTGGCACCCGCCGTGGTCGACGAGCTGGGGGAGTGGATCGACCTCTTGGCGCGCGAGAACTTGAGCATCCTGCTGGCCGAGCAGAGCGCCACCTTTGCCCGGGCTCACTCCTCGCGCGGCTACTTGCTCGAAAAGGGCCGGATCCGCTTCGAGGGCACGATGGATCGCATTTGGGATTCACCCGAGCTGCGCAGCGCACTGGGCATCGCGGCGCGAACGGCGCCCGAGGAAGGTTCAGCCGACCGCTGAATCTCGACGAGGACGATCATGGCCGTCATTCGACGGCGCCCGGGACTCGGCAGCGAGCAGCGACGCAACGCACGACGCGATGTCAAACACGACGATGTGCCGCCCGACAGCGGGCAAGGGCCTCACCGGCGGCGTTGCTGCCTGTGGCGTTCTTGCGAATCTCGACGGACCACGCCCCCAGTGGTGAGTTATCCATTAATGATTTCTATTTCGTAGCGATGAAGAATCAATTTGAGGTCTGATTCGACACGCCGTAACTTCAAGGCGTGGATGCTCGCGCGAGCGCTGCGACCGTGCAGATGCCAGTCAAGGACAGGCCTTGACCGCTCAGACCCATCGTCGAGGCCCGTCATCGCGATCGAAGTCGGTTGCCCACATCGGTCGTAATTGGAACGACGTGGCCCACGGACCTGACGAGTTCAGGATCACTGACGAAGACGCCGTGAATTTACGCACGACGTCAACACGCCCACATCGATTGACCACTGCTTCACCACCGAGGAGGAAAACATGACCCGTCGAGCGTTCTACTGGCCCATCTTGATCATTGGTGTTCTCTTCATTGTCTTGCCGCTTGCCATATCGATGCCATCGAAGACCAGCGCGGGACAGCGAATGCTCAGTAGTTTTCATCCGATAATGCAGCGCGCCAACGTCAACACGACCGTGGACTACTACAACAAGACGTTCGTGCCGCTCAAGCAAGTGGCCGTCGGAGGCGTTGCCGCAGCTGGTGAGACGAACTCGATGATGTCGGGCATCGCGACGGCGATGCACATGACGCCAGCGCAATTGAGTCAGTACTTCGGCGAGAAGTACCCCGCCATGGCCGGCCTTCTCGGGAGCTTTCCCACGATGACACCGGTCTTTTCTCGGGTGTCACCTGGTCTCGCCTTCTATGAGCCGCTGGTGATGACCATGAAGGCCAACGTTGACAACTACGCCCAGGTCGACAGCCTTCCCAACTTCAACCTGTTCACCTGGTTCTTCGTTGTACCGGGTGTCCTGCTCGTCATCTTGTCGCTTCTGGGTTTGGGCCTCTTCTCGCGGAAACGGATCACCGCGTAAGCGTCGACGGGCGACGACCTGGTCGATTGGTGGGTCAGAATCCGACCAAACCTGGCCTCGACCGTCACCTCGTTCGCCGAGGGGACGCACCGACTGTGTCGTACAGCTGTTCCATAGCGCGGGACTCCCAAAGCATCTGGCCCCCTTTGTCCACTTGGGACAAGGTTGGAACCGATCTGGGTGTCAAGCAAGTCCTGACACAGTGTCAAGGATGTGTCGAAGCAGTGTGAAGAATGTCCCGGTGTAGTTCTGTCAAGGAACTACCGGAACCTCACACGTTCTTGGTGGGCCGCCCGGGTCTCGATCCCGGCACCTTGGGATTAAAAGTCCCCTGCTCTTCCCGATGAGCTAGCGGCCCGGTGGATGGAGAGTTGCATTGGAAAATGCTCGATCCCCGGACCACTTAGGTTAGCCGAGGCTGATCGCCAGTGAATTCGTAGTGGCACGCCAGGAGCGGCGACCTCGTCGCCGATTCTGTGGCTGAATCGCCGCACGAAAGGCTTATAAAACACGCAGCAGGCGAGGCAAGTGTGTTTCGAAACACCGGCTCTAAAACGACCGCTTCGCCGCCGTGAACGAATCGGTCCTCGATCTGCCAAGCCGCTTGGAAACACCACGACGTGGCAGTCTGGAAATCGAGGTACGTGGCCCCGAAACCGAAGTGGTATCGAGACGTCGTGATCCGAGCAACCCGCAGGCGGATCTAGCGGTTCGAGGAACTTGACTTGCCACTACGCCGACAACGTTGCACCACGAAGGGTCTAAGTTTCCGCCATGGGTCCGAACGCTCGGGGCTCGAGGTTGTTGCTGCTTCTCCTCGTATCGATAACGGCATCCATTCTGCCGATGACCGTTGCAGCGGTGGTTGGAGCCGACGCCGCGGACACGGCTCTCGCGATGGTCACTCCGCGTCCCATGGCGGTAACACCAGTGGGCGTTCTCTACGTTGCCAGCGGTCAAGAGTTGTTTCGCCTACACGGTCGAACCTTCGCACCCGTCGCTCGAGCGGCACGAGTCATCCGCAGTATCGTAGCCCCCAGCGACAGCTCGATCTTCGTCGGCGAGCCAGGTTTGGTGCAGCGAGTAGCGCCGGACGGCACGGTGACGAGATCCTGCGCGTGAGTCTTATTGGCTTGGGTCAGGGTCCCCGAGGGTCGATCTACGTGGTTAGCAGCGGAGCGGTCGACTGTCTGGTCGGACATCGACTGGTCCCTGTTATTCGTGCGTCCCAGTTCGTGGATCGTCACGCTCTGGGTCCACCAGTAATGCGGCGCCGAGTTCGATTGCAGTGCCTCGCGTGTTGACAGAAGGACAGACTCCGAGTTCTGCTCCATCGGGCCGGTCTGTGACAGCGGCCGCACTGCTGTGCGAACGGCGTTTGCCGAAGGCGGATGAACCGACCATATTTGCACGCGAGCAATTGCCTTACTCGGTGCAGATCTTCTCGAGCTTTTCAAGACTGGCCCTCATTGATTCAAGCACCGAATTACTTCCGTTGATCCACACCCCACCATCAAGAAGAAGTTCGTCAGGAATCGGGCCATAGTCAAAGACTTCGGTGACTACGGTGGCGTGTTCACCGTCTGGGATAAGGATGTAGCCCCAGCGGTAGCCTGCTGGCGTACCGACTAAGGAGGGATCATTGCCTTCAGTCCGAGAAGGGTCTCCAGGAGCCGGTGTCCAAAAGATGCGCCGATCTGGCTCAAACGCCACCACATGGTTGATCATGAGGTAATCGTCGCCAAGACGATGCATCTTCATAGTGAAGGTGTCACCCACGCGCGAGACGGGAAGGTCGTCGACGGCTCCCCGGAGCATGTCGGATCCGTCGAAATCCTTGTGGCGTCGGGGATCCGCCAAGATTTTGAAGATGACGGCGGCAGGTGCGTCGATTCTGCGAGAAGTTTCGATCCGTTTGTTTTCGGTAGCCATGCTTCAGTCCTTACCATTCCACGACATTCTCACGTCGTCGTTACCGACAGCAGCGCCCTCGGCACCGAATGCTTCCTCGTCGTCGCGATCGACGGCGACGCATCGGTCATGCCTGCCCCCAACCAGCATGTCGAAGCGAACGAATCGCCACAAGGTGGCGACGCAAGATTGTGGCAAGGGGGCCCCGTTAGGCAATCGCACGCGCACCGTGTTTGCGACGACATCACCTCGGCGTGGGTATCGATGTTCAGCTCGATTGTTCGCAACGAACTCGATTGGGACTGCCAGTGCCGCGTCGCGTTCACGATTCGAGGTGAACGGCGCCACCGATGTTCCAAGTCAGCGCAGGTGCGTTGGCCCAAATTGTTCCTCGCGCAACCTGCGAAGGCATCGGTAGTGTCACGGTGAAGTGGTGGTCGCTCCGTGACGTTTCTGTCGCCCTCGCCGACGCCCGCGGGGCGAGACCCAGTGCATTGTCAGTCCGGCTCGACCCCTCGGTAACCGGGGATGCCATGGATCACCAGAGGAACGTCTTCTCGTTCGGGACGTGGATTAGTTCCGCTTGTAAACGTCAGGATGCAGGACTTCCATGAATCGCCATGCGTCGTCGATTGCGCTGAAGCCAAACTGCGCGTAGAGCGAGTGGGCGTCCGAGGTGAGCAACAAGAGACGGCGCAGTCCTTGGAGGTCGGGGTGCGCCATGACCTCGCGCATCAGCCACTTCGATAGTCCCTTGCCCCGATGCGCTTCGACGATGAATACGTCAGCGAGGAGGGCGAACGTCGCTTTATCCGTGACGATGCGCGCGAAGCCGACCTGGGTCGTGCCCTGATAGACGCCGAAGCACAGTGAGTTCTCGATCGAACGCGCGACGACGTCCCTGGGAATCCCGGTTGCCCAGTACGACTCGTCAGAAAGAAAGTGGAAGACCGTATCGATATCCAGTCGCTCCTTGTCGGTCGAGATCTCGTAACCACTGACGCTCGTTGGAGTTTCCACCGAGCCATTCTGCCTTCGCGACGTCACCTCCGGCGGCGCCCGTCTACGCGTGGGCGACGTCACCCGCCGCACGGGCGGGTCAGCTCGGGCGTACCGCCGGGTGTGCGTGCCACTCGCGACGCAGCAATCCGAAGACCCAGGTGTCCGACACGTCGCCGTCGACGACGCAGTCCTCGCGCAAGGTTCCCTCGCGAACGAATCCCAGCTTTTCGAGCACGCGGGCCGACGCCGCGTTGCGCGTGTCGACTTCGGCCTGGACTCGACGCAAGTCGAGCCGGTCAAAGGCCCATCGCAGCAACTCGCCCGCCGCCTCCGTGGCGTAGCCCTGGCCCCAGGCGTCACGCGTGAAGCAGTAGCCGAGTGCCGCGCTGGCGTACTGGGGATTCCACCGTCGAAGACTGCACCAGCCCACGAAGGCGCCGTCGCTGGTGCGCTCGGCCGCGACCCGTACGCCCGTGTCCTCCCGAGCGATCTGCTCGCTCGCCTCGACGAAGGCGTACGCCTGGTCGAGCGTTCGCCACCGGGGCGAGTCCCAGTAGCGCATGACGAGTGGATCGCTGTGCAGGGCGAAGAGTTCCTCGTGGTCGTCGTCGGACACCGGCCGCAGTCGCAGCCGGCCTGTTGCTAGTAGGGGCGTCGTTAACGGCACGGCGCCAGTCTCGTCGCGCAACGAGCGTGCGTCAACGCGGCGCCTGACGCGACGGTCGGGTGCGCCGTTTCGTCCGGTGTCCCGTCTGCTACGACGGGAACGGTCACTAGTGCGAGTGACGCCAGCGCAGGTGGTGCAGGTGCCGAGTCGCCGGTGGTCGGTGCTTCACCCCGTCGGCGAAGACGGTTTGGTCGATGCGTCGCATCGTGGGCAGACCCGGCAACACCGCGAGCGTGACCGCGATGCCGATGAGCGCGAGTCCGGTGCGCAGACCCGTCCAGTGGATGAGCACGGTCATCAACAGTGATCCGAGGGCCATCCCCGCGACCTCGCCGCCCTCGAGGGCGCCGAGCACCCGTCCGAGCTTGTCGTTGGGCACGATGTGCTGGAGGATTGTGATGGCGTTCACGTCCACCACCGAATTCGCCGCCCCGATCAGCCACATGGACAGCAACGCCGCCCCGAGGGTTGGCATCACCGCGATGATGACCAGGGGAGCGGCCCACACGATGACACCCAGGGCGAAGTCCGTCGCGAGCTGCGCCCGCTCCATCAGCATGAGCGCGAGGAAGCCCCCGACGAGGCCGCCGATGCCGAGGAGTGACTCCATGAGGCCGAGTCCCGAGCTGCCGATGTGGAGCATCTTCAAAGCGATCGCGACGGTGAACACGGCCGATGCGCCCGCGACGACGCACTGCAGGACGTAGAGCACGACGAGGGTCAGCACATTGCGGTCGTTGCCGATAAGGCGAAAGCCCTGGATGGCCCGGCCGAGGAAGCTCTGGGCGTGCGACTCGTCGGCGTCGGGCGCCTTCGCGAGCAGGGCGATGACCTCGGGCGAACGCTCAGCGTCTGACGGGCCGTGGATCGAGAAGACGACGATCGCCGACCACACGAAGGTTGCCGCATCGAAGATGAACGCGGTGGACACGTTCGTGAACGCGAGTAAGAAACCGGCGAGAGCCGGTCCGGCGAAGAAGCCGACGCTCTCGATCGTGCTCGAGACCACGTTGGCCCCCGCGATCTCGTCATTATTCTTCGCGAGCATCGGCAGGATCGAGGCCTGGGAGGGGCGAAACGCGGTCCCCGCGAGTCCCACGAGCACGATCAGCGCATAGATGTACCACTTCGAGCCGTGCAGGGCGACGAGCGTGGCCGCGATCGCCACGAGCACGAGTCGGACGAGGTCCGACGCCACCATGATGAGTCGCCGGTCGTACTGGTCGGCCAAGGTCGAGGTGAACGGCGCCACTGACGCGATGGCGACGTAGCGCACGACCGCGAGCACGCCCACGGCCGTCGCCCCGCCGCTGCGATAGACGAAGACCACGGCGCTGAGCGAGAAGACGCCGTCCCCGATGAGCGAGACGCCGAAGGCGAGGAAAATGCGACGCAGGGCGGGATTGGCGAAGACGTTCGCCATGGCCGTCTTGGACGAGTGCAATTCCTCGCGCACCTGACTCATCGATCGCTCCTCACGCCACCATCACTCGACAGCGGCGACCTCGCCGTAACCCCATTCGATGGACACCGTTGTCGTTGGCCACCTCATTCCCGCGCGACTTCGCTCGCGGACCTGACCTGACTCAGGCGACCGCGCGATTGGCCAGCATTTCGAAGTGCTCGTAGAGGCGCGGTTCACCGAGTTGACTGCGCAGCGTTTGGGCGTACGCGCCAACCTTGTCCCACATGCCCTCGATCCAATACAGGTCACTCAACAGCTCCCACGCCAGCACGCCGTGCTTGACGAGTGCGCCGGCCGTTTCGCCGAACATGAGAACGGTGCGAGCCGTATCGGCGCTGGCCGTGTCGGTCGAGGCGTTGAAGCCCTCGGCGAAGATATCGGACATGGCCGAATTCAGCCCGATCTCGCTGCTCCAGCGCACAAGGTCCATGAACACCTTCGCATCGTCGTGCGTCACCGCCATGTCGTCCCCCTTTGCGGCACCGCCGCCGGCCACTGGTCTAGCGACCCAAGCACGCCCCGCTGGGGCCAACCATATAGAGCCGCAATCCCTAATCGGGCTTTGATAATTAAGAGGATTCTTTGCGTTTCGCACGCCCATCGTCGGCTAGAGCATTGAAAAGTGGTGTTCGCACGCAGCGTTAGGCTCTCCGAGTGACCCCAGCGGAACCGTCTCGAATCCAGAATGCTGCAATCGCGCGCCGGGTAATGACCCCCGACGAGGCAGCCGAGTTCATTCGCCCCGGTGACAACGTGGGCATGAGCGGCTTCACGGGCGCCGGCTATCCCAAGGAAGTTCCCGGAGCATTGGTGCGCCACGTCGAAGCGGCTGCCGCACGCGGCGATCGCTTTGCGGTGAGCGTCTGGACGGGCGCGTCGACCGCACCGGAGCTCGACGGGGCCCTCGCGGCCGTTGACGCCATCGACCTGCGCATGCCCTATCAGTCGGA
>JAKAPH010000052.1 GCA_021807265.1 Actinomycetes bacterium | reverse complement strand
ACCGCCACCACGGAGTCGCCCGGTTCTCGGGCACCACGACGCGCTCTATCAACGGTACGGTCCGCGACTACCTGATCCTCGAGTTCAAAGACGGCCGCAGCTACTGGCCGACCGAGCAGATCGACGTGCTCACGCCCTACACGGGTGGGGACTCGCCGTCGCTCTCGCGCATGGGCGGCGCCGAGTGGCAGAAGACCCGCGCGAAGGCGCGCGCCGCCGCCTACCTGGTCGCCCAGGAGCTCGTCGACCTGTACCGCCAGCGAACGGTCGCCGTCGGCCACGCCTTCGCCGCCGACACCGCCTGGCAGCACGAGGTCGAGGACCTCTTCCCCTTCACCCTGACCCCCGACCAGGCCCAGGCGATCGAGGACGTGAAGGCCGACATGGAGCGTGAACGCCCGATGGACCGCTTGGTCTGTGCCGACGTGGGTTTCGGCAAGACCGAGATCGCGGTGCGCGCGATCTTCAAAGCCGTCCAGGACAACCGCCAGGCCGCGGTGCTGGTGCCGACCACCCTGCTCGCGAGCCAGCACTTCGCCACCCTGACCGAACGCTTCGCGGGCTTCCCCGTCCGCGTGGCGCTGCTCAGCCGCTTCGTCGAGGACGCCGACGCCCGCGAGACGATCCATGGCCTCGAGGACGGGTCGATCGACGTGGTCGTGGGCACCCACCGCCTGCTCGGTGACGCGGTGCGCTTCAAGCAGCTCGGCCTGCTCGTGGTCGACGAGGAGCAGCGCTTCGGCGTCGGTCACAAGGAGGCGATCAAGGCGCGCTCGGTCGGCGTGGACGTGCTCACCCTGTCCGCGAGCCCCATCCCGCGCACCCTCGAGATGGCCTTCGCCGGGATCCGCGACCTCTCGATGGTCACCACGCCGCCGGCCGATCGCCGTCCGATCCTCACCCACGTGGGCGAGTACGACGAGGCCGCCGTGGTCGAGGCCGTTCGACGCGAGCTGCTGCGCGAGGGCCAGGTCTTCTTCGTGCACAACCGGGTCTCGGACATCGACGAGGTCGCCCGTCGCCTCGGCCAGCTCGTGCCCGACGCGCGGATCGCGGTCGCGCACGGCCAGATGGACGAGGGCACCCTCGAGCGCATCATGGTGAACTTCTGGGAGCGCGAGTACGACGTGCTCGTGTGCACGACCATCGTCGAGTCGGGCATCGACCTGCCGTCGGTCAACACCCTCATCGTCGACCGCGCCGAGCGCCTCGGCCTCGGCCAGCTGCACCAGCTGCGCGGACGCGTCGGGCGTTCGGGCCAACGGGCCTACGCGTACCTGTTCCACGCCGCGGGCCAGACGCTCTCGGAGACCGCCTTCGAGCGGCTGCGCACGATCGGGGACAACACGGCGCTCGGCAGCGGCTTCAAGATCGCGATGCGCGACCTCGAGATCCGCGGCGCGGGCAACCTGCTCGGCCACGACCAGTCGGGCCCGGTCGCGGCGGTCGGCTACGACCTCTACGTCCAGCTGGTCGCCGAGGCCGTCAACGAGGCCAAGGGGATCGTCGCGCCCGAGGTGGTGACCATCACGCTCGACGTGCCCGGCGAGGCGCACCTGCCCAAGGACTACGTCGAGGCCGACGACGCGCGTCTCGAGGCCTACCGTCGCCTCGCGACGGTGTCGAGCCCCGAGTCGCTCGCCGACCTGCATGACGAGTGGGTCGACCGCTACGGCCCGCTGCCGCGGGCGGCCCAGGGGCTGCTCGACCTCGCCGAGCTGCGCCTCGCCTGCCTCGAGGCCGGGGCGAACCAGCTCACCGTGCTGCCGGCCAAGGTCGGCGTGCGGTCCACGCCGGTCGTGCGGTTCGGGCCGGTCAAGCTCTCGCTCAGCCAGCAGATGCGCCTGCGCCGGCGACACGGATCGCGCGCCTACGACGAGGCGAGCGGCGAGGTGCGCCTCGAGGTGCCAGTGTCGGCAACGAGTCCCGCCGCACTGCGCGACCTGGTGCGCGCCACGATGGCGACCTCGTCGCCCGAGTGACGACTCGGTAGGCTGTCAAGGTGCGTCGAATCACTGCTCTCTTCGTCATCGCCCTCGTGCTCGCGGTTCTGGTGGGCCGCTCGACCATCTCCACGGGGGTGAGCGTCAACGGGTCCACCATCTCCACGGCCGAGCTGCGCGCGGAGCTCAGCGCTATCGCGGACTCGTCGACCCTGCAGTGCTACCTGACCGCGATCGCCCCGGCGAGCTTCGCGGCCGGCGGTGGTTCGTCGACCATGGCGGCCTCGGGTGTCGCCGCGTGGTCGAACCTGCGCGTCGAGGGCATGGCGATCGACCAGTACGTGCGCGGCCGCCTGCATTACGTGCCCAGCTCGGACCTCGTGAAGGCGAAGGTGTCGCTCGAGCTCGAGATGACCCAGGCCGCGGCGAGCAACTCGCTCAGCTGCCCCGGCACGGCCGCCCAGGCCCTGGCCGCGATGACGCCCACGATGCGTGACGCCGAGGTCCTCGCCCAGGCCGAGTCGCTCTTCCTCGTGGGCAAGCTGAACTCGACCATCCCGCTGAGCGCGAGCGCGCTGCGCACGTACTTCGACGCGCACCGTTCGAGCTACGACACGATCTGCATCAGCGTCGCCGAGGTCCCGATGTCGAAGGTCTCGGCCTTCGCCGCGGCCCAGGCCAAGGGCGCAACGGTCGCGGCGCTCGCCAAGCAGTTCTCCGTCGACGCCTCCGCGGCGCGCGGTGGTGCCTACGGCTGCTACGGCCCGACCTCGGTCTACTACGCGGCCGTTCGCGCCGACTCGGGCACGACCGCGATCGGCACCTTCCCGAAGACCCCGCTCACCACGTCGAGCAACGGCGTCACCTACGCCCTCTACGTCGCGCCGACCAAGCGGACGCCGACCCCGTTCGCCCAGGCCGAGTCGGCGGTGCTGGCCGACGTGCGCACGCTGAACGCGACCGAGGCCAACACGGTCAAGAACACCATCCTCGGCCGCGCGGTGGTCGCCGTCGACCCCGCACTGGGCCGGTGGGCGCTCGGGTCGAGCGGGTTGAGCGTCGTCGCGCCGGCCCTGCCGTCGACCGCTGAGGTCACCGGGGCGACGACGCTGACGGCTCCGAGCGCGCTCCCGTATCAGTGACCGAGCCGACGGTCCGGGTAGTCGGACTGGGGCCGGCTGACCGCGGACTGGTCACCGACGACGCGTGGCGGCTGATCACGACCTCGCCCGTGGTGCGCCTGCGCACCCGCCGCCACCCGGCCGCCGCGTCGCTCGACGCGATCGTGAGTTACGACGACTGGTACGACGCGGCCGAGTCCTTTGACGAGCTGTACCACGCCATCGCCGGCGACCTGGTGCGCCTGGCCGGCGAATTCGGGGAGGTCGTTTACGCCGTGCCGGGCTCGCCGGTGGTCGCCGAGCGCACCGTGGAGCTGCTCTACGAAGCGCCCGTCACGGTGATCGGTGAGCCGGCGGTCTCGGTGATCGACGTCGCCTGCGGCGCACTGGGCAAAGACCCGATGGCGGTGGGCCTGCGCGTCGTTGACGCGCTCGGCTCGACCGATCCGCTGGCGGGCCCCGGGCCGCTGCTCGTACTCCAGACCTACTCCGCGCCGGTGCTCGCCGCGGTCGCCGACCGGCTGGCGCCCGAGACGCCGGTGACGGTGCTGCACCACCTCGGCCTCGCCGACCAAGTGATCGAAGTTCGAGCCGCCCGGGACCTGGCCGGCTTTGGCGCGGACCACCTCACGTCGCTCTGGGTCGAGGAGCTGCGCACCGCGGGCCCGGCGATGGAGGACCTCGTCGAACTGATGCGCACGCTGCGCCGCTCCTGTCCGTGGGACCAGGAGCAGACCCACGCCTCGCTCACCCGCCACCTGCTCGAAGAGGCCTACGAGGCGCTCGACGCGCTCGAGGCGCTCGTGCACGCCGAGCCCGAGCCGACCGCCGACCAGATCGCCCACGTCCAAGAGGAGCTCGGCGACCTGCTGTTCCAGATCATCTTTCACGCCGAGCTCGGCGACGAGCTCGACCGATTCGACCTGGTCTCGATCGCCGACGCGGTGCGAAGCAAGCTCATCGGGCGCCACCCGCACGTCTTTGCCGACGTGGCGGTTCGCGACGCCGACGATGTCGCCGCTCGCTGGGAGGTCATCAAGCAGGCCGAGAAGGGCCGGACCTCGGTGCTCGACGGCGTCGCCTGGCAGCTGCCCGCGCTCACCCTCTACACCAAGCTGTTGCGCAAGGCGACCTCGGTGGGCGTCGAGCACGACGAGCTCGCCGCGTCGATCGCCGCGGCCGCAACCGCGCTCGCCGGCGTACCGGCCACGCCCGCAGTCTCTGATGCGAGCTCGACCTCGGACGTCGACACCGCCTGGGGCGACGCGATTGAGACGCTCGCCCGCGCCGCTTATGGCGCGGGCGTGGACCTCGAGGGCGTGCTGCGCGACCGGGCTCGGCGCGTCGCCGATGGGGTGCGCGCGCGTGAGTCGCAGTCTGAGCCGTCCCACGACCTCAACTAGCGTTCTGTCGAGTGGGAAGGAGTCGCGATGAGCGAGATTGAGTTGGTACGAGGTAGGCAGATCCTGGATTCGCGGGGCAACCCCACGGTCGAAGCCGAGGTGCTCCTTGAATCGGGCGCCGTCGGGCGCGCCGCGTCGCCCTCGGGCGCCTCGACCGGCATCCACGAGGCCGTGGAGCTGCGTGACGGCGGCGACGCCTGGAACGGCAAGGGTGTCGAGACCGCCGTGGGCTACGTGAACGGCGAGATCTTCGACGCCCTCGAGGGCTACGACGCCCTCGAGCAGCGCCGCGTCGACTACGCGCTCATCGATCTGGATGGCACCGACAACAAGTCCCGCCTGGGCGCTAACGCCATGCTCGCCGTCTCGCTCGCGGTCGCCAAGGCCGCCGCCCTCGAGTCCAACGTGCCGCTGTACCAGTACCTGGGTGGGGTCAACGCCCACGTCCTGCCCGTGCCGATGATGAACGTCCTCAACGGTGGCGTGCACGCCGCGAACTCCGTGGACTTCCAGGAGTTCATGGTGATGCCGGTGGGCGCGACGACCTTCGCCGAGGCCCTGCGCTGGGGCACCGAGACCTACCACGCCCTCAAGGGCGTGCTCGCCAAGCGGGGACTCGCCACGGCCGTCGGCGACGAGGGCGGTTTCGCACCGGACCTCGCCGACAACGAGAGCGCCGTCAAGATCCTCGTCGAGGCGATCGAGTCGACCGGACGGACCCCGGGTCTTGACGTCGCGATCGCGCTCGACCCCGCGACCTCCGAGCTCTGGCGCGACGACGCGTACCACCTCAGTGGCGAGGGTCGGGTGCTCTCGAGCCTCGAGTTCGTCGACTACTGGGCCGACCTGTGCGACCGCTACCCGATCGTCTCGCTCGAAGACGGCATGGCCGAAGAGGACTGGGACGGCTGGGCGGCGCTCACGGCGCGCCTCGGTGGGCGCGTCCAGCTCGTGGGCGATGACATCTTCGTCACCAACTCGACCCTGCTGCAGCGTGGCATCGAGCGCGGCGTCGCCAACTCGATCCTGATCAAGCTCAACCAGATCGGCACCCTGACCGAGACCCTCGACACCGTGGCGCTTGCCAACCGGTCGCGCTACACGACAGTGATCTCGCACCGTTCGGGCGAGACCGAGGACGTGACCATCGCCGACGTCGCGGTCGCCACGAACGCCGGCCAGATCAAGACTGGCGCCCCGGCACGTTCTGACCGCGTGGCGAAGTACAATCAACTCTTGAGGCTCGAGGAGCAGTTGGGTGATCAGGCCCGGTTCCTCGGCGCATCGTCTTTGTCGGGGGCGGTAGGTGGCAACAACCCATAACATCGCGACGGGCAACCGGGGCCGGATCCAGTGGCTCTACCCGCTCTCCATCGTGACCGCGATCGCCATGGTGGTCGCGTGGTTCCCCCTCGGTACACTGCTGCACCAGCAGAGTCAGCTCTCGTCGACGGCCCAGCAGATCGCGGTCATCCAGCACGAGCAGCAGGCCCTGGCGACCCAGCAGCGCACCATCGCGACCAAGGCCGAGGCGGCGATGCTCGCGCGCCAGCTCTACCAGTTGGTGAACCCCGGTCAGAGCCTGATCCAAGTGCTGCCGGGCACGTCCACCCTCGATGGGGGCGGCGACCCGGGCTACCAGCCGCTCGTCGCGCCCTCGTCGGTGTCGGGCGCGCCGGTCGTGCACGCGCCCACCGCGTCCAACGGCGTGAGCGGGTTCGTCTCGCGACTCGTTCGCACGCTTGAGTTCTGGCGTTGAGCACCTTTCGCGACGCGTCGAGCGCTGACCTCGTCGCCGTCGAGGAGTTGCTCGGCCGTCCCCCCGCGGGACGCTTCGCCGTCGTCGTGCGCCGGCTCGATGGTCGGCCCGTCGTGATCGAGAACGAACCCCACCTGCGCGACGGCACGCCGATGCCCACGCTCTTCTGGCTCGTCGACCGCGAGCTGCACGCCGCCGTGAGTCGCCTCGAGGGCGCGAACGGCGTGCACGGCTTCGAATCGCTCGTCGACCCCGACACGCTCGCCGCGGCGCACGACGACTACGCGCGACGCCGCGACGCCGCGCTCGTCCAGCTCGACGCGGTGGCGCCGACCGGGGGCGTCGGCGGGACCCGCGTGGGGGTGAAGTGCCTGCACGCGCACCTCGCTAACTTCCTCAGCGGGGCGAGCGACCCGGTCGGGGCGCTGGTGGCCGACGCGGTCGAACTACCCGAGCTGCGCCGCGAGGACGTGCGTGACTGAGCCGGTCGCGGTCATCGACTGCGGGTCGAACTCGACGCGCCTGCTGATCGTCGACGGGTCGGGGCGGACACTCGAGCGCACGATGCGCATCACCCGGCTGAGTGCGGGCGTGGACGCGACGAACCGGCTGGCCCCCGAGGCACTGGCGCGAACCTTCGACGCGATTCGCGACTACCGGCGGCTCATGGACCGCCACGGCGTGGACGCGGGGATGGTCGTGGGCACCTCGGCCATTCGCGACGCGGCCAACCGCGACGAGTTCGTCGAGGGCGCGAGGCGACTCGCAAACATCGAGGTGCGCGTGCTCGACGGGCACGCCGAGGCCGAGTTCTCCTACGACGGCGCGACGGTCGGGCTCGCCGACGACTCTCGGGCGACGATGATCGTCGACGTCGGTGGGGGCAGCACCGAGCTCGCGGTGCGCCTTCACGGCGTGCTGCACGCGGTCTCGATGCAGCTGGGCTGCGTGCGCGTCACCGAACGTGCCCTCGGGCGCGAGATCGTCACCGACGAGCGACGGGCTGCGGCCGCGTCGATGATCGCGGGGGCCCTGGACGCGGCGATGGCCGCCGAACCCGTCCTCGCATCGGTACCCGGAGGCGTGCGCCTCGTCGGGCTGGCGGGGACCGTGGCGACCCTCGTGCAGCTGGACCGGGGCGTGGCGACCTACCGCCGTGACGAGGTCCACCACCGCGTGGTGACCCGCGACGCGGTCCAGCATTGGCGCGACCGGCTGGGCGCCGAGACGCCCGAGGCGCGGCTCGGCCACGCGGGGATGGTGGCGGGCCGCGAGGACGTGCTCGTCGCCGGCCTGATGGTGCTCGACGCCGTCATGGGCCGGGTCGGGGCGACCGAACTGCTCAGTTCCGAGAGCGACATCCTCGACGGCGTCGCCGCGTGGCTGCTCGCGAATCCGCACACCGCGCCAACCTGGCACGATGGAGGGGTGAGGTGGCCCCGATGACAGCGCGCGGAACGCTCTACTCGCCCGTGACGCTGCACGGTCGGCGCGTCGTGCTGCGCACGCTCAACGAGCACGACTACGAGGGCTGGCTCGAGGTGCGCACGCGCTGTCACGACTGGCTGGTCAAGTGGGAGCCCCGCTCGGCCCACTCGTCACACCTCGCCGAGGACCAGCGCAGTTTCGAGAGCCGCTGCGCCCTGCGCGAGCGCGAGCGCCAGTTGGGCAGCGGCTACGGGTTCGGCATCTTCTACGACAACCGCTTCGTTGGCGAGCTCACCCTCTCGTCGATCCAGCGCGGCCCCCTGCAGTCGGCCTTCATCGGCTACTGGATCGACGAGGCGGTGGCGGGACGCGGTCTCATGCCCGAGTCGGTGGTCGTCGTGCTGCAGTTCGCCTTCGAGACGTTGCGCCTGCACCGCATCGAGATCAACATCATCCCGCGCAACGCTGCGTCGCGCCGGGTCGTCGAGAAGCTCGGGCTGCGCTTCGAGGGCGTCGCCGAGCGCTACCTCGAGATCGACGGCGCCTGGGAGGACCACGGCCGCTACGCGATCACGGCCGAGGAGTGGGCCGACCGCGCCCCCCAGCTCGTGGCCGACTGGCTCTTGCCCAAGGCCGACTGACTCAAACGGCCTCGAACGTGCGGCCGACGAGGCCCGCGACGTCCGTGGTTCGCAGGGTTCCCCCGATTGTTGCGGCGACGGCCGTCGCACCGATGGCGTCGTCGCGCGCGACGACGATCAGGGCGTCCTCGGACCCGCGGGCGATGACCAGGCCCTGGATGCGCGCGGCGCGCGCGGCAACCGCGACACGCTCGTGGTCGATGTCGCGGTCGGCGACGACGACGGGGTTGACGTGGGTCGTGCGCGGCAGCGCGCGTAGGTCCGCGATCATCGCGCGCGGGGCCGAGCGCAGGTGCACCGAGGATCCGCCGACGTCATCCCAGGTCACGGGGTGTGCGAGGACCGACAGGCCGAGCTGGCGCGCGAGCAGGAAGAACTCGGCGTCGTAGGCGAAGCCGTCGACCATGCCGAGCAGCCCGAGCACCCGGGCCGGGCCGCGCCGAAAGGCCTTGGCACCGCACTGGGTGTCCACGAGGGTCACGCCGGTGTAGTGGCGCACGAGCCGGTTGAAGACGCGCCCGGCGACGGTGCGCGTGAGCGACTGGTAGCGGATGCGTCCGTCGCGGGCGCGCGAGCCCGCGACGAGGTCGGCCCGGTTGAGTTCGTCGAGCATCGGCCGGTAGTGGTGCGGGTCGATGGCCATGTCGGCGTCCACGGCGAGGATGCGTTCGCCGCGCGCCACCGAGGCGCCGAGGCGCACCGCCGCGCCCTTGCCCCGGTTCGACGGCTGGCGCACGACGAGGCGGTGGGGGAGTTCGCCATAGACGGCGAGGGCCTCGCGGGCGGTGTCGTCGCTCGAGCCGTCGTCGACGATCACGAACTCGGTTCGCTCGACGTCGAGCTCGTCCAAGACCGGCTCGAGGCGCGCGAAGCCGCGGCGCAGTCTCGCCGCCTCGTTGTACGCCGGCACGACGACGGTGGTGGCGATGGTGGGGTCGCTAGGGTCGGGCGGCACCGACGAGTCCGAACGTGAAGAGGGGCGCGAAACTGATCCGCGTGCCGGCGCTCGCCGCCGCGATGATGGTGTTGGTGCCCCAGGGGCCGCTGCCGGCGTACATGACGACGTGGTCGACCAAGTGGTCCCCGTCGAGGTTGTAGTAGAAGAGCAGGTCGCCCGGCTGGAGCTGGCTGAGCGGGACGTGGCGCAGCGCCGGCCACTGGGTCTCGGTCGTGCGCGGGATCGTGAACCCGGCACGCGCCCAGGCCCATTGCACGAGGCCCGAGCAGTCAAAGCCCTGTCCGGGCGTCTCGCCGCCCCAGACGTAGGGCACGCCGATCTGGGAGACGGCCGCCGCGAGTGCGGCGCGGCCCGCGGCCGAGCCGGCCGTGGTGCCGGTGACCGTGACGACGGGCGGCGTCGCGGCCTGGATCGCGGCGAGCACGAGGTTCGCGGCGCTCTGGCCACCCACGGCCGAGGCCGCCGCGACGGCGGACTGCTCCTGGGCGACGTCGCGAACTTTCGCGGCCGCCGTGCCCACCTGGATCTCGTAGGCGATGATCTGCTTCTTGAGTGACTGGGTCACGGCCGTCAGCGTCGCCTGGGTCTGGGCCTCGTTGCGGATGTTCTGGTGCAGGAGGTCACGCATGGTGTTCTCCTGGTGGTGGGCCTGGATTCGCTGCGCGGCGAGCTGGGCGATCGTCGAGTCGAGCGAACGCTTCTCGTCCTGGAGCCGCTTCCTGATCTTGGTGAGGTTGCCGATGGCCTGGTTCTCGTAGATGGTGCGGGCGTCGCTCGAGGTGACGGGGTGGTCGAACAGGAAGATCGTCTGGGCCGCCGCCGCGCCGAGCACGTAGGCGCGAACGACTGCCGTGACCAGCTGCTGGGAGGTGACGCCGATCGACGCGCGCTTGCGCTTCTCGTAGCGCTCGAGGCGCTTGGCGTTGACGGTGATGGTGGCGAGCTGGACCTGGGCCGCGTCGTAGGCGTTGGCCGTGGTCTCACTGGTGCGCTGCTGCTGGGCGAGGGTCGCTGACAGCGCGGCGATCTCGGCGCGGGTCTGGGCGATCGTCTGGGCGCTCGAGGTCCCCGGGGTCGCCGTGAGCATGGTCAGCGTCATCGCCACGACGGTCGCCGCGGCGATGAATCGAGTTCTTGGTGAACGGGCCGTGCCCCGACGACGCACGTGGTTCATTGTTTCAGCCTAGACAGGTCCACTGTCTGGGTGGACCAACCGAGGGTTTCTCGCGCGCGGCGTCGATGGGTTACGGTGTCAAGAACGATCGCGCGGGGGCGTAGCCCAATTGGCAGAGGCAGGGCGCTTAAACCGCCTCCAGTGAGGGTTCGAGTCCCTTCGCCCCTACGCGCTCGGTCGGTCCGTGTATTTTTAGTAGCGTTGCCCCCGTGGCTAAGAGC
>JAKAPH010000051.1 GCA_021807265.1 Actinomycetes bacterium | reverse complement strand
AGGTGGTTGTTGATCACCACGTAGCCGTGCCGCTCCGAGAGCAACTGGGTCAACTTGCCAACGGGTACGCCGACGACGGGTGACATGGCCTGCGCCTCGGTATTCGGGTGGGCGATCTGGAAGTCGTCGGCGATGACGAGGGACGTCGGGCGCGAGACGGCCAGGATCTGTCCGTAGCGGTCGTAGATGCCCGCGCGCAGGGCCGAGGTGGTGAGGTCTTCTCGAACCTGTCCGACCGAGAGCCGCGCGTAGTGCGCGTGATCGACAATCTGGATCATGAAGAGTCGGACCGCGAGCAATGCGAACAAGGTCGCCACGGAGAAACGGAGGAGGCGAAGTCGTCGAATCGAGCGGCTCGACCCTGCCTGGGATGGTGTCCTGGTTCGGGGTCGCCGTGGCGGCGTCGAGGTCGGCGAACTCACCGACTCGTCCTTGATGTGACCGGTGCGTACCCGTTGTACTGCGGCAACGGCAGCGGCCTCTCAAGCGACGTGGCGGGAACTTGCGTCACCGACGTGGGATCAACCAGGTGCAACGCGCCGGCCTTGGACGCGATCTGACTCGGCGCGGAGGCGTTGGTGGCTGATCCAACCTGCACCGCGTAGTTCGATTGTGCCTGCAGCAGGGCGCTCTGGAGACGTTGGAGCTGCACCTGGCGGTTGGCCACCACCATGCTCCCGCCCAGCGACACCACCAGCGCGACGCCCATGATGATGACGGATCGTCGAGCGGCCGAGGCGTTGCGCCACCGCGCCCGCGCCAGGGTCCGGTGCGAAACGCGTGCGCGATGTCCGGCGGTCCGAGTTGCTGGTCGGCTCGGCGAACCGAGCCGTCGTTCGACGCGTCGGGGGAAAGTTATGACGCTCATCGCGCTAACTTCCATCCGACGCGTAATCGAGCGGATCGCGCCCGAGGGTTGGACGCAATCTCGCCAGGGCTGGCCAGGACGGCACTCGCCCGCAGAATTCGCGCCAGCGGGATAGCCCCGCAGACGCACCCGAGCTCGGGCGGGCAGTGGCAACCGCCCGTCGATAGTTCGTGCAAGAACGACTTCACCGCGCGGTCCTCGCCGGAGTGGTAGGAGATCACCATCAAGGCACCTTCCGGTGCGAGGGCGTCGAACGCCCCTTGCAGACCGTCTTCGAGCTGGCGCTCCTCGTCGTTGACCGCGATCCGCAGCGCCTGGAACACTCTGGTCGCGACGTTGCCGCGGCGGCGCGCCGGAATCGGCACCGCTCCTTCGACCAACGCGACCAGGTCGCCAGTCGTCGCCGGTCGACCCGCTCGCACGGCCGTGGCGATGGCGCGAGCGTACCGACCTTCGCCGTTGGCGCGCAGGAGCTGGACAAATTCATCTTGGGAGATGCGAGCAATGAGTTCGGCCGCGGTCTCGCCCGTGGACGCGTCCATGCGCATGTCGAGTGGTGCGTCGAAACGGAATGAGAATCCTCTCGACGGATCATCGAGTTGGTGCGATGAGACCCCCAGGTCCATTAAGACCCCGACGACCGGCGAATCACCGATGAAGTCGCCGTTGGCTCGAATCACGGCGCCGAGGTCGGCGAAGGACGCCGACGCGATTCGCGACCGGTTGGCGTACTGGGTGAGACGCGACGCAGCCGCAGCACGCGCTTCCGCATCACGGTCGACGCCGAGCACCCTGAGGTGCGCGACGTTGTCGAGAATTGCCGCCGCGTGTCCCCCGCCGCCCAGGGTGGCGTCGACAACGACGCCGGTCGCCAGGTCCTGGCACAGTTTGACGATCTCGTCGACGAGGACGGGCTGGTGGTAGTCCTCAACCATGAGTTCGCTCGGGGGCTGTGACGGCGTGAGTGACGGTGACCGCCAGAGACTGCGCGGCGAGCGCTCGATTTCGAGCGTGATCGAGGACGTCATTCGCCACCGTCTTTGAACATCCGTTCTGCCGGACCGACGGCCGTTGCGTATCGTTGCGGGTCCCAGAGCTCGAGGTGATCGAGGGCACCGACGATGAGTACTTCGTCGCGCAGGTCGCCGTAGTCGCGAATGACCGAGGGCAACGCGAAACGGCCCTGGCGGTCGAATTCGACGTCCGAGGAGTTAGCGGCCCAGTATCGCGCCTGTTGGCGATCTTGCGCCCCGCCGCGCCGACTCTGTGCCAGTCGCTCCTCGGTTTGGCGGGTGAACTCACCGGGCGTCCACAGCGCGACGCAGCCCTCCGTGTTGGGACTGAGGTGGCCGCCCCGCTCAAACTCCGTGCGAAAGCGGGCGGGCAGGATCAGGCGTCCCTTGGCATCCAGCGAGTGCTGGAACTGACCAACGAACCCGATCACCTTAGGCCTCCTCTAGATCACCATTTTGCCCCACTTCGCGACACATTACACCACCTAACTCCTTTTTGCACCACTTTTTCGCCGACTCTCGCCCCGATCGAATGTTTTTGACCCCGCCGCGCGGACCCGTGCCGCAGCGACGCGCAACCGGCCGCGGGCGACCCTCGACGAGGTTGGATTCGCGGTGCCCGCCGACACCGCCGACGTTGGGGTCGGCTTACCCAGACGTCATACCGCTCGTCATGGTGACGTCGGTTTTGGGATGCCGAGTACGCGACCGGACTCGGTCAGTCGGCCAAGAGCAGCTGTCGCGCCTTCCACGGCCCGTCAATCGAAACGAGTCGGCGAATGATCGCGTCGGGGTCGACGCCGAGTGACGCAACGGTGTGGTGATTGAGTGCCCGCTCGATGCCTGGCGGACGGTCGGCCAATCCCTCCAGGAGGGGCAGCGTCGGGAGCCCGTGCAGCACCGTCGACACGAGGGTGCCCTCGCGAACACGCCACTGGGTGACGCCAACTACCTTGCGATCGCCGATGAACACCTCGCCCGGTCCCCGACCGGTGAAGCACACCACGCCAAAGACACCGTCCACTTCCAGCGGACCGTCGTGTACGACCAGTTCGCCGTCGACCGCGTCACGCAACGCGTCGCGCCATCGATAGCCGGCCTGGCGCGACGTCTCGCGCAGGTCGGCCGACCATCTTGCATCGCTGGCGGGAATCCACCAATCGACCCACGCGTCGCCTGGTTGGATCAACACGATTCCCCCACCGCCACGGCGACGTCGCAGTGCGCACGACCGCCGAAACTGGTCAGTTAACAGGTCGGCCCGCTGACGACTGCCGAGCACGACGGTGCGCTGATCGACGTGCACCACGAAGGCCGACGGCTCGGTGACTGCTCGTAGGGCGTCGTAGTCGTAGAGTTCTTCGACCTCGTTCATCGGCGCCGTCACGAGGCACGGGGTAGATAGGGCTCCCATAGGGGATGCGAATCGGGAAGATAGCGCCACCGCCACCAGAGGCCCTCGGGCACCCGGGGCTCTATCTGGAGTCGCCAGCCGAGTTCCTCCAGCAGTCGATCGCCTTTTTGCATGTTGTGCCGACGACACGCGGCCACCACATTCGTCCACGAGTGCTCGCCCCCGCGACTGCGCGGGACGATGTGGTCGATCGTGTCGGCGTGCTCCAGGCAGTACGCGCACCGGTATCCGTCGCGCAAGAGCAGTGCCCGACGGGTCAGCGGGGGCGTACGTACTTTCGTGGGCAGTTTCACCATCTCACGAAGACGAACGATGGCCGGAATCGGAACGGCGATCGACGACGACCGAAAGACCATCGGATCTTCGTCCGTCGCAATCGGCTCGGCGCGGCCGCCCAGCACCAGCACGACCGCCCGACGCTCGCTGACCAGTTGGAGGGGTTCAAAGGTGGCGTTGAGCAACAAGACGCGGCCCACCGGCCCAACCTACCTTGTGCTCCGCTGGCGGCGTGACCATCTCGCCGCCTCCACGATGGCGCGGGGTTCGAGGCGCGCCGTCGCCGAACCGTCGAAGGTGGCCAGGCGGAACCGCCAATACGCGTCGTCGGGGATCGGGAGAAACGGCGACCGTCGCCACCACTGGTTGCGCCGAAGTGCCCACGCCGCGGCCACCACCACCGGCACGTCGCGCGGGTGCGCTGCGAGGTATCGGCCGAACCTCGGTGGCCACCACGCGCTCACGATGCAACCCCGAACCAGGCGACGTAGGCCGCGCCCAGGAGTGGTCCATCGGCGTCGAGACCCGAACGCTCGATGCGCAAATCCTTCGTATAGGGCATGGTCGACACCCGGGTGGCCGAGGCGTTCGCACTGGCAATGAACTCGTCGCCATAGCCAAGTGCGACCGAGCCCGCGACGTAGCACCGCGTGAAATCCAACGTCGCCGCGAGCGTTCCCACCGCGCGACCGACGAGGTCGCCGACGTGCTTGCGCACGGTGACGTCGGCCTCCCGCGGTGGTCGTCCGGTCATCGCCTCGATCGCGAGTCCCGATGCCTCGGCTTCGAGGCATCCGCGACTGAGACAGTGGCAGAGCCGACCCTCGGGCACGACGGTGAGGTGGCCGACGTGGCCGGCGTTGCCACTCGCGCCGTCGAGGAGCCGCCCGTTCAAGACGATCCCGCCGCCAATGCCCGTTGAGACGACCATCGAGAGGTACGAGTCCTGCCCCCGCGCCGCACCCACGGCGCCCTCGGCCAGCGCCAGCGCCCGGGCGTCACCGTCGACGAAGACGTCTTTGCCCGTACCCTCGGCGAGCACCGCGCGCAAGGGGAACTCGCGCCACTGGGCGATGTTGACGGGCGACACCGTCTCGCCGTGGCCGGTCATCGGCCCCGCGCAACCGACGCCCACGGCCGCTACGTCATTCTCGGCGACCATGGCTCGGAGCATCGACACGAGCGCCGCGGCGAGGTCCAGTTGTTCCTCGAGCACGAGGCGTCGACGGTCATGCAGCATGCCGTCAGGAGCCGCCACCGCGGCGTCAACTTTCGTCGCTCCAATGTCGACGGCCAGCACCGGGGCGAGGTGCGACCTCGCCCCCGAGGGGATCACTGGTCTTTATTACGTTGGCGCGACAACCAGTCGCGAAGCGACCGGGCCCGCGGGCTCTCGGTCGTGTGCGCCTCATCACCACGGATGTGACGCGTGAGATCCTGCCAGGACGCACGGCCCAGTAGCCGGGCGTTGCGCTCAATGACGATGGCCGAGATGAACATCAAGAGCACCCCGCCGAGTCCAATGACGATGGATCGTGAGAAGAAAAGCACGAGGATTGCCAGTCCGAGTACGAAGCCGGCGGCACCCCAGCGAACACGACGGCCCCCGTGCGAGTAGACGTTGGTCTCGCGCACCGACTTTGCGAATCGAGGATCCTGTTTGGAAAGCGACTCTTCAAGCTCGGCCAAGATGCGCTGTTCGTGCTCTGACAGTGGCATCGCTTCCCCTTTCCGTCTCGGAATTATCGTACCGTCTTGATATCAAAGTACGCACGTCAAGTCCGCGCCCCAGGCACCACCGAGAAGGTTTATGACTCAACTACACGTCGCGGTCGTCTGCACGGGGAATATCTGCCGCTCGCCGATGGGCGAGGTCGCGCTGATCCACCTGCTCGCGGCCACTCCGGCACTCAGCGCGTTGGTAGACGTGAGCAGCGCCGGCACAGCCCGATGGCACGAAGGGTCAGCAATGGACCCGAGGGCGCGTCGCTCGCTCGACCGCGCGGGTTTTCTTGAGTCGGGCTCACGTGCGAGCTTCGCCGACTCGGCGTACCTCGATCGACAGGACCTGGTCCTCGTCATGACTCGCGAGCATCGTGTCGACGTCCTCGACCGCTTGTCCAATCCGGACACCGAGGTCGTGATGGTCCGCAACCTGCTTAACCCAGGACTCGACCTTGACGTGGCCGATCCCTACTACGGCAACGACGACGACTTCGACGAGTGCCTATCGGTGCTGACCGCGGCGGCCCAACAACTCATCGCCCGCTGGCACGGACAGTTAGGACGCGAGTGACCGTCGGTTGGACACCACGATGACTGGCCGACGAGGGGCGAGTCGCTTGCTCGAACACGACGCCGCACCGGCCTTCACCATGATCGCCGGCGCGCTCGCCGCGCTGATCTGGTCGGCCCTAAGTCCCACGGCGTACGAACGAATCGTGAACGTCGGCTGGCCGGGTCGCTGGTCGAATGACATCGGACTCGCTTCGCCGCACGACATCGCCGCTTCGGTGCTGATGACAATCTTCTTCTTCGGCATCGGGCTCGAGTTGGCGCGCGAACGCCGCCGGGGATCACTCGCACGAGTCCGCCACGCCGCCGCGCCGGTCCTCGCTGCCGTCGGCGGCATGGCCGCGACCGCTGCGCTCGCGATCGTCGTCGGCTACCTCGCGCATCTGCCATCGTTGCGACACGGCTGGGGTATCCCCATGGCGACCGACATCGCCTTCACGCTCGGTGTGTTGGCACTCGTCGGCCGAGGCGTGCCGGCCACGCTGCGACTCTTCCTGCTGACACTCGCCGTCGCCGACGACGTGTTCAGCGTGGTGGTGCTGTCGGTCGATGGCGCGACACGCGTTCAGGCCATTGGACTTCTCGCCAGCGCCATCCTCACCACCGGAGCGTGGCTCGCGACACGCCGGCGCGCCACCGTAGCCATGCGGCTCACCGTCCTCGTTGGCCTCTGGGCCACCTTGACGTGGGCGAAAGTTGAACCGGCCCTCGCGGGCGTCATCGCGGGTGCGATTGCACCCTACGACGACGACGTGGCGCCGCGGCTCGAACGTGGCGCCAATCAATGGTCAGTCGCCGTGGTCCTGCCGGTGTACGCACTGGTCTCGTGCGGGATCGGATGGACGAGCGTGCATTGGGGTGGTCCCACGACCACACTCGTGGTGGCATTCATCATTGTCCGCATCGCGGGCAAGGTGCTCGGCATCACGGCGGGCGTCGCGCTCGCGCGACGATTCGGGCTGCCGCCGCCGTCACCGATCAGTGGGCCGGTGCTTCGGGCGGGGGCCGTGCTGTGCGCCATCGGTTTCACCGTGCCCTTGCTCTTCGCCCGAGCGCTGTTCGCGACCACGAGCGCAACCTACGGCGACTTCACCGTCGGCTTGATCGGTGCGTCGGTCATCGCCGCCGTGGCCGGCGGACTCCTGCTGCGCCGCCTCGTGCGGCCGGGGTACGGTCGTGCAGACGAGGGGGGTGCGTGAAAACCCGATTGACAGATCTCTTGGGCATTGACGTTCCGGTCATGCTCGCCGGCATGGGTGGCGTCTCCTACAGCGCGCTGGTGAGCGCGGTCTCCGGCGCCGGCGGCTTCGGATGTCTCGGGGCGTCGACGATGTCGAGCGAGGAACTCGTCGCCGAGATCGCCGAAGTTCGCGCCGCGACCGACCGGCCCTTTGGGGTGGACCTGCTTACCGCGTTTCCCGACTCACTGGAGCGAAACGTGGAGCTCGCCATCGAGGGCGGAGCCTCGGTCTTCGTCGCCGGCCTCGGCGTACCGCGACACGTCATCGACACCTGCCACCGCCACAACGTCCTGGTGATGTCCCTGTGCGGGAAAGTCGAGCACGCCCGTCGGGCCCTCGAGAGCGGGTGCGACGGGGTCATTGCCCAGGGGACCGAGGCCGGTGGCCACACCGGTTTGGTCGCGACCATGCCGCTCGTCCCCCTCGTCGTGGACGCGGTGGGCGAGTCGATCCCCGTCGTGGCCGCGGGCGGCATCTTCGATGGACGCGGCTTGGCGGCCGCACTCGCGCTTGGTGCCGACGGGGTCTGGATCGGCACCCGTTTCATCGCCACGCCCGAGGCGCGCGCCGTGCGCGGCTTCAAGGAGCACCTCTTGAGCGGCGCTGAGGACGACACCACCATCTCGCGCGCCTACACCGGCAAAACGATGCGGGTGCTGCGCAACGATCGAACGAAACAGTACGAGGCTGACCCGTCGTTGCTGCGACCGTTTCCCGAGCAACTGATGGTGTCGCTCGCCGACGGATCGTTTCACCTCGGTGGCGACGACACCACGGTCGGCGTGGACGAGCGCGTCGAGGCCTACCCCGCCGGCCAATCGGTCGGCGGCATTGGTGAACTCGTCGGCGCGGGCGAACTGGTCACGCGGATCAACGCCGAAGCCGAGTCGATCCTGACGCGCCTGACCCGTTAGCGGCCGAGCAGTCCCACTGGACAGCTCACGCCCGTGCCACCGATGCCGCAGTAGCCGTTCGGGTTGGCCTCGAGGTACTGCTGGTGGTACTCCTCGGCCAGATAGAACGGGCCGGCCGTCTCAATCTGCGTCGTCAGCGCGCCAAAGCCCGCGGCACGCAGCTCGTCGCGGTATCGCGCCGCCACGTCGGTCGCGGTCGCCAATTGAGCGTCTGACGTCGTGAAGATCGCACTTCGGTACTGGGTGCCGACGTCGTTGCCCTGCCGGTTGCCTTGGGTCGGATCGTGCCCCTCGAAGAAGTGCGCGAGGATCGACGAGTACGAGATCGTCGACGGATCGAAAACGACGCGGACTGTCTCCGCGTGTCCCGTCAGGCCGGTGCAGACTTCGCGGTAGGTGGGGTTCGGCGTGAAGCCGCCCTGGTAGCCCACCGAGGTCGTGACGACGCCCGCGAGGCGGTAGAACAAGCGCTCCGCCCCCCAGAAGCAGCCCATCGCGACGTAGGCGACTTCGTGGCCAGGATCGACGGCGGTGCGGAACTCTGTCCCGAAGACCAGGTGGGGACGGTCGACCTCGATCGGCTCTGGCCGGCCGGGCAGAGCATCGCTGGCGGACACCATTGACGGAGACGAGTGCATAGTCGCAGACTAGGGGACTTCGATTGCGACGCGTCCGGTCTAGTCTCAGGCGGTGGATCGCGATCGATTCGAGGACATCATTTCGGCCCTTCGCGCTGACGGCAAACGGGTGACGGTCGCCAAGCGAGCGGTCGCTCGCGTGCTCGTCGAACAGCCCGAACACCTCAGCGCCGAGGAGATCACCCGGGCCGCCCAGCACTACGCAGCTGACGTCAGCCCGTCGACCGTCTATCGCATCCTCGAAGAGCTCGAACGACTCGACCTCGTCGTGCACGCCCACGTCGGCCACGCGGCGACCGTTTACCACCTGGCCGGGGCCGTACACGGACACCTGGTGTGCACGAATTGCGGAGTAACCCTCGAAATCCCGTCGCGCCACTTCGACGCCTTGAGCGGTGATCTGTTCAAGTCCTACGGCTTCCGCTTGGACCGACACCACGTTGCCATCGCCGGCCTTTGCGCTCGCTGCCGGGAGGAATGATCGCCCAGGGGGCAGCGGCGCGATAGTCGTAACGGGTCGCTAGATTCGAACAAGACGTGATATCTGTCGAGCACCTGACCAAACGTTACGGCGACACCGTCGCCGTAAACGACCTGAGCTTCGAGGTTCGTCCCGGCGTCGTAACCGGTTTCCTCGGTCCCAACGGGTCGGGCAAGTCGACCACGATGCGGGTCATCATGGGCCTCGACGCCCCCACCTCGGGCCACGTGACCATTAACGACAAGCGGTACCGGGACCTGGCGGCGCCGCTGCGCGAGGTGGGCGCGCTGCTCGACGCCAAGGCGGTGCACCCCGGCCGCACGGCTCGCAATCACCTGCTCGCGCTGGCCGTGTCCAACCGAATCCCCGCGCGGCGCGTGGACGAGGTCCTCGAGTTCACCGGTATCGCCGCCGTCGCCGACAAGAAGGTCGGGGGCTACTCACTCGGCATGTCCCAGCGACTTGGCATCGCCGCCGCGCTCCTCGGCGACCCACCGGTCCTGCTCTTCGACGAGCCCGTCAACGGCCTCGACCCCGAGGGCATTCGTTGGATCCGCACGTTCTTTCGCACCCTCGCCGCCGAGGGACGAACGGTGTTCGTGAGCTCGCACCTGATGAGCGAGATGGCCCAGAGTGCTGACGAGATCGTCGTGATCGGCCGGGGACGCTTCATCACCCAAGGAACCGTCGACGAGCTCACCACGTCGGACGGCGGCACCGTGCTCGTGCGCTCGGCCGACAACGCGGCGCTCCGGCGGGCCCTCGAGGCGGCGGGAACCACCGTGGACTCGGCCAATGACGGAACCATGACCGTTCGCGGCGGCGACGCCGAGGCCATCGGCCTCGCGGCCCTCGCGGCCGGTGTCGCCCTCTTCGAACTCACGCCACAGCGCGCGTCACTCGAAGAGGTCTTCATGGACCTCACCGCTGGCGACGTCGAGTACGTCAGTTCCCTGGACATGACCCAGCATGGATAGCGTCACCGTGGCCTCCGTCACCCGCGCCGAGTGGATCAAGTTCCGCTCCGTCCGATCGACCGTCGTCGGCTACGTCGTGACCGTTGTGTTGACCCTCGGCCTCGGCGCACTGATCACCTCGGCCATCCGGGGTCACTGGCAGACGATGGATCCCTTGCGCAAGTTGACCTTCGACCCGGTGTCAACCAGCCTCGGCGGGACCCTCTTCGCACAGTTCGCCGTGGGCGTCATCGGCATTCTCTTCATCACGAGCGAGTACTCGTCCGGTTCGATCCGCACGACGCTCGCCGCCACCCCGCGGCGCGTCCAGGTCGTCATCGCCAAGCTGATCGTCCTCATCAGCGTCACCGTGGTCGTGGCCGAGGTCGTCGTCTTCGCGGCGTTCCTGCTGGGCCAGCGGATCTACGAAGGCGTCGTACCGACCGCGTCGCTCGCGTCGGGAGCGGTGTTGCGCTCGGTCATCCTCGGCGGGCTGTACCTGACGCTGCTCGCCACCCTCGGCTTCGGGCTCGGGCTCCTGCTGCGCCAGCAGTCTGCCGCCATCAGCGTATTCACGTCCCTCTTGCTCATCGTGCCGAT
>JAKAPH010000002.1 GCA_021807265.1 Actinomycetes bacterium | reverse complement strand
CCGCCACCGACAGCCGGACCGCAGCCTGGCCGCTGTTGAGGAACTTCAACTCCGGATCGCGGGTGATGTTGCCCACGATCGTGATGGTGTTGTCAGGCATCAGCTCTCCTTATGCTTCCTCGGAGCGAGCCCGCGCCGCCGCAGGGACGCGACGGCTGGTCCGCTCGATTCGACGAAGAATCTTGAAGCGCAGCACCTCGTCAGCGAGGGTCAGGATTCGGTGCAACTCGTCGACGGTCGTCGATTCGCCGGCGAACTCGACGAGCACGTAGTACCCCTCTTTGCGCTTCTTGATCTCGTACGCCAGTGGGCGCTTGCCCCAACGGTCGATGGTCCCGGGGGTTCCACCGTTGGTGCGGATCGTCTCGAGTGCTCGGTCGAGTGCTACCTGGATCAACTGTGCGTCGACGGTCGTGTCGAACACGATCATGGTCTCATAGGGCCTCATGGCCATTTCCTTTCCCTCTGGTCCGGCGTGCCGGGCTGCGCGGAAAACGCAGCAGGGTTCGTTCCCATCACCGATGGGACCGATGAGTCTAGCCCAGGGGCCCGTTTTTGGCTAGTCGAGCCAGCCCGCGGGCGTCGGGTAGACCTCGGAGTCGTCGGGGAACGTCCCGGCGCGCACGTCGTCGCGGTAGCGCGACACCGCCTCGGTGATGGCCGAGCCGAGGTCCGCGTACTGGCGGACGAACTTGGCGGGCTTGCGGTTGGAGAGTCCCAGGAGATCGTGGAACACCAGGACCTGCCCGTCGGTGTCCGGACCAGCGCCGATGCCGATCGTGGGGACCTCGAGCGCCTCGGTGACCATCGTGCCCACCACGGCCGGGACTCCCTCGATCACGATCGCGTAGACACCCGCCTCTTGTAGCGCCAGGGCATCCTCGACCAGGGCGTTGGCGGCCTCGCGGGTCTTGGACTGGACCTTGAACCCGCCGAAGGCGAGCACGCTCTGGGGCGTCAGTCCCAGGTGGCCCATGACCGGGATCTCCGCGTCGAGCAGCGCTCGCACCACGCTCAGGCGGTTACGCCCGCCCTCGAGCTTCACGCTCTCGGCGCCCGCGCGAACGAGTGCGGCGCCGTTGGCCACCGCCTCGAACTCGCCCAGGTGGTAACTCAGCCAGGGCATGTCGGCGACGAGGTGGGCCGCCGGGCGCGCCGCGGCCACCGCACTGACGTGGTGGACCATGTCGGCCATGGTCACGTGCAGGGTGTCGGCCTGGCCGAGCACCACGTTGGCGACCGAGTCGCCCACCAGGATCATGTCGACGCCGGCCGCGTCCACGTAGCGGGCACCCGGCTCGTCATAGGCCGTGACCATGACGATCGGCTCGGCGCCGTGACGGCGCTTGCGGGTGCGCAGGGTCAATGCGCTCAGGCTCACGACTCAACTTTAGGCTCGGCCGCGAACCGCCCGACGAGTCCGGCCGCCGGCACCCCACCGCCTCGCCAGGTGGTGGAAGTGGCACGCGGCGCAGACCTCGACGGCGTAGCACTGCACCGGCTCCTCGCGCCGCTCGAGCTTGGCCAGCTCGGCGCGCGACGTCGGGCACGTGCCCCCCGCGGGCAGCCGAGCACCGAAGACATAGGTCACCTCGACGAGCTCGCTGTCGTGACAGACCGGGCACTGCTCGCCACTCGAGCGACCGATGTTTCGCGCCGCGCGCAGCAACTCGGGGTGCGCGTCGCACACGTCCTCGGGGCGAAGCAGACCCGTGGCGAGCTTCTCGAGCAGCGCGTGGCGCACGAGCCCGAACTCGACGACTGCCCCATCGGCCGAGGTGGTGCGTAGCGTGCGATCCATTGGGTGAGACTACAGCGCCCCGCCGTCCATGGCCCGCCACCCACATGTCACGTTCGATATATCGATTTGATATGATGGCTCGCGTGTTGGACATCGCCATTCTGGGCCTGCTCATGGACCGTGACCATCATGGCTACGAGATCCGCTCGCAGTTGCGAGAGCGCCTCGGCATCTCGAGCAACGTGTCCTTCGGGTCGATCTACCCCGCCCTCGCGCGCCTCGAGCGCCACGGCAGCGTCGAGGCCGTGGCCGCCACCGAGTCGCGCTTCAGCGCGCTCTCGACGGGCTCGCTCTCGGGTGAGCGGGCGTCGCTGCGCGCGCTGCGCGCGACCTCGGGCATCGGACGTCGCGGCCGCAAGGTCTACCGCATCACCGATCGCGGTCGCCAGGAGTTCGCCGAGCTGCTCGCGGACCCCTCCACCATGGACGACGGCAAGAACTTCACGATGCGCGTGGCGCTCGCGAAGTACCTCACCCCCGCCCTGCGCGTGGCGCTCCTCGAGCGTCGCCGCACCGACCTCGTCTCGCGCCTGGCCGAAGTCCGCGCCGGTGCCGCGAACGACGAACTCGACTCGTACGCCCGCAGCGTGATGCAGCACGCCGCGCAGGCGGTCGAGTTGGACCTCGCGTGGATCGACAGCCTGTTGACCACCGAACGCAGTAACCACCACAGCTTCGCCAAAGACGCGAAGTGAGACTAGAAGCAGAAAGGAGCGCCATGGACAAGATTCGAGTGGCGATCGCTGGCGTTGGAAACTGCGCGAGCTCACTCATTCAAGGCGTGACGTATTACAAGGACGCCAAGGCCGGCGACGACGTCCCGGGCCTCATGCACGTCGTGCTCGGCGACTACCACGTGAGCGACCTCGAGTTCGTCCTCGCCTTCGACGTCGACGCCTCCAAGGTCGGCAACGACCTCGGCAAGGCCATCGACGGCGGGCAGAACAACACGATCAAGTTCGCGACCGTGCCGTCGCTCGGCGTCACCGTGCAGCGCGGCCCGACACTGGACGGACTGAACAAGTACTACCGCGAGGTCATCGAGGAGTCCCCGGCCGAGGCCGTCGACGTCGTCAAGGCCCTGCGTGACTCGGGTGCCCACGTGCTGGTCTCCTACCTCCCGGTCGGCTCCGAGGAGGCCCAGCGCTTCTACGCCCAGGCCGCGATCGACGCCGGCGTCGCCTTCGTCAACGCGATCCCCGTCTTCATCGCCTCGGACCCCGTGTGGGCGAAGAAGTTCGCCGACGCTGGCGTGCCGATCATCGGCGACGACATCAAGAGCCAGGTCGGCGCGACCATCGTGCACCGCATCCTCACCCGCCTCTTCGAGGACCGCGGCCTGACCCTGGACCGCACCTACCAGCTCAACGTGGGCGGCAACATGGACTTCAAGAACATGCTCGACCGCGAGCGGCTCGAGTCCAAGAAGATCTCCAAGACCCAGTCGGTCACCTCGCAGCTCGAGAGCAGCCACCTCGAGGCCGAGAACATCCACATCGGCCCGAGCGACCACGTGCCGTGGCTGCTGGACCGCAAGTGGGCCTACATCCGCATGGAGGGCCGCAACTTCGGCGACGTGCCGCTCAACGTCGAGCTCAAGCTCGAGGTATGGGACTCGCCCAACTCGGCCGGGGTCATCATCGACGCGGTGCGCTGCGCCAAGATCGCGCTCGACCGCGGCATCGGCGGACCGGTCATCGGCCCCTCGGCGTACTTCATGAAGTCGCCGCCGGTGCAGTTCCACGACGACGAGGCCCACAACATGGTCGAGGCGTTCGCGAACGACGCCGCCGCGAACCCCGTCTGGCCGTAAGCCACTGCGCAAAACCCCGCCGCTCGCTCGAGCGGCGGGGTTTTGTCACGTCTGGCCCTGTTCGGCCCACCAGGCGCTGAGCCGCTGCGCGGCGTCGACGGGGTCGATCTCGCCCTCGTCGAGACGGATCTCCATCAAGAAGTCGAGCGCCCGGCCGACCACCGGGCCCGGGGGGATCTGCAGGAGTGCCATCACGGCGACGCCGTCGAGCGCGGGGCGCAGGCGGCTGAGGTCCTCGTTGGCGCGGACCTCCTCGATGCGGATCTCCAGCTCGTCCATCCGCTTGGCGAAGGTCGCGGCCTTGCGCAAGTTGCGCGTCGTCGCGTCACAGCGCGTGAGTTCGTTGAGTTCGTTGAGCAGGTGCCCGGCGTCGCGCACGTAGCGGCGCACCGCGCGGTCGCTCCAGCCCATCTTGTAGGTGTGAAAGCGCAGGTGCAGCTCGACGAGCGTGCGCACGTCGTCGATCATCGCCTGGGGGTACTTCAGGGCCGTCATGCGCTTGCGCGTCAGCTTCGCGCCCACGATCTCGTGGAAGCGGAACGTGACGCCCTCGTCGGAGATGGCGCGGGTGTTGGGCTTGCCGATGTCGTGGAAGAGCGCGGCCAGGCGCAGGGTGAGGTTGGGCGACGTCTTGTCCACCACGGCCCAGGTGTGCTTGAGGACGTCCTTGTGCTGGTGGATCGGGTCCTGCTCGAGCTGCAGCCTCGGCAGCTCGGGGACGAACTGGTCCGCGAGCCCGGTTCGCACGATGAAGTCCAGGCCGATCGAGGGCCGCGTCGTCAGCAGCAATAGGTCGAGCTCGCCGCGGATCCGCTCCACCGAGACCTTGGTCAACGACTCGGCCATCGCGGTCGCGGCCGCCTCGAGCGACTCGTCGATGGACAGGTCGAAACGCGCCGCGAAGCGCGCCGCGCGCAGCATGCGCAGGGGATCGTCCTGGAAGAGCCGGACGGGGTCGGTGGGCGTGCGGAGCCGCCGCTCGAAGAGGTCGACGAAGCCGTGGTGGTAGTCAAAGAGGGTCTGGACGCCGGGCGTCTCGTCGGCCAGCGCGATCACGTCCAGGGCCAACGCGTTGATGGTGAAGTCGCGGCGGCTGAGGTCGACCTCGAGCGAGTCGCCCCACTCGACGGCCGGCTTGCGCGAGTGGTCGACGTAGGCCTCGGAGCGGAACGTCGTGACCTCGGCCTTGACGCCGTTGCTGCGGATGACGCCCCCGAGGGTCCCGAAGGCCCGTCCCTGCTCCCAGAGCGTCGTGCAGACGCGGGCCATCAGCCGCGCCACGTCGTCGGGCCGGGCGTTGGTGGTGAAGTCGATCTCGAAGTCCTCGCGGCGGGGCTCGCCGAGCAGCGCGTCGCGCACCGAGCCGCCGACGGCGTACAGGGAGAACCCCTCGTCGGCGAAGACGCGCGCGAGGGGTCGGGCCAAATCGGCTAGTTCGACCAGCCGTCCGTGGGCTTGCTCCATTGACAACACTCGCCATGAAGGGTAGTTGGGCCCGTGGCCCGTCAACCGCGACGGTAGCCTGGGTCTGCATGTTCCACCGTTTTTCGACCTGGTGGCGGGCGCTCAGCGTGGTACTCCTCGGCCTCGCGACGATCACGTGGCCCTCGGCCTCGGGCGCCGCGACGACGCCGGTCTTCACCATCGAGCACCAGGACGCCTCGGCGGTCATGTCGCCATCGGGCACCGCAAGGATCAAGATCACCATGGCCTTCGCCCACCCGAGCGCGGGGACACGTGCGTCGCTCGCGCTCTACCCGCGGATCGTCATGCGCTCCCAGATCGCACCCATCGTCTCAGGCGTCGGCGTCGCGGGCGGGGCCACCGCCTCGACCGGCTCCTTCCAGCCCGACTGCACGGCGGCGCGCTCGAGCTCGGTCACGGTCGTCATCTTCACGGGCCAGCCCCTCACGAGCCGGGGCCACTGCGGTCCGCTCCCCCGCTTGCGCCTGCGTTGCGCCGGGGCGACCTGTGACGGCGTCTACCCGCTTCGCTACGCCGTCACCGCGGGCGGCACGACCACCGTGGAGTGGTCCCTCGTCGCGGTCCAGACCGTGCCGGTCGCGACCCCGCTGCGGCTCACCTGGATCACGACGCTCGGCGCGGGGACGTGGTCCAAACGCGTGCGCACCGCGGCCGTGCTGACCGCGATCAGCCGTCGACCAACGCTGCCGCTCACGGTCAGCGCCAACTACGAGACATTGGCGAGCGCCTACGACGCGGGCGCGAGTGGCGCGCCGTGGCGTGACGCCCTGAACCACGCGGTCGCGAGCCCGTTGCACCGAATCATCAACGCCCCGCCGCGCGACGTCGACTTCGCCGGGCTCGCGGCGAATGGGCTCGGCGACGAGGTGAAGACCCAGCTCAACCTGGCGAGCGAACTCGTCGGGGCCATCACCGGGCGCTACCTTGACGCGCCGGTCCTGCTCCAGGGTGACCCGTCCGCGGCGAGCGTCGCCGCACTCGCCACGGCCGGGGTGTCCGACGTCGTCGTGCCCGAAAGCCGTCTTACCGTCGAGCCGTCGACGACGCTCAACTGGGGTGCCCCGTTCCATCTCACCGACGCCGGTTCGACGGTCGCCCTCGCCGACGACCAGCCGCTCTCCCAGCTCGCCGTCGACGGCGCGATCGAGCCCGGTCGCCGGGCGGCGATCATGCTCGCCACGCTCGCCTTCTTGCACTTCGAGGCCCCCAACGCGCCCGCCAGCCGGTCGGTGATCATCACGGTCCCCGCGACGATGACGTCGATCCCGTTCTTCAACCAGGTCGCCTCGGGACTGACCTCGGACCCCTTCGTCGTGGCGAGCAGCCTCGTCCCCTCGTTCACCTCCTCGCTGGTCGCCAGTGACGGCTCGCCCGCCACCCGGACCCTGCTCGCCGTCACGCCGTCGCACTGGAGCGCGCGCAACGTCGACTCGATCACCGCGCTCGCCATCCAGGTCGACTCCTTCAGCCAGGCCATCACCGACCACGCGGTCGCCTTCGCCCTTCGCGTCGCGACGGCGCGCACCGAAACGACGGGTAGCGCTCAGGCGCGCCAGAACGCCATCAACGTGGCCGCGGCGAACCTCAACGCGCAGCTCTCGAAGTTCACCGTGGACCCGAGCGCCATCACCCTCGCCGGACCGGGCACGGCGTTGCCGATCACGCTGCACAGCACCGCGCCGTACACGATCACCGCGGTCGTGCACCTGCTCACCAACCAGCTGCACTTCCCCAAGGGTTCCAACGTCGTGGTGACCCTCGGCGCCCCGACGACGTCGGTTCGCGTGCCGGCCGTGAGTCGGCGCGGCAGCAGCCTCACGCTCCAGGTGAACGTGACCACGCCGAACGAGCAGGTCCTGCTCGCCCACGCGGCCATCCAGGTGCGCATCGCCGGCTCATCGGTGGTCGGGTACCTGCTGACCCTCGCGTCACTGCTGGTGCTCGCGGCGTGGTGGTGGCGGACGTACCGGCGCCGCTCGAGGGGTCGCCACGCCCGATGAGCACGACGTCTAGCCACTCCTCGCGCGTCCTGTCCATGGCGAGCGGCACACTCGCCTCTCGATTGACGGGACTGCTGCGCGTCTTCGTCCTCGTCTGGGTGCTCGGGTTCACCCCGCTCGCGGACGCCTTCAACCTCGCCAACACGATCCCGAACATGCTCTTCGACCTCGTGCTCGGCGGGATCATGATCGCGACCTATATCCCGGTGTTCGTCGAGCGGCTGGCGATGGACGGCGAGCGCCGGGCGTGGCACTCGATCTCCACGGTGCTCACCGCGTCGGTGATCACGCTCCTCATCGGGTCCGTCATCGCGTGGATCTGCGCGCCGTGGATCATCGACGGTTTCACCGCGCTGCACCAGCTCGACTCGGGCCACGCGGCGACGCTGCTGCTCAACCAGCGCCGGGTCGCCACCGAGCTGCTGCGCTGGTTCGTCCCCCAGATACTCTTCTACGGGCTCATCGGCCTCGCCACGGCGCTGCTCAACGTGCGCCAACGCTTCGGCGCCCCGGCCTGGGTGCCGGTGGCGAACAACGTCATCGCGATCATCGTGCTGATCTGGTTCCACCTCGTCGACCCGACGCCGGTGCTCGCCCAGTTGCCCGGCTCGCACGACTTGCTCTGGCTCGGGCTCGGCACGACGCTCGGGGTCGCGGTGCAGTTCCTCTTCCTGCTCCCCTCGCTCGCGCGCAGCGACCTCTGGCGCATCGGCCCGCGCTTGGACCGCCACGATCCCGCCCTGCACGCCATCGCGCGCCTCGGCGGGTGGACCCTACTCGTGGTCGTCGCGAACCAGGCGTCGCTCTACGTGATCCTCGCGCTCGCCTTCGGGGTCGGGGGCAACGGTCCCGTCAGCGCCTACACCTACGGCTGGTCGTTCTTCCTCATCCCCTACGCGGTGATCGTGGTCTCGGTGCTGAGCTCGCTCGCGCCGCAGCTCTCGCGCATGGCCACCGACGAGGACTACGGCGGGTTCAGCGAGCGACTCCGCTTCGGCCTTCGCCAGTCGCTGGTGATCATCGTGCCCTGCACCGTCGGGTTCATCATCCTCAGCCAGCCCCTCGTCGCCGTGCTCAACCACGTCAACGCGACCCACACCCTCGCTGCGGGCACCGTGCTCGCGGTCCTCGCCGCGGGCATGCCGGGCTTCACCATCTACATGCTCTGCATCCGCGGCCTCCAGGCGATGCAGCGGGCCCGGCACGTCTTCGTGCTCTACCTGTTCCAGAACGGCCTCAACATCGCGCTCGCGCTCGCCTTCGGGCGCCACTCGATCGCCGCGCTGACCTCGAGCGTCTCGATCTCCTACACGGTCGCGGCCGTCGCGGCCCTGGCCACCCTCTCGCGCCACCGGGTCTCGATCACCTCGACCATCTGGTCGGTCCACGTCCGGCGCAGCACCGTGGCGTCGCTCGTGGCCGCGGTCGCGATGGCCGCGGCGTACTCCGCCTCGAGCGCCAGTGTGGGACTTGGCCTGATCATCCGGTTCGCCGGTGCCTTCATCATCGGCGTCGTCGCCTACGTCGTGGTGGTCGCCCTCGGCCAGCGCCGCGCTGGCCGACGGCCGTCGAACGTGCAAGGCTGACAGTCGGCGAGACGCTGAGGGGGACGAATGGCTCGAGTCCGAGTGATCACTGATAGCGGCTGTGACCTCCCCGACGACGTCGCGCAACGACTCGGCATCGACGTCGTGCCGCTGACCATCCGCTTCGGCGATGACGAGTACACCGATCGCGTCAACCTGTCGCCGTCGCAGTTCTGGGCCAAGTGCAAGGAGTCCAAGGTCCTGCCCGAGACGGCCGCCCCCTCCCCCGGCTCGTTCCAGAGCGCCTACGAAGCGGCGCTGGCAAACGGCTACGACGGCGTTATCGTGCTGGCCATCTCGGCGGCACTCTCGGCGACGCACCAGTCCGCGACGCTCGCCGCCGAGTCCGTGGCCGACCGGATCCCTGTGCGGGTCGTGGACACCAAGGCCGTGTCGATGGCCGTCGGACTCATGGCGATCGACCTCGCCGAACTCGCCGGCACTGGCGCCGACCTCGACGCCCTCGAGTCGCGCGCGCGGGCACTGCTCGACCGCGTCGGCATCTGCGGCACCCTGGACACCCTCGAGCACCTGGTCAAGGGCGGTCGCGTCGGCGGCGCGCGCGCCTTGCTCGGCCAGGTCCTCTCGATCAAGCCGCTGCTCGCGCTCAAGGACGGAGTCGTCGCCGAGGCCGGCCGCCAGCGCACCCGGGCCAAGTCGCTCGCGGCCGTCGCGGCCGTGGTTCGCACCAACGCCCCTTTCGAGCGGCTCGCGATCGTGCACGGCGACGCCAGTGACGTCAACGACTTGGTGGCCATGGTCGCGGACGTGGCGACCGAGCACGCCCTCGTCGTGGCCGACGTGGGCTCGGTCGTGGGAACCCACGGCGGACCACGGATCATCGCCGCCTGTTGGATTAAGGCCTGAGCGGTTTTCACCGCTATGTTCGTAGTGTGAGCGAGTCGAGCCCCACCCCAGACCGCGAGCCCGATGTCGTCGACCGGGCGCTCGGAATCCTTGACCACGCGCTCGACGTCGTCCACGACAAGGTCTTGCGGCCGATCCTGTTGGCCGGGCGCACCCTGGCCTTCATCTTCGTGCTGTTCCTCGTCGGCCTGGTCCTCGTGAGCGTGCTGATCATCGGGGTCATCCGACTCTTCAACGTGTACTTCTTCGCCAACCACGTGTGGCTGAGTTACGCCCTGGTGGGTGTGCTCTCCCTCGTGGCCGGCCTGATCATCTGGCGCCGCCGCCGGCCGCTGCCCCAACGAAAGAATCTCCATGACTGAACACACCCGCGTCCTCATCATCGGATCGGGCCCCGCGGGACTGACCGCGGCCATCTACACGGCTCGCGCCCAGCTCCAGCCCATCGTCATCGAGGGCGAGCCTTCCTCGACCTCGGACCAGCCCGGCGGCCAGCTGATGCTCACCACCGACATCGAGAACTTCCCCGGCTTTCCCGAAGGCATCACGGGCCCGGAGCTCATGGCCAACATGCGCGCCCAGGCCGAACGGTTCGGGGCGGATCTTCGCGTGAACAAGGTGCAGCGCCTCGACGTCGGCGGTCGACCGTTCCGGGCGTGGCTGTCGGGCGACGACGAGCCGAGCATCACCGCCGACACGGTGATCCTGGCGACGGGCGCGCAGTCGTTGATGCTCGAAGTTCCTGGTGAAGCGCGACTTCTCAGCCACGGTGTGTCCACGTGCGCCACCTGTGACGGGTTCTTCTTCCGCGGTCACGACATCGCCGTCATCGGTGGCGGCGACTCCGCGATCGAGGAGGCGACCTTCCTCACCCGCTTCGCCTCCAGCGTGACGATCATCCACCGTCGCGACTCGTTGCGCGCGTCCAAGATCATGCAAGAACGTGCCTTCGCCAATGAGAAGATCCGCTTCGCGTGGAACACGAAGGTCCTCGAGGTCCTCGGCGACGATAAGGTCGCCGGGCTTCGCGTCGCCGACACGCTGACCGGCGAGGAGCGCACGATCGACGTGACCGGCGTGTTCGTCGCGATCGGCCACGTGCCCAACACCCAACTCGTCCAGGGCCAGGTCGAACTGCACGAGAACGGCTACGTGCGAACCGGCGTGGGCTCGTACACCAACATCGACGGCCTGTTCGCCGCCGGCGACGTCCAAGACGACGAGTACCGCCAGGCGATCACGTCGGCCGGGTCGGGGTGCATCGCCGCCATCGACGCCGAGCGGTGGCTCGAGGCGCTCGACGGCTGATCGCGGGTCACGGCGCACCCGGGGACACCCGTTCGCTGACCGTGAATTTATGGCCACCAGGTAAGGTGGTCGCCACGACGCCACCGGGTGTCACTGGGAGGTAGCAATGACAAGCCCGATCACCATTCTCACTGACGCCACCTTCGACGAAGTGATCGGTTCGGCGGAGAAGCCAATCCTCGTTGACTTCTGGGCGGAATGGTGTGGTCCGTGCCGCATGATTGCCCCGATCCTCGAGGAGTTCTCGACCGAACAGACGGACAAGTTCACGATCGGCAAGCTCGACGTCGACGTCAACGTCGCCACCGCAACGAAGTTCTCCGTCATGAGTATCCCGACCCTGCTGCTCTTCAAGGACGGCCAGGTCGTTGCGCGAATCGTTGGGGCCAAGCCGAAGGGCGCCCTGTTGCACGAGATCACCGCGTCCCTCTAACTACCCTGATCACGGGCTTACTTCAACGCGGCAGCACGGGCCAGTCGGTCCATGAGTTGCACGAGCGACTCCAGCGACTGGGCTACGGCGCGCCCGCGGACGGCGACGCCGTCTTCGGTGAGGGCACCGAGGCGATGGTCGAGGCCTTTCAGCGCGCTCGGGGTCTGCCCATCACCGGTGAGGTCGACGCGACCACGTGGTCGCGCCTCGTGGAAGCCGGCTGGCACCTCGGCGATCGACTGCTCTACCTGACGCGCCCGCACCTACGTGGCGACGACGTCGCCGAACTGCAGATCCGCCTCGCCCAGCTCGGCTTCGATCCGGGGCGCATCGACGGAATCTTCGGAACCCTGCTCGACGGTGCGGTGACCGACTTTCAGCGCAACCGCGCCCTCGAGCCGTCGGGCGTGCTGACGCGCTCCACCCTGCTCGAGCTGTGGCGCATGACGTCGATCATGGCCGATCACAACCTGGTGACCGAGGCTCGCGATCGAGCGGGCTTTAATGAACTGCCCTCTGACCTGGTGCTCGTCGCGGGTACGACGTCCCTCGCCGACGCCGTGGCTCGCGGCTGGACGTCGGGGAACCTGATCAGGCTCGAGAGTTCGAACCCCGAGGAGATCGCCGCGACGGCCAACGGCGCGGCTGCGGCGGTCGTTCTATCGTTCCAGTTCAACGGCGAGATCCAGGGCATCCACATCCACTACTGGGCCAGCTATCGGTCCCACTCCCGACGGGGCGAACAACTCGCCAGCGCACTGGCCTCGGCCCTCGCGAGCACGGACCTGCTGCCGCGCGTCGAGGTGACCGGCATGGCACTGCCCGTGCTTCGCGAAACCAAGATGATGACGCTCCACGTTGAGCACGGTGCCTACGATGACCAGGTCGACGAGATCGCAACCATTATGAACGGGCTCGTAAGAAAAGTTCTCCACAACTAGCCGTTCGCGCTGTGGTCTTAATGTCCGCCGGGACTAGGTAAATTAGGCATTTTCTGAGGTTGAATCAGAGTAAACCACAACTTCATCCACAAGTTGGGGAAAACTTCAACGAAAACGTTAGGTTTAATGTTGAAGGTTACTTCGCCTGTGAGATAACGATATACAAACGTTCCAGGTCATCAAGATCAGCAAAATCTATAATGATTCGACCGTTTCGACCCTTCAAGTCAACGTGCACCCGGGTATTGAGGTAGTCCTCGAGCAGATGTTCGAGTTCCGCGACGCTGGCGTCGGGTACCGGACGGAGTCGCGGCGCGCCGGAGACCTCGCGCGGTGTCGGCTCGTCGACGGGTACGACCTTGGGCTCGAGGAAGATCTTGACCGCTTCCTCGGTCGCCCGCACAGACAGCTCGTTCTTCACCACACGGGCAACCATCAGGGCTTGCGCATTCGGATCGGTGATGGCCAGCAGGGACCGTGCGTGTCCCGCGGTCAGGTCGCCGTTGACGAGCGCCGCCTGCGCCGCTTCGCCGAGCTGCAGGAGTCGTAACGTATTCGTAACATTTGCCCGACTCTTCCCGACGCGCTGGGCCACTTGCTCGTGGGTCAGGTCGAACTCGTCGATCAGCTGCTGGTAGGCCGCCGCTTCTTCGAGCGGGTGGAGGTCAACGCGGTGCAGGTTCTCCACCACTGCCTGCTCGAGCGAGAGCCGGTCGTTGACGTCGTCTTGTACGAGCACGGGCACGGTTTCGAGACCAGCCAGTGCCGCCGCTCGCCAGCGACGCTCCCCCGCTATGAGTTCGAAGGTGTCGGGCTCACCGTCAACCGGTCGAACGATGAGCGGCTGCAGGACGCCGAGTTCGCGCACCGACGACGCCAGCGCTTGCAGGCTGTCGTCGTTGAAGGCCTTCCGGGGCTGAAATTGGTTGGGTCGGATCGAGTCAACTGAGATGCGCCGAAGCGGCCCACCAACTTCAACCTCCGTTTGCTCAACCTCTACATCGGGTGCATCGGGGATGAGCGCGCCCAGGCCCTTGCCCAAACCTGGTTTCCTAGCCATTAATGATCTCCTCCGCTAATGCGCGATAAGCCTTGGCGCCCTTCGAATTCGGATCGAAGTACGTTATCGGCTGTCCGAACGATGGTGCTTCCGCTAGACGGACCGTGCGTGGAATGACGGTCCGACATAACTCGATGGGGAAGTGACGCCGAACTTCTGCCGCGACGTCAATTGAAAGGGTATTACGGGAGTCGTACATCGTCAAGATGACCTTGGAGATTCGAAGGGTCGGATTCAGATTTCTCTGCACCAGGTCGACGATCCGCTGGAGCTGCGTCAATCCCTCGAGCGCGTAGAACTCCGTCTGCACGGGCACCATGATCTCAGTCGCCGCAGCGAAGGCGTTGATCGTGATAAGACCCAGTGACGGCGGGCAGTCGATGAAGATGTAGTCAAAGTCGCCGTTCACCGACTCGATCGCGCGCTTCAGCCGGAGTTCGCGTGAGATCGCCGAGGTGAGCTCCTGCTCGACGCCGGCAAGGTCCAGTGTGGCTGGGGCTACGAAGAGGTTGGCGAAACCCGTCGGCTCGACGATGTCCACCATCGGCACGTCGTTGAGTAGCACATCGTAGACCGACCGCTCGAATTTGCGCCCGTCGACGCCAAGGCCGGTGGTGGCGTTGCCCTGGGGGTCGAGGTCGACGACGAGAACTCGCTTGCCGTTCTGTGCGAGCGCTGCACCGAGGGACGTCGTGGTGGTGGTCTTACCCACTCCACCCTTCTGATTGGCTACGGCGAAAATTCTCATCGTACTGTCGTCCGCCATGAGCCTCTTCCTGCGTTACGGACCCCCGACACCTGTCAAGCCCCCTGCCATTCAACACGGTTTTTGGGACATCGTCAAGTATCGATGTTTCACGTGAAACATCACCGTTCCGAGCGAAGCGGCACCTTTCAGTCACGCACCGCCATCACGTCAATTCTTGTAATTCCCGATAAACATTAGGGAATCACGATCACCCTCCGTCGGTGGCGTTGCGGCGGCAACGAAATGTTTCACGTGAAACATGCACTAAGCGGTCGGTCAGTCAGAGGAATTTGTGGGCCGCGCAGCCAGTAGTGAGTACGTGAGGACGCGCGGCGAGGCACGTCTGTGCCGCGGATCTTCAAAGTACGGCAGTCGATGTAATGAAGCAATTGTCGATCCTGGAGCGAAGGCTCTGGTCCGGCGGAAGTCGAGTAATCCCCACTCGGCACACCGCTGCAACACCGTCCTGCTGTGGTCCTTCGTTAAGCGGTCTAATCGCCGCGGGTCCGTGGGGTGAATGTTTCACGTGAAACACCAGTGCCAGCTGTACAAGGCTGTGTAGAGAGGGCGTGGGGACGTCGAAGTGCGCCAACGCCCGAAACCGACGAGGAAATGGAGGTTCAGTGGTCGTAGAACTGAGCTCTGGGAGCATTGTCGGTGGCGTGGGGGAGTAGTCCATCGATTGCTGGGTCAGTGACCAACGCCACCGAGTTCCCTAATCAAAATCGTCACGGATATCGGCGCCAATCGCGTTGGCTTCGGGGGAGTGGCCGGTAGTGACCTGCGGACGTCACGGAATTCCCCTTGTCTCGCAAGTGGAGTCACCACTCCGTACCCCACACGGTGTAGATCCTGAACCAGGATGCCCTTATCGACTGCCACTGGTCAGTGAATACCTGCAGCGACGCGCGAGGCTAGTAATCGCCGTGCCAATCGCCGACGTACTCACGTATTGACGGGACTACCCCCAGGTGCCTACTGCTAGCCGATCCAGTCCGGCCTACCCTCTTCACAGGAATTAAACCGGTAGACGGTCAGTATTGAGGTACTACGGCTTTCCATGCCGTTCGTTGTCCTACTGCGATTGCCAGCACCAAGGCCTTCGCGGACCGTCACGGCAATAGGTAGATACCAACGCCCTATGTTTCACGTGAAACATAGGTTCTGATGCCGCCCGGCGTTTTGCCTGTTGGTAGTGCCCTCAGTCATTGGCCGTGATCGCTGCCCAGGATTGGGACGTCCATGTCCTGCAGTCCGCAGCCGCAGCAAACGATTGCCATAGTGCGCAGAAGCTCACGAGAGCCTTCCTGAAACCCTTGTGCCACCACGTCCGCTGCGGTAATCACTAGTTGACCACGCCTTTCGGGCACATCTCGATGTTTCACGTGAAACATCTGCTGATCGCCACGGTGATCAGCATCTACCGGCAATTTCCCCGCTTCATAGGTTTCCGCCGGCTCGCCACCGCAGCACGCAATCCCGAGCGCTCGAATACCCAGGTAATGGACCATTTCCACGAATCAGGCGAAGTGAGTCACCGCAGTCATCTCCGGGTCGATCAGTGGTGACACATCGCACCGGTGACGGCTCTAATCAGCCAGTCAACTCCCTTCGGGCAATGAAGGAGGGGCTAACAAGACCGAAGCTCCTTCGCTCCCAGCGTTTGCGAGCAGGTACTTTGCGTCATAGACAACCAGTAGTGCCCGGCAGTGCCCGTATGGGCCCACCGTTCCCCTCATTCGAACGATGGGCATAGGGGATTGCCGCAGACCCAGGGATTGTGGCGGGTCTCGCCGCATTGCCTAGCGACACCTACAACGAATCGTCCTAGCTGGTCACCGGCACTGGTCTAGCTACTTGGCTATGCCGCAATCTCTCATGTTTCACGTGAAACAACTGGGCGGCAGTGGCTGCTGACAACCCGAGCCCGCTACCAGTGGTTTTAGAAGAGGGGGTTCTTGCCCGGTGTACCGGTCGCTCGAGGAAACCGCAGCGGCGTGGGACGGATCTTCTCCATCACCTTGTAGCCAGCGCTCGTTCGAAACGTTCCCCTTGACACGAGACCGAGCTGATCCAGCCCCGGATCACTCCACCGATCGGATCCTTCCGGCGGTTCCGAGACGATCAGCAATCCCCCGATGTGCAAGAATCGCACGGCACACTCCGCCGTCACGCCCGGCGGACCAAAAGACCGCGCCGTGACGAGACTGAACCGCGAGTCAGCCCTGGTCTCGCGAGCGAGCACTTCGGCACGGCCACGCCACACGCTGCCCCCACTCGGCACTTCCTCCCAGCTCAGTACTTCGAGGAGAAAGTTCGTCCGCTTTTCCATGGAGTCGAGGAACGTCGTGGGGTGCGCCCAGGTGTCAAGGAGCACCAGCCCGGGCAGACCACCACCACTCCCGAGGTCGAGGATCGTGGTCGGAGGATCGGCCCGGTGGGCATTCCAGGCATCGACGAACCCACCGGCGTGCGTGATCTGTGGCTCAACGGCACCCGGCCCTAAAAAGCCCCGCGCCCTCGATTCCTCGAGGGCGCGGGTCAACCATAACGATGTCACGGAAACAATTATGCCGGAGCGATCACCACGAAGCGACGCGGCTCTTCGCCTTCGGACCTGGTGACAACGGTGTCCAGGTCGCCGAGTGAGTCGTGAATCGCCTTCCGGTCGGCGGCGGACATCGGCTCGAGTGCTCGCTCTTCGTTGGTCTCGACGACCTCCTGGGCAACCTTCTGGGCGAAACGTCCCAGGGCTGCAACGCGACGCTCCCGATACTGCGCGACGTCGACGAGGATCCGGTCGGTGCGTCCGGGGCTCTTCGCCTGAACGACGGTCCGCGTCACCTCTTGCAGCGCCTGCAGTGTCATCCCGCGAGGACCGACCAGGATGCCGAGCTCGGTCGGGGGATTGGCGTTGACCGCCAACTCGACGGTTTCCTCATCGAGCTCACTCACCGTCACGTCGGCGGTGATGCTCATCGAGGCGAGGAGCCCGACGAGGAACTCCTTCGCGATTGCACCTTGTTCGGCTAGAGAAATTCCCTCGGCCACTGTGTCCTCCTTCTTCGGACTTTTCTCGACCCGTGGGGTCCCCTTGTCTTTATGCGCCTTCTTGGGGTGGTTCTCCCCGTGACCGCTCTTTTCCTTCTTTTCTTTTGCAACACCTTCTCGACTTGGACCGGAGGTCCCAGCCTCCCTGCGGCCCGCCGCGTCAGCGGACTTCGGGCCACGACTCTTGTCACCGTGTGCGGCACCACCGCGCGGCCGGTCCTCGCGGCCGCCACCGGAACGTCGAGTCCGCTTGGGTCGTGGTCCAGTCGGGCGAACGCGAGCCCGCACGCGAGCTTCACCCTTCACCCGGCCGAAAAGTCCCGTCTTCGGCTCTTCGAGGATCTCGACCTCGGCGTCGTCCTTGTTCACACCGAGGTGGGCGAGTGCACGACTCGTCGCTTCGTCGATCGTCTTACCAGTTGTCTCTACCCAATCCATGGGTTAACGTGCCTTTCGTTTACGCTTCGACCGCGAGCGGGTCTGCTGCTGTGGCTTGATAGTTGAAGGTTTCGGCTCGACCGCATCGGTCTTCTTCGCCGGCTCGCTCGACTCCGACTTTCCGACGGCCGGAATCGCCCGTTCCTTCTCCTTGTTGGGATTCGACACACCCGCACGGAACATCAGGTCCTGGGTGATGATTCGAATAATGGTCGAGACGATCATGTAGAGCACGACCGCCGCGGGGATCACGATGTAGAAGTACGCGAAGAACACGGGAAGGAAGCGCTGCAGCATCTGCTGCTGGCTCGGCATCGCCTGGCCGGTCTTCTTGTTGCGGTTGTTCATCTGGGCCATCTGGAAGTACTGGAGTCCAACGGCGAGCGCCACCAAGACGAAGAAGGGGATCGTCGCGCCCAGTGACGAGTGGTGGCTGAACGGCTTGAGGTTGAGGTCCATGCCGAAGGCGTTGATCTGTCCGTGGGACGCGATCAAGTTGTGGTACATCTTCGAGGTCGTGGGGATGTAGCGCGGCTGCACGACACCGGCCGGCGTTATGTTCGTCAGGCCTCGAATGACACTATACAAAATGAATAGAAATGGGGCCTGGAGCAGAACGGGGAGGCAGCCACCAACGGGATTCGCCCCTTCTTCGCGGTAGAGCCGCATGAGCTCCTCGTTGAGGACCTGTCGGTTCTCGGGACCCTTGTACTTCTGTTGGAGTTTCTTGATCTCCGGCTGCAGTTTCTGCATGGCCATCATCGACTTCGTGGACTTGACCGTGAACGGGGTCAGGGCGCCCATGATGATGATCGTCAGCAGCGCGATGGCGACCGCGTAGTTCGGGATCAGGCCGTAGAGGAAGGCCAGCATCCATCCAAAGAGGTGGAAGATCGGCTGGAAGATCGCGCCGATCGAGTGAGTGATGGATGCCATTACTTCGAACTCCTTGTCTTACGCCGAGATTCTGGGACCAGGTCAACACCGTGCGGGCCCAGGGGGCGGCACCGGCTCACCCGCCGGAGCGCCAGCAATACGCCGCGCCAGGCCCCGTGGACCTCGACGGCCTCGAGGGCGTAGTTCGAGCACGACGGGTAAAACCGACACGGCGACGGCCGGCCCGAGGTCATGCGCTGATAGGCCTTGATGCTTTTGGCCAACAACCTCGCAACCACACCCGGGCTACTTGAGGAGTCGAGCTCGCTCGAGGGCTTCGTGGAGGTGGGATCTGAGTTGATCATAGGAAAGACTTCCAGTCTCAATTCCGCATTTGATCAGGTATGTTCCTGGTCTGGCGGACGGATGAACTTCGTCGAGCAACACGCGGAGCCGGCGGCGAACCCGATTGCGCACCACGGCGTTACCGACTTTCCGGCTGATGGTGTAGGCAGCAGCCAGTCCGTTCCCGTCGGGTTGATCGTCAACGAAGACAATGCGCAACGGCCCGCTTCGACCCCGAGCGTCGGGATTGGCGAACCGTGCAAACTGCCGTCGGGTCCGAACCCGATCGGGCATCGGTCACACCGTCAGATCGTGACGACCCTTGTCCCGTCGAGCTTTCAGCACTGCTCGACCGGCGCGCGTACGCATCCGGGCGCGAAAACCGTGCGTCTTAGCCCTCTTTCGCTTGTTGGGTTGATAGGTCCGCTTCACAGAATCCTCTTCTCACGATGTCACACGCGCTTCGCCAAACCTCCCTGGGAGGTGGCGAGCGATAGCGTCGACAATCCTACCGCACCGTCGCGCCCAGCCCCCAACCCGTGGTCGACGGTGTAACGTGAAATACCCAGGGGTGATCGGCCAAGCACGGGTTCCCCTCCTGTGGATAATGTCGATGCTGACTTGTGGAGGAACAGAGTGGCGAACGGAGACGACGTCTGGTCAGCGCTACGAGAATCCTTACGTGGTAATGCATCTGAAGCAGTTTGGGCCGCGGGACTCAACACACTTCGACTTGTGGATTATCACGATGACGAGTTAGTGATCGGCGCACCGAACCAAATCCAACTGCAACGCGTGCAACAGCGCTATCTGCCACTCATCATCGAGCAAGCGAAGCAGATCATTGGTGAGGACGTGCGCGTCTCGTTAACTATCAGTGACCAACCGGCGACGAATGTTGACACGATATCGACACCCGAGGTCACCACGCCCGCGTCGACGACCGTGACGTTCGCGCCGAGCGTCGATCGGCCGGCTCGTCTCGACCCGCGCATGACCTTCGATTCATTCGTGCCCGGCTCGTCCAACCGCCTTGCGTTCGCCGCTGCGCAGTCGGTTGCTGAAACCCCTGGTCGTGCCTATAACCCGCTGATGATCTACGGGAACTCCGGACTGGGCAAGACCCACCTCCTGCACGCGATCGGCAACTACGTCCACGAGAACTACCCCGGACGAAAAGTGCTCTACGTCTCCACCGAGACGTTCCTTAACGACTTCATCCGCGCGATTCAGACGCGAACACAACTCGCGTTGCACGAGCGCTACCGCGAGAACGACGTGCTGCTGATCGACGACATCCAGTTCATGGAGACGCGCGGTGAGACGTTCCACGAAGAGATCTTCCACACCTACAACGCGCTGCACGGTGACGGCAAGCAGATCGTGCTCACGTCGGATCGGTCGCCGCGCGACCTCGCCGGCATCCAGGAGCGCTTCCGCAGTCGCCTGCTCCAGGGACTCGTGACCGAGATCGATCAGCCGGACCTCGAGACGCGCATCGCGATCCTGCACGCCAAGGCCGAGGGTGAAGGGGTCGACCTGCCTCGGGATGTCGCCGAGTGGATCGCCCACCGGGTCCGTGACAACATCCGTGAGCTCGAGGGCTCGGTGACGATGCTGCGGGCCTTCGCGAACCTCCGCCAGGAGCCGATCTCCCTCGACCTCGCCAAGAGCCACCTGACCAACCTCGGCCACGAGCAGGTCACGATCAAACCTGAGACGATCCTCGACGCCGTCTCGGATTACTACGGACTCTCCGTAGCCGACATCCGTGGTTCGAAGCGTCTCCGGCCGCTGGTGCACGCCCGGCACGTCGCGATGTACCTCATCCGTGAACTGCTCAACAACTACTCCTACCCGATGATCGCGCGGATCTTCGACGGGCGAAACCACACCACCGTGATCAGTGGGGTGGAGAAGATCAAGGAACAGCTGCCGGTGAACGGTGATCTCCTCGCCGAGATCAATCACCTCAAGCGGCGCCTGCAGGGGGAGGGGTTCGAATAGGTTTGTGAACAAGATGGGGACATCGTTGTTGGTTGGTGGGTGACAACTCGGGAGAAATCAACATCACTTGAATCTTGAAGCACGGTGGTTGAGACAGTTTTAGACAGTGGTGTTGGAAATCTGCCCGGGGGTTTCATCGGATTGACCAGGTAGTTCAATGATCAATCCACAAATCCACACCCCTACTACTACCAACCACTTTTCCAACTAAACAAGCCACGTAACCTCAGTAGTCAAAGAAAGGCAACCGATGAAGTTCAAATCCGAGCGCGACATCTTGGTCGACGCACTGAGTAGTGCGAGCCGGGTCGTGGCGACGAGGCTCGTAGGCGCCACCTCTGGTGTACTGCTGACCTTGACCGGCAATCAACTGGTGGTCACCGGCACCGACCTCGACATCACGGTTCGCACAACCGTCGACGTGATCGGACTCGAGGACGGGTCGGTCGTGGTCCCAGCCCGGCTCGTGGTCGACGCCGTTCGCTCGCTCGAGGCGGGGGCCGTCACGGTCGACGGCGGCGAAGAGACCGTAGAGGTCTCCCTCGGCCGCGCGAAGTTCTCCCTTCGCAGCTTCGCGGTGATGGACTACCCCAAGCTGCCGCCGATCACCGGGGCGCTCATCTCCATCCCGGCCGCCGACCTCATCCAGGGCATCACCCAGGTGGTTCGCGCCGCGGCGACCGATGACGCGCGACCACTGTTGACCGGCGTGCTCTTCACCACCGAGAACAACGCGCTCCGACTGATCGCGACCGACTCCTACCGGCTGGCCGTGCGCGACGTGCCGGGCGTCTCGACGATCGGTGCGAGCCAGGACGTCCTCGTGCCCGCCCGGGCCCTGCACGAGCTGCAGCGCTCCGCCTCGTCGCTGAGCGAGGACGCCGAGATCGGTGTCACGCTCACGAGCGCCGAGATCTCCTTCGTGGTCGGTCGCACCAACATCGCGTCGCGCTTGATCGAGGGGAACTACCCCTCCGTGCTCCAACTCATTCCCGCGAGCTACCCCAACCAGCTGCGCGTCGCCAAGGACACCCTGCTCACGTCACTCAAGCGCGCGAAGCTCCTCGCGAAGGACTCGACCTCGTCGGTTCGGCTCCTGGTGAAGGACCGTATGGTCGAGATCCGCACGCAGAGCCAGGACACCGGTGACGTCGAGGACAACGTCGACGCGGACTACGTGGGCGAGGACCTCACGATCGCCTTCAACCCGAACTTCCTGATCGACGGCATCGAAGCGGTACCGAGCGACGAAGTGGTGCTCGAAATGTCGGACTCGGTGCGACCCGCGATGGTCCACGGCGTCGACGACGAGCGGTTCCGGTATCTCTTGATGCCCGTTCGCGTCCAGTAGGCGGGTTGCTTCGTCGTGGGACTCCACGAGCTCACGCTGCGTAACTTCCGACTCTTCAGCGAATACCAGTTCCGTCCCGACCACACGGCGGTGACGGTCTTCCTCTCACCGAACGGCACCGGCAAGAGCTCGGTCCTCGAGGCGGTCTACGCACTCGCGACCGCCGGCTCGTTTCGAACGAACAGCGCCGCGGACATGGTCCGCGCCGGCGAGTCGGTGGCCGAAGTCCACGGCGTGCTCTTTCACCAGGACCGCCGAGTCCAGGTCGACCTGACGCTCACCCGCGGCGTCCGCTCAACCCAGAAGCGAATGCTCATTAACGGTCTGCGCCCCCAGTCGCGCGCCGATCTCGCCGAAGCCCTGCCGCTGACCGTCTTCACCCCCGAGGGTGTGGACGTCATCCGCCACGGGCCCGAACAGCGCCGGGACTTCCTCAACCACGTGATGAACGACGTCGACCCCAAGACGAGCCCGTTGCTCGAGCGATTCGCACGCGTGCTCTCGCAGCGAAACGCCGTGCTGCGACGGATCCAGGCTCGACGGGCGACCCCGGGTGAGCGCGAGGAGATCGAGGTCTGGACGACCGACCTCGCGAGCACCGGACTCGAGCTGGTGGCCGAGCGCGAGCACCTGCTCGCCCAGCTCGATCCCCTGGTCAACGAGTACTACCGGGCCCTCGCCGACGACGGTCAGCCCGTCGCCCTGGGCTATGACCGCTCGTGGAGCGGCGACCTGCTCGAGGCACTACAGCGCGCCTTCGAGGACGACGTTGCGCGGGGCCACAGCACTAAGGGTCCGCACCGCGACGACATCCTCATAACCCTCAACCATCGAGACGCCCGGCGACAGGCCTCCCAAGGGGAGCAGCGTTCGCTCGCGCTGGCCCTGCGCCTCGCGGGCCACGAGCTCATCCAGCAGCGCCGCGGGGTCGACCCGCTGCTGCTGCTCGACGACGTGTTCAGCGAGCTCGACCCGGTTCGCAGTGATCGACTCCTCGCGCTGCTGCCCGTTGGCCAGACCCTGGTCACGACCGCCATGCCGCTGCCCACGAAGATGAAGCCGGCGTCGATCATCGACTTGACGTCGGGACGCGAATGAGGGGCAAGCGCGGCGAGCCGGCGTCATTGGGCGACATCTTGCACGTGGTCGCGGGCCGTCTCAAACGGGTCGACGTGCGACTGATCGACCAGGTGCGAGCGGTGTGGGACGACAACGTCGACGAGGTGCTGCGCGGACGTTGCCAGCCGCTGTTCATCAAGGACGGCGTGTTGGTGGTCGAGGTTCCGTCGGGCGCGTTCGCCCAGCGCATCACCCAGGACAGCGCGCGAATCCTCGCCGCCTTCGAGTCGCTCGGTGACGACGCGCCGCGGTCGATTCGCACCGTCATCACCCCCTAAATCAACGCCGTTGCGGCGCTGCGTCCGGGCAGAGTGCGACACCCAGTCGGGTAGGATGAACAGGTCGAATTGTGGCGGTCGGCTGCGCCGACTTTCGCCGAATTCTCACGACCGAGAGGAATGTTTCGTGACCGGAAAATCCAAGGGTTCAGCCAGTTACGGGGCGAGTGACATCACGGTCCTGGAGGGGTTGGAGCCCGTACGGGTTCGTCCGGGCATGTACATCGGCTCGACGGGTCCCGCGGGTCTGCACCACCTCATCTGGGAGGTCGTCGACAACGCGGTCGACGAGGCGATGGCCGGCTACTGTACGCGCATCGACGTCACCCTGCTCGCCGACGGGAGCTGTCGCGTCGTGGACGACGGCCGCGGCATCCCCACCGACGAGCACCCGCAGTACCCGGGCAAGTCGGCCGCGGAGATCGTGCTGACCGTCCTGCACGCCGGCGGCAAGTTCGGCGGCAGCGGTTACAAGGTCTCGGGCGGCCTCCACGGGGTCGGGGTGTCGGTCGTCAACGCACTCTCGTCGAAGTTGACCCTCGAGATCGATCGCGACGGCAACCGCCACCAGCTCGAGTTCCGCGACGGGGGCAAGCCCCAGGGACCGCTGCGCGTCACCGGTCCGGCGCCCAGTGGACGCACCGGCACGACGGTCACCTTCGTGCCCGACCCGACGATCTTCGACGAGGTCGAATTCCGCGCCCAGACCGTGACCGAGCGGCTGCAGATCATGGCCTTCTTGAACCGCGGGCTCGAGATCCGCTTCACCGACCAGCGCGCCGGTCGCGCGGCCAAGGAGGTCTTCAAGTACTCCGGGGGCATCGTCGACTACGTCCGACACCTCAACAGCTCCAAGGAGTCGCTGTTCCGCAAGGTCGGCTACTACGACCAGTCCGAAGAGGGCCAGGAGGTCGAGGTCGCCTTCCAGTGGAACACTGGTTACTACGAGAGCATCCACTCCTTCGCCAACGGCATCGCCACGATCGAGGGCGGCATGCACGAAGAGGGCTTTCGCAAGGCCATCACCAACGTCCTCAATCGCTACGCACGCAAGCGCAACCTCCTGAAGGAGAAGGAGGAGAACCTCAAGGGTGAGGACATCCGCGAGGGCCTCACTGCGATCGTCTCGGTTCGCCTCGCCTCACCCCAGTTCGAGGGCCAGACGAAGGGCAAGCTCGGCAACGTGAGCATCCGCTCGCTCGTCGAACGCGCCACCAACGAGAAGCTGGCCGACTGGCTCGAGGAGAATCCCCGCGAGGGCGGCCAGATGGTCGCCAAGGCGATCCAGGCCTCGCGCTCGCGCATGGCGGCCCAGCACGCGCGCGACCTGACCCGGCGCAAGAGCGCACTGGACGGCGCGGGACTGCCGGGCAAGCTGGTCGACTGCTCCTCGCGCGACCCGCGCGAGTGCGAGCTCTTCATCGTCGAGGGCAACTCGGCGGGCGGCTCGGCGAAGGACGCGCGCGACCCGCGCACCCAGGCGATCCTGCCGATCCGCGGCAAGATTCTCAACGTCGAGAAGGCGCGCTCGGACAAAATCCTGAAGAACACCGAGATCCAGGCTCTCATCGCCGCCATCGGTGCGGGCGTCGAGGCCGATTTCGACGTGAGCAAGATCCGCTACGACAAGATCATCCTGCTGGCTGACGCCGACGTCGACGGCAGCCACATCCGCACGCTGCTGCTCACGTTCTTCTTCCGCCAGATGACCGAACTCGTGAACAACGGCCACGTCTACGTCGCCCAGCCGCCGCTGTTCTCGACGCTCGTCGGCAAGGAGAAGGCGTACCTGCGCGACGACCTCGCCAAGGCGCGCTTCCTCGAGGAGCACCCGGATCACCGCAACGAGTTCCAGCGCCTGAAGGGACTCGGCGAGATGGACTACGACGAGCTGCGCGAGACGACGATGGACCCCACGAAGCGGGCCCTGCTCCAGATCACCGTCGAGCAGGCCGCCCTCGCGGACGAGGTCTGCTCGATCCTGATGGGTGACGACGTGCCCCAGCGGCGACACTTCATCCAGACCAACGCAAAAGACGTTCGATTCCTAGACATCTAGGACCGGAGGACCATGGCACGCAAGAAGAACGACTCGGCGAACACCCCGGGCGACGGAGCTGACGTCGTCGTCGGCTACGTCGAGCCGATCGAGATCAACCTGGAGATGGAGCGCTCGTTCCTCGAGTACTCGATGTCGGTCATCGTGTCGCGCGCGCTGCCCGACGTGCGCGACGGGCTCAAGCCGGTACACCGGCGCATCCTGTACTCGATGTTCGACCAGGGCCTGCGCCCAGACCGGCCGCACTCCAAGTGCGCCAAGGTCGTCGGCGAGGTCATGGGCACCTACCACCCCCACGGCGACAGCGCGATCTACGACGCGCTGGTGCGCATGGTCCAGGACTTCTCCATGCGCCACCCGCTGATCAGCGGGCACGGCAACTTCGGCGGGACCGGTCCCGACGAGGGCGCGGCCGCCATGCGCTACACGGAGTGCCGGCTGGCCCCGCTGGCCCTGGAGATGCTCGACTCGATCGACGAGGAGACCGTCGACTTCGAGCCCAACTACGACAACACCAACCAGCAGCCAACGGTGCTGCCCAGCCGCTTCCCGAACCTGCTCGTCAACGGCTCCCAGGGCATCGCGGTGGGCATGGCGACCAAGATCCCCCCGCACAACCTCGGTGAGGTGATCGACGCCACGCTGCACCTGCTCGCCAATCCCGGCGCGACCCCCGATGACCTCATGCGCTTCGTGAAGGGCCCGGACTTCCCGACCGGCGCGCAGATCCTGGGCCGCCAGGGGATCCTCGACGCCTACCGGACGGGGCGCGGCTCGATCAAGGTGCGCGCCGTGGCCGAGGTCGAGGAGCACCGCGGCGACACCCGCATCGTCGTCACCGAGTTCCCCTACGAGGTGTCGGTCGAGTCGGTCGAGGAGAAGATCTACGACCTCGTGAAGTCGGGCGACCTCGAAGGCGTGGCCGCCGTCCAGAACGACTCCGCGGGCCGCCAGGCGCGACTCGTGATCCGACTGAAGCGCGACGCGAACGCGAACGTCGTGCTCAACAAGCTCTACAAGAACACGACCCTGCAGACGACCTTCGCGGTCAACATGCTGGCCCTCGTGGACGGGGTGCCGCGCACGCTCAACCTGGCCCAGGCACTCACGCACTACATCGCCCACCAGGTCGAGGTGGTGACTCGCCGGTCCCAGTTCCGTCTGCGCAAGGCCCAGGCCCGGGCGCACATCATCGAGGGCTTGCTGCGCGCGATCGACATGCTCGACCTGGTCATCGCCACGATCCGCGGGTCCGACGACCGTCCGGCCGCGCGCGTGGCGTTGATGGCCGAGCCCTTCGCCTTCTCCGAAGAGCAGGCGAACCACATCTTGGACATGACCCTCGGACGGCTCACGCGGCTCGGCCGCACCGAGCTCGAAGAGGAGATGGCGCGACTGCGCGCCGCCATCGCCGAGCTCGAGTCGATCCTCGCGAGCGACACCAAGCTGCGCGGGGTGATCGCCGACGAGATGACCGTGGTGCGCGACAAGTACGCCACCGCGCGACTCACCCAGGTCGTGAACGACCCGGGCGAACTGGGCGTCGAGGACCTCATCGACGACGAGGACATCGTCATCACGATGACCCGCGCCGGCTACGTGAAATCAGTGTCGGCCGCGGCCTTCCGCACCCAGGGACGGGGCGGACGTGGTGTCCAGGGCGCGAAGCTGCGCGACGAGGACTTCGTCGACCAGATCGTGCACACCACGACCCACGCGCACCTGCTGCTGTTCTCCAACCGCGGGCGGGTCTTCCGGCTCCGGGGCCACGAGATCCCGATGAAGGAGCGCACGGCCAAGGGCACCGCGGTGGTGAACCTGCTCAACCTGCTGCCCAACGAGTCGATCCAGGCCATCGTCGCCACCAACGACTTCCCCGAGGACGAGTTCCTCGTCTTCGCGACGGCCAACGGCACGGTCAAGAAGACGTCGTTCTCCGAGTACGACAAGTCGCGCCGCGAAGGCTGGATCGCGATCAAGCTGCGCGACGGCGACGAGGTCGTTCGCGTGGTCGCCACACGCGGTGAGGACGACCTCATGATGGTCACCTTCCGCGGCATGGCGATCCGCTTCAACGAGTCCGAGGTTCGCGAGATGGGCCGCGACGCGACCGGCGTCCGGGGCATCCGCCTGAAGGACGACGACCGGGCGATCTCGCTCGACGTCGTGCGCGACGACGCGGACCTCTTCCTCGTGACCGACACCGGCTTCGGCAAGCGCGTCAAGACCGACCGCTTCAACGTCCAGGGCCGCGGCGGCCAGGGCGTTCGCGCGATCCGACTCACCGCGGCGCGCGGCTTCGTGGTCGCGTCGTTGATGGTCGAGCTCTCCGACGAGGTGTTGCTCGCCTCGAGCGGCGGCGTGCTTATCCGCACCCCGGTGCGCGAGGTCTCCTCCCAGGGCCGCGACGCGACGGGCGTGCGAGTCATGAACCTCGACGACGGCCACAGCGTGGCGACCGCCGCGGTGGTGCCCTCCGAGGAGTAGTTAGCGTTCCGCCCAGGCGCGGTGCAGGACCTCGAGGATGGGGTCGTCGCCCTGGGCGCCCGAGATGAGGAACTTGCGGTCGACGACGAAGGCGGGCACCCCGCTGATGCCGAGCTCGCTCGCGAGCTGCTCGTCGGCGCGCACGTCGTCAGCGAAGGCGTCGCCGGCCCACAGCGACGCCGATCCCGATACCCCCACCTCGCTCGCGAGCTCATCGAGGGTGGCACGGTCGCTCACCACGAGCCCGTCGCTGAAGTAGGCGGCGTGGAGCCGGCGGGCCATCGCGGGGCCGAGGTCCTGGGTCGCCGCCAGCGCGACGAGCCGGTGCGCGTCAAAGGTGTTGGTCGAGCGCGCGCGGTCGAGGGACCACGTGAGCCCCATCGCGGCGGCCTGCTGGCTGAGGCGTTCGTGCATCGCCCGCGAACGCTCCAGGGGCATCGCGTACTTGGTCGCGAGGAGCTCATCGAGGCTGACCAGGCTCAGCGTCGCGCCCGGGTCCAGCTCGAAGGCGTGGTGGACGAGCTCGACGTCGTCGCGGTGCTCGAAGCGCGCGAGTGCGAGCTCGAGTTGGCGCGAGCCGAGGTAGCAGAAGGGGCAGACGACGTCGCTCCAGAGATCGATGCGCAGGGGTTCGGCCACCTCGCCATCGTTTCACACCTCGCCCCGTCGGGCACAATGGTGGGGTGAGCACCCACACCCAGGCCCCGGCAACGCGTGTCCGCGGTGCCAACGGTGCCGAGTCGTCCCCGGGGCGACCCGGCGGGTCGGCGCGGTTCGGCTGTGGGCCCGCGCGGTCCCGGTAGAGTCGATACCTTGCTTATTGTTCGCGACCTCGCCATTGAGATCGGCGCGCGCCGGATCGTCGATCCCGTGTCGTTCACCATCGGTGACGGCGAGAAGGTCGGCGTGGTCGGGCGAAACGGCGTCGGCAAGTCGACGCTGCTCGCCGTGCTGCGCGGCGAGACCCCCGAGCACCTGCGCATCGGCGGCGGGGTCACCCACCAGGGATCGCTGAGCCACCTGCCCCAAGAGCCCATCCCCGGGGGGTTGGGCGTCGAACCGATCGGGCTCTCGCACGTGCTGTCGGCGCGGGGCCTCGACCAACTGGACGCGGACATGCAGCACGCGCGCCACGCCATGGCCGCCGATCCCACCGACGAGACGATTGAGCGCTTCACCACCCTCGAGGCCGACTTCGGCGAGCGCGGGGGCTACGAGGCCGAGTCCGAGGTGGCGCGCCTCGCGGCGGGTCTCGGGCTCGACGAGTCGCTGCTGCTCGAGGACCTGAGCTCGCTCTCGGGTGGACAGCGCCGGCGCGTCGACCTCATGCGCGTGCTCTACGAGCAGCCCGACATCATGGTGCTCGACGAGCCCACCAACCACCTGGACATGGCAGCCAAGCGGTGGCTTTTTGACGAACTGGAACGGTTCCGCGGGACGGTCGTCGTGATCAGCCACGACCTGCCGCTGCTCGACCGCGCCATCAGCCGGGTCCTCGCCCTGCGCGACGGCCAACTGCGCGAGTACAAGGGCAACTACTCCTCCTACCTCGCCCAGGACGAGTCGCGTCGGCTGAGCGAGGAGAAGCTCGCGGTCGCCCAGGACGCCGAGATCAGCCGGCTGAAGACCTTGGCGGACTCGATGCGGGGCCAGACCGAGGCGCGCGCGCGCAAGGCCAAGGTCCTCGACCGACGCGTGGGCAAGCTCGAGGCGGGCCGGGTCGAGGTGACCAAGAAGGAACGCACCGTCAAGTTCCGCCTGCCCGAGCCGCCGCGCAGCGGCGACGTGCCGATGACCGTGGAGAACATCGCCGTTCGCTACGGCAACCTCGACGTGCTGCGCGACGCCTCCTTCATCACCCGCCGCGGCGACCGCATCCTGATCGTGGGCCGTAACGGCGCGGGCAAGTCGTCACTCCTGCGCTGCCTCGCCGGGACCCAGCAGCCCCAGGTCGGCGCGGTGCGCTTCGGCGCGAACGTCGAGGTCGGCTACTTCGCTCAGGAGCACGAGCAGCTCGACTTCACCAAGACCGTGCTCGAGCACCTCGCCGACGCCACCGTTGAGACCGAGGTCCAGCGCCGGGCGCTGCTCGGCGCCTTCGGCCTGAAAGGTTCGGCCGCGCACCAGCTGCCCGGCACGCTGTCGGGTGGCGAGCGGGCCAAGCTCGCCGTCGCGATCCTCGCGGCGTCACAGGCGAACCTCCTGCTCCTCGACGAGCCGACGAACAACCTCGATCCGGCGAGCGTCGACGCGCTCGGCGAGATGCTGCGCCAGTGGCGCGGCACGATCGTGGCGGTTAGTCACGAGCGCTCGTTCGTGGAGCGCCTCGAGCCGACCCACGCGGTCCTGCTGCCCGAGGAGTACTTCGACCTCTGGCGCGACGACTACTTCGACCTCATCGAGCGGCGATGAGTCAGCCGGCGGTGCCGGTCAACGAGGCGGAGAGCACCGCGAGGGATTGACCGGTCCATGGGCGGGTGCCGCTGTGCCCGTGAAAGACGAAGGTCGGCAGGAGCCACTCGAAGTAGTCGGCCGTCGTATAGAGGGACCACGAGAGCGCGACCGAGGTGGCGACGGTCGGGTGCTCGCTGTAGGTCGCCGCGAGCGCGTCGTTGGGCGACCGGAGGCGGTAGTTGACCATGGCCGTGACGATGAAGGCCGGCCCGCTCGCGGCCACGACGCGGCCGTCGTGCACCGTGAACGTGACGCGCAGGGTCGTCACCGACCCGTCGACGATGACCGGGCTCGACCCGGTCCGGCGTCCGAGCTCGACGGCGTACCCCCATCGCTGCTTCGCGATCGCGGCGGCGAATCGCAGCGGGCTCAGACCCGTTGAGGACCCGGCGCTGTAGCGCCACTCGCCGATCCCGGTCGTCGTGTCGTAAGTGATGCGAGAACCCGACGCGCCCGTCTCATTGAAGACCGTGCCGTTGTAGCCGCCGATCGTGCCGACGACGCCGAGCGCCGCGCCGAGACCCATCGTGGCGTTGAGCCCCGACGCAGGAACCATGAGCCGGTACGCGCTCGCGAGCGAGTCGCCCGGTCCGAACCGTCCGGCGACTGGCCGCGCCGGCGCCGCGACGCCGGCCGTCGCGGGACTCTGGGCCGACTTGGTGGCGGCAAAGGCCGGCGCCGGCGCCGGCGTCGGGGCGAACGCGAGCAGGGGGAGTGTCGGGGCCACCGAGAGGGCGGCGACCAGTCCGACGGTCACCAGTCCCGAGACGCTCGCCGCCGCCGCCACGGCGAGGCGGAACCACCCCGGCAGCCTCGCGCGACGGCGATCGGCGGTGATCCGTGCGACGAGCGCCGCGGGGTCGCCGTGCTGGTACGGGCGTGCGGGGTCCTGTGCCGCGAGCGCTTCGAACGCGTCACGCATGTGGACCTCCTCGCTGGTCCTGTCCGGCGCGGACTCGAAGTTTCACGATTCGTCCCATTCCTCGTAGAACGCGCGGAACCGATGGCGCGCGCGTGACAGCCGCACCGCCGCCGCGTCGGGGGTCACACCGAGGACCCGAGCGACGTCGGCGACGCTGAGGCCGTCCCACACGTGCAAGAGCAGCACGTCGCGGTCGTCGCCGTGCAGCGACTCGAGGCCGTGGCGCACGCGGGCGTCGGCGACGACGACGTCCTCGGTCGAGGACGCGTCGGCGCGCGGGGTGACCGCGCCCTCGTAGGCGCTGCGCCGCCGGCGGGACCGCTGGGCGTTGTGCAGGACGTTGCGCGCGACGCCGATGATCCACGGGAGCTCGGCGTCACGGGGCATCGCCTCGAATCGGCGCCACACGACGGTGAAGGTCTCGGCCACCAGGTCGTCGAGGTCGCCGTCGGTGAGCGGGTAGAGCCGACGGCGCAGGTAGTTGCCCACGGCGGACTGGTAGTCACGCACCACTCGTTCCAGCTCGGTGGTGCGCGTCGCTCTCACCTCGGCCTCGTCCTACCTCGACGCTACCGCCGCGGTGGGTGCGCGGTGGTGACGCCGCCCGCACGACGCGAACTGGTCGGTGACCTCCACCGTGCGACGTCAGCTCGGCTTGCTCACGCAGCTGGTGGTGCCGGCGCCACAGAGGCCCGTAACGCGAAAGGTGATCGGGTTGAAGGCGACGGTGGGCGAGCCCACGTCGATCTGGAGCACCCCGCCGGCGAGCAGTGGGACCGCGCGCGGGTCCGTGGCGTAGCGCACGCCGTTCTCGAAGACGACGACGCGCCCGACGGTGGGTCCGACGCGGTCGCTGGTGAGTGGCTGACCCCAGATGTCGAAGAACTGTCCGAGGGTGAAGTGCCCCTTGGCCGGGGCCTCGACGTGGATGACGCCGTCGTTGGCGTGGGTGTGGAGCCAGTACAGGCAGTCGTGCAGGCCCACGTCGACGAAGGTCGTCGGGCCCGACCCGGTGGTGACCGACGGTGCGGTGACGCCGATGCCGGCCGGGAGACGCTCGCGCTGGCCGTTGACGTAGATCGAGACGAGCACGTGGACGTGGTAGGTGACCTTCTCCTGGCCGATGGTGCGACAGGTGACTCCGTCGACCGGCGCACCGCCGGCCGAGCCGCTCGGCGCGAGCACCGGCACGTTCAACACCGGCACGCCCTCGGGACCGGGCGCGCTCGTGGCCGCCGAGTTGTTCGAGAGCCACGCCGTGATCGCGCTCGCGATGACGAGGACCGCGAGCAGCGCGAACGGGATCATGGTGCGACGTCGGGGGGTGGTCATCGGGTTCCCTTCTACCCGGGCTACTCTACGGGACCATCGCGATGCTCGCCCTCGGGCACGGCTCGCGCACGGTCGCACCGGCGGGCGACGGAGAGGGGCACCATGGGTGAGCTGGAGGAACTGCGCGTCGAGACGCGAGCGTTCGCCGAGGCGCGCGAGTGGGGGCCGTTTCACACGCCCAAGAACCTGGTGATGGCGATAGCGGGCGAGGCCGGCGAGCTCGTCGCCGAGTTCCGATGGCTGACGCCAGAGGGGTCGGCCAGCGACCGACTGACGCCCGAGCACCGCCACGCCATCGAGTTCGAAATGGCCGACGTCCTCATCTTCCTGCTTCGACTGGGCGACGTGCTCGACGTCGACCTCGCCGCGGTGGTGCGCGCGAAGCTGGCCGCGAACGAGCATCGATTCCCGCCGGTCCGCTAGTTCGTGGCCGACGCCGCTCGTGAGTAGCCTCGGGGCGTGCCAGGCCGGACTGCAGCGATAGCGGGTTCCTTCGACCGGCTTTTCGAGCCCCTCGTCGTCGGCCGCACGACCGTAAAGAACCGCGTCGTCTCCTCGGGCCACGACACGGTGATGGTCGAGGACGGGCGCATCACCGAGCAGCTCATCGCGTACCACGAGGCGCGCGCCGCCGGCGGCGTCGGACTCATCGTCGTCCAGGTCGCCGGCGTCCACGAGACGGCGCGCTACACCGCGCACGTGCTTATGGCGACCGACGACGACTGCATCGAGGGCTACCGGCGCCTCGCCGACGTCGTGCACGGCTACGGCACCACCATCGTCGGCCAGCTCTTCCACCCGGGTCGTGAGGTGATGGAGTCACGCGACGGCACCCTGCCGGCCGCGGTCGCCCCCTCGGCGGTCGCCAACGAGCGCTTCCGCGTGATGCCACGGGCCCTCACCCACGACGAGGTCATCGAGATCATCGACGGCTACGGCCGGGCCGCCGAGCGGCTCGTCCGCGCGGGGCTGGACGGCGTCGAGGTGGTCGCGAGCCACGGCTACCTGCCCGCGCAGTTCCTCAACCCCTTCGTCAACGAGCGCGACGACGAGTACGGCGGTGACGAGGCCGGCCGCCAACGGTTCCTCGTGGAGACCGTGCGGGCCATCCGCGACCAGCTCGGTCCGGAACCGATTGTCGGGCTGCGCCTGTCGATGGACGAGCGCGATCCGCGGGGTCTCGCACCCGATCTCGCCCTTCGCGCGGCCCGCGCGCTCGACGGCGCGGGTGTGATCGACTACGTGAGCGTCACGACGGGCACGTCGGCGACGCTGGCCGGCTCGGACCACATCGCGCCACCCATGGAACTGCCCAACGGCTACGTCGCCCCGTCGGCGAGGCAGGTGAAGGAGGCGGTGGGCGTCCCGGTTTTCGTCGCCGGCCGGATCAACCAGCCCCAGGAGGCGGAACGCATCATCGCCGATGGGCTCGCCGACGCCTGCGTGATGACCCGGGCGATGATCTGTGATCCAACGATGGCGAACCTCGCCCGCGAGGGGCGAGCCGAGGAGATCCGCGCCTGTGTCGCCTGCAACCAGGCGTGCATCGGCCACTTCCACGCCGGCTTTGCGATCTCGTGCATCCAGCACCCCGAGACCGGACGCGAGCTGACCCTGGGCCGTCGGGTTCGCGCCGCCACGCCGCGCGAGGTCCTCGTGGTGGGCGGTGGCCCGGCGGGACTCAAGGCCGCGGCCGTGGCGGCCGAGCGCGGACACCGCGTCACCTTGCACGAGGCGTCAGCCCGCCTCGGCGGCCAGGTCCTGCTCGCTCAGCGATTGCCGGGTCGCGACGAGTTCGGCGGCGTCGCCACGAACCTCGAGGGCGAGGCCCGCCGCGCCGGCGTGCACATCGTGCTCAACTCGACCGTGGACCGCGACCTCGTCGAGGCACAGTCCTTCGAGCACGTCGTGATCGCCACGGGCGCTCGGCCCTTCCGGGTGCCGATGGAGGTCCTCGGCTCGCCGACGATCCTCGACGCCGATGCGGTCCTGCTCCGCGCACCGGTGCCGCCGGGTCGGGTCGTGGTGGTCGACTGGCGCGACGACTGGGTGGGCGTGGGCGTCGCGCGGCTCCTCGCGGCGAGCGGTCACGACGTGACTCTCGCGACCCCGGGCTACGTCGCCGGCGCCTCGCTCCAGCAGTACGTGCGCGACGAGCAGCTCGCGGCGCTCGCGCGCGCTCGGGTGACGGTACTGCCCCTCGTGCGGCTCTTCGGGGCCGACGACGACACGGTCTACCTCCAGCACGTCCTGACCGACGAGCCGGTGCTGCTCGACCACGTGGCGGCGGTGGTGCTGGCGACCGCGCGTCGACCGGCAAGCGACCTCGCCGACGAGCTGGGCACGATGACGATCCCCGTGCAACTCGTGGGCGACTGTCTCGCGCCCCGCACGGTCGAGGAGGCGGTGCTTGACGGGTTGCGCGTCGCGACGGCGATTTGACGTAGGAGTCGTGCAACAATCGACGTCGTGACCCTGCACGAACCCGCACCCGCCCGATCGCCCCTGTTCGAGTTCGCCGACCGGCTGGTCGACGAGCTCGCCGCGCGCGATCCACTCTTCGCGACGAACGCCGGTGTCCCCGGCTTCGACGACCAGCTCCCAGACTTCTCGCTCGCGCACCGGGCCGACGACGAGCGCTTCCTCGGGGAGTCCCTCCAGGCACTCGAGTCGTTCGAGCCGACTGATGACGTTGACCGCATCGCGGCCGCCGTCATCGCGGAGCGACTCTCGAGTGATCGAGCACTGCTGGCGAGCGGCGAGATGCGCCGGACCTTCTCGGTCATCTGGTCACCGCTGTCCGAGATCCGCCAGGTCTTCGAACTCATGGCCGCGGCGACGCCCGACGACGCCGCGGTCGTCGCGGCCCGCCTGCACGCGGTTGGTGCGTCACTCGCCAGCTGGCGCGGTGCCATGGAGTCGGCGACGAGCGACCAGCTGCCGCCGCGCCGGCACGTGCTCGGCGTCGCCGAGCAGGCGCGGACCTACGCCGACGGGTCGTTCGCCGACCTGGCGCGTCGGGTCGCGACCTCGACCGGTGTCGACGCCGATGAGTCCGGGCTCGCGGCGGGCGCCGCCGCGGCGGACCGGGCCTGCGGTGACCTCGCCGATTGGCTGACGTCGGCGGCGGCGCCGCGCACGACGCTCGACGAGGGGTGCGGCCGGGAGCGCTACGCGACCTGGGCGACCTACTTCACCGGCGCGGCGATCGACCTCGACGAGCTCTACCAGTGGGGGTGGGCGGAGTCGCGCGCGATCCACGAGCGGATGCTCGAGCTCGCCGCCACGATGTATCCCGAGGCCACCGGGCTGCGCGAGGCTGCCGAGTTCCTCGATCGCGACCCGGGCCAGCGGATCGTCGGCACCGAGGCGCTGCTCGCGCGGCTGCACTCGTTCGTCGAGGCTGCCGTCGAGCGGCTCGACGGCCGTCACTTCGACATCGATCCGCGCGTCAAGTTCTGTGACGTGCGTATCGCGCCCGAGGGGTCGGCCGCCGCCGCGTACTACATCTCACCGAGCGAGGACCTGTCGCGCCCGGGCACCACGTGGTACCCGACGATGGGGGCGACGTCGTTCGCCTGGTGGCGTTTCCCCGCGACCTGGTACCACGAAGCCGTGCCTGGCCATCACCTCCAGGCGTCGATCGCGATCCTCGCGGCCGAGCGCCAGTCGCGCTTCCATCGTCTGCGGGGCTGGACGTCGGGCTACGGCGAGGGGTGGGCGCTGTACGCCGAGCGGCTGATGGAAGAGCTCGGGGGCTACGCAAGCCCGGCCGAGGAGTTCGGGTATCTGGCCGGCCAGGCGCTGCGAGCGGCGCGGGTGGTCGTGGACATCGGCCTGCACCTCGGGCTCGACGCCCCCGAGGACCTCGGCGTGCTCGGCAGCCTCGGTGACTGCTCGGGCCGACGCTGGACGCCCGCGATGGCCGTCGCGATGCTCGAGGAGTGGGCGATCGAAGAGCCCGCGAGCGCCGCGTCCGAGGTCGACCGCTACCTCGGCATGCCGGGCCAGGCGATCTCCTACAAACTGGGCCAACGGCGCTGGCTCGAGGTGCGCGAGGCCGCCCGAACTCGCCTCGGGGCGCGCTTTGACCTGAAGTCCTTCCACCAGCGCGCCCTCGAGCTCGGACCCGTCGGGCTGGACCTGTTCGTCGACGAGATGGCGGCGTGGTCGCCAACGACGCTCTAGGCGCGAGTGCCGCCGCGCAGCGATAGCCCCGACGCTGCCGTCGAGCACCCCGGCCGGTAGAATCGGTTCCTGGTCGGCGGGCGTCACGGTGGCGCCGGTCGCCGGGGCGTGTAGTCCCGTGGCCCTGGCGCGGCTGTCGTCGCAACCGATCGATCCCCGAAAAAGAGAGAACATGTCGAACGCCTCCGGAGAAACGAACCCCTCGTGGGGCAAGAAGCAGACCACGCGGCTGTCGATCGCGACCCAGCGGCGTACGTGGACCCGCCGGGCCGACACCTGGGACCGCCACAACGACGCCGGGATGACCAAGGTCGCGGCCAAGGCGATCGAGGTCGCTGACGTCAAGCCCGGGATGGTCTGCGTCGACCTCGGCTGTGGCGGTGGCCGCCTGGCGCTCGAGCTCGCGCGGCGCGGCGCCAGCGTCGTCGGCGTCGACGTGAGCGCGGCGATGGTCGAGCGCATGGTCGCCCAGGCCAAGGCCGAGGGGCTCGAGCAGGTCTCGGGCATCGTCTCGCCGATCGAGCACCTGACCATCGATCCGTCGTCGGTCGACATCGTGATCAGCAACTACGCGCTGCACCACCTCCTGGACGCGGACAAGGCGAAGGTCGTCACCGCCGCCTACGGCTGGCTGCGGCCCGGGGGTGCACTGATCAACTCGGACATGATGCTCGGGCGCGGCGCCACGACCGAGGACCGCCAGGTGATCGCGAGCAAGATCAAGGTCATGGCGAAGAAGGGGATCCCCGGCTACTGGCGCATCCTCAAGAACGCCGGCCGTTACATCTTCCGCCTGCGCGAACGTCCGATCACGCCCGACGCGTGGATGCGCCTCTACGAAGCCGCCGGCTTCGTCGACCTGACCAGCGTGAACGTCGTGGCCGAGGCCAACGTCGTCAAGGGCGTCAAGCCGCTGGGCTGATCAGCCGGCCGGCGCGTCGGGGCAGGTCCCCGCGACCGTCGGGACACTCGAGGCACTGGTGATCGTGGCGAGTCCCGGTTGGGTGCCCGCGGCGCGCATGGCCGCCAGCGCGCCCGGTGCGTGTCGCAGGTAGGCGTTGAAGAAGTCGATCGACGCGGCCGCCACCACGTTGCGCGCCGGCCCGGCCGGCACGTAGGCGCTGAGGTGGGTCTGGCCGATCATGGCCAGGTAGTACTTGGGTGCCGGCGCCTCGTTGTAGAGCGTGACGCTGCAGGTGACGGGGTTCATCGTGAGGTCGTTGGTGCCCTGGACGACGAGCAGCGGCGCTGAGCCGGTCGTGAAGTAGGTCCCGGGGAACCAGGTGAGCTCGGCCCCCGAGAGGATCACCGCCGCGCCGATGCGCGAGTCGCGACAGCACGAGTTCGCCACGGCCGCGAGGCTCACGTCGCCGCCGTCGGACTGGCCGACGACGCCGATCTCGTGGGCGTTCACGAGCCCGTGCAGGGTGTTGGCGGTCTGTGCGCTGTCGGCGATCACGGTCGTGATGAGAAAGCTGAGGTCAGCGGGGTGGTGCACGATGTCGGTGCGGACCACCCCGCCGACGGCGTTGGGCGACGTGTAGGGGTAGGCGGGGTCGGCGACGACGTAGCCCGCGGCGCTCCACGCGTTGAGCAGACCCGCGTACGCCTCGGGCGAGATGTCAAAGCCCTGGGAGAAGATGAGCAGGGGGTAGGGCCCGGCGCCGCGCAGCGGGGCGAGTCCGAGGCGCGCGGTGCCCGGGGCACCGACGGCGGGGTAGCGAACGGTGACCGGGAACGACCGCGCCGCCGTCGACCCGTTGGTCGGCTCGCTGACGGTGAAGGTCACGGCGCCCACCGCGAAGGGTGCGTGCGGGGTGGGTGGCTGAGTCGACGTGGACGACGGCGTCGACGGCGTCGACGACGAACTTGTCGTGGTGCTCGAGGGAGTGGTCGGACCCGATCCCCGGGTCGTCGCGACGATGAGCAGCACCACGAGGATGAGCGCCATCACCGCGATGAATCGGCGCCGACGCACGTTGACCCGCCGGCCGTGTCGCGGTGGTGCCATCGGGGTCAATCTAGCAGTGGCCCGACCGCCGTGACCGGCGGTGACCCATCCACCTCGGCGTACAGTTGACTATTCAACCCAGAGCACCCTTTGCATCGGCCGCGACGACGGCGGGCAGGATCCGATCGTGGTGAGCGTGCGCGAACTCAGCCCGGCCGACATCAAGGCGGCCGTGAAGCTCCACCTCGCGGTGCTCGACATGGAGTTCCTCTCGCGCTTCGGCCCGTCGTTCATGCGCGCCTACTACCGGGCGTGGACGACGACCCCGGGGTCGATGTCCTTCGTGGCGGTCGATGACACCGGCCGGGTGATCGGCGTCCTGCTCGGGGCGACCGATCCGGCGACGCACGTGCGCGCGATGGTTCGCGACCACGGGGTCGCGCTGGCCCGGTCGATCGCCGTGGCCGCCGCCGTGCGCCCCCGACTGGCGCGGGACCTCGTCGTCACCCGGGCGGGACGCTACGCGCGCGGCGTCGCGCGACTCATCCTCGCGAGATTCCGCCGCACCGCGGTGGCGCCACCGGCCGGCTCGCCACGGGTCGGTGAGGTGACCCACGTGCTGGTGGACCCGGCCGCACAAGGCGGCGGCGTCGGACGCCGGCTGATCGACGCGGCGATCGCTACGGCGCGCGCCGCGAGCGATGACGAACTGGTCCTCGTGACGCCGCCCGATCTCGCGGCGCGCCACTTCTACGAGGCGCTCGGCTGGCGGTCCGACGGCGAGATGACGAGTCGCAGCGGCGAGGCGTTCCTACGCTTTCGCTACCCGCTGCGCTGAGTCAGCGCCGGCGGGGTCCCGAGCGAGGGTTCGGTCCGCTGCGCGGCGGGGCCGGCGGCGGCACACGGGGGTACGACACGACGCGCATGGCCTGACGGCGCTCACGCCGGCGTCTCGTGACCCGACGACGGGCCACGAGTGCCAGGATCGCCGCGAGCACGACCAGTGCGAGCAGCAGCCAGATCGCGAGCGAGCGGGCACTTCGCATCAGGGAAGACGGGGTCGTCGTGGTGGTCGGGGCGACGGTCGACGTCGTCGGGGCAACCGTAGTGGTGGTCGTCGGCGAGGCGGCGGCGAGCACCGAAGACGCGAGCTTGGCCGCCGCGCAACCCGGCGTCGGGCTGGCGCTCAGGACGGGGGGATTGAGCGGCGCGTCGGGCATCCCGAAGAGCTGGGTGCCGATGGCGTTGGCCATCGCCGTCTCCCCGGCCACGTTGGGGTGCAGGTGATCGGGATTGAAGTACGGCGCGAAGGGCGTGTTCGGGTTGCAGTCACCGTTGTAGACGTCGGCCGTGACCGCCGCGAGGTTGATCACGCCGGTGAAGCCGGTGCGCGCCGACAGGAGCCAGTCGTTCACCGCGCTCATCACGGACTGCTCGGCCGGTCCCCAGTACTCGGGGATGTCGTGGTCCAGCTTCGTCGAGGTGGCGCGCGGCAGCAGGGTGACGGCGTAGACGTTCAGCCCGCGGGCGCGGACCGCGGCCGCCACGGTGCGCAGACCCTGCTCGATGGCGGCTGCCGTCCCGTAGGGCGGGATGGGCTTGCCCGACACGCCGCCGGCGCCGAACCAGATGTCGTTGGTGCCGAGCAGGACGACGACGTCCTTCACGCCCGGCCACGCGAGTGCGTCAGTCGCCAGTCGCGTCACTCCCGGCACGCCGCCGGAGTTCGTGGCGTAGGAGGTGCCCGGCGGGAAGACGGTCAGGGTGTTGCCCGCGATGCCCTCGTTGACCACCGACATCTGGTCAACGGCGGGCAGTCGGTCGATTCGTTGCTGGAGGGCGTTGACCCAGCTGAAGCCGTTGTTCTCGTAGCCGTACCCATCGGTGATCGAGTCACCGAAGGCGACGATCGCGCCTTGGGCCGGCGAGTTGCCAACGGCGACGCCCGAGAGCCAGCGCACGAAGGCGCCAGTCAGTTGAGGATTGAAGACTTGGCTCGTCGGGTCCATCGTGTGATCGCCGACGCCGTTGCTCGTCGCCCACGTATTGATGTTGCCGGTGCAGCAGTAGTGCACGCTGACCGTCGCCCATCCCGAGACGGCGATGGAGACGGCGATCTTCTCGTTGGCGTGTACCGCCAGGGCGACCGGGTCGCTCGTGACCCGTCCGTGCGCCGGGATGGTCACGGCGCGTTGGCCGTGGTTGAAGGTCACGGGAATGATCGTGCCGGCGACCACGGCGGCCCCGACCTGGTCGACGCCGACGGTGACCGCGCCGAAGGTGGTGGGTGTGGCGCTCCAGAGGTTGGAGAAGGTGAGCTCGACCGAGCTCCCCGCGACCGCCACGGTCGCCGTGTCGCGAACGGTCGAGTTATAGGTTGCGCCAAGGGCGAGGTCCATCGGCGACGTCCAGGTGATCTGCCATCCCGGGGTCGCGCCACTGGGCGATGCGACGAGGAGCGAGGTGATCAGAAAACCGGCGCTGAGTAGGACTTTAAGCGCCACCGCGAACGAGTTCGCCCAGGACGACGCCCGGCGACGGGCTGGCTGGCGCGCCACTAGGACCACCACGCCCTACTCAACGATGGTGAGCGCTTCGGCGAGGGTCCAGCCGTCAGCCCGTCCATCGCAGTTCGTCACACACATAGCCGCATAAGCCTACCGGCCGCCGTGAATGCGATTGTCTGACGGTGGCGGGCCGCGCGCCACCGGTGCCCGGAGGTCGGATCGATCGGAGAGACCGAAGGAAGGCGATCTCGGGCGTCACGTTCGAGCTCACGTTGGCCAACCGTCGGACCACGTGAGCGCCGAGCGGCGCGCTCGGTCATCGCTGGGGTGTCGCGCGCGTTCGTCAATCGAGGTGTGCGTCTCGGCGCGACGCCCAGCGGTGGTCCCTCATCGAACGGGTCGAGATCGTGTGGCCCGACAGCACAACTCGATCAGAAGAATCGGGTAAGAACATGGTCGCACGAGGCTCGCCGACCGCGACAATGGCAACGTCGGCTCTCGAGCGATTGACCAAGAAAGGCGGATACGAACCGTGCCACCAGATTCACCACAACCGGGATTCGGCGGTCCCTTCTTCGACGGCGGGATGCGCCACGCGGTCGGCCTTCGCGGCGGACTCTTTTTGGTGTTCCTCGTCTTCCTGCTCGCCGTGGCGATCGTTGCGCTGCTGCTCTCGATGAAGCGACGTCGCGAGGAAATGAGCGGCGCGCCGCACGCGCAGATAGGTTCCAACGGCGGAAGCAATGCGATGCGGATACTCGATGAGCGGCTCGCGCGCGGCGACCTCGACGTCGAGGAGTACACGAGACGCCGAGACGTCCTATCGGGTCAGGCGACGCCGAGCGCCGCCGGCTAAGTCCTGCATCGTCGCTGGCGATTCTGAGTCGAACCTAGAACTGCGACCGTGGGGCAACTACCATGTCCCAAACGTCGATGGAGCCCGTGAGGGAAGCGGCGAGTTCATGGAGGGCAACATGAAAGCAAGCAGCCGGCTGTATTCACGGGTGATGAGGGCTGGCGCGATCACCGCGTTGGTCGCGATGACGGGCGTTGTACCACTGGCGCAAGGTGCGGGAGCGTCCACTCTTACGTACTCGGGCAGTGGCTATGACGCGTCGTACCCGCAGGGAGACTTCACCCCGCCGTCGAGTATGTCGTTCGCCATCATCGGCGTCACGCACGGCCGCCCGTTCACGACGAATCAGTACGCGGCGCAGCAGTGGACGAACGCTGGAACTATCTCGAAGTCGCTCTACTTCAACACGGGCTACGCGCTGGCTTACGCAAAGTCCGACACTACGAAGTGCAAGACGGGTTCGTCGACGTACACACCTATCGGTGCATCTGGGCACACGCTGTCCGCACTGCAGGCAGCCTGGGCTATCGGCTGTAGCGAGGCTGACTGGGCGGTAGCAGTAGCGCCAGGCTCGCCCGCCATGTGGTGGGCCGACGTCGAGACCGGTAACAGTTGGTCGAACGACACTTCGCTCAACCAGGCCACGATCACGGGGATGGTCACGGAACTGGGGAAGAACTCCGCAAGCTCCGGTATTCCAGTTGGGATCTACTCGACACCGTCGATGTGGGCCTCGATCACCGGCTCGAATTTCGAAGTGTCGGGTGTGAGCGGTGACTGGCAGGCGGGAATACAGGCGTGCCCTTCCGCAGGGTTCACGCAAACTAGCTCGGGGACAACAGCACCAGTTTTGATTGTTCAGAACGGTACGACAACTTCCGGTAAGACGACCTACGACACCGATCTGGGCTGTCAGTAGTTCGCAGCGACGACCGGCGACTCGTGGTGAACGAGTGAGACGCCACTAGCTCTCAAGGGATGAGGATCCGGCGGAAGCGGTTGGCCGCGATGCGCAGGCCCACGAGGGAGAGCGCGACGAGGTAGGCCACGCGCCCGAGCATCACCCAGTGGAACGAACCCAGGGATAGGCCTCGCAAGAGGGCCGCGGACTGGTAGAGGGGCGAGACCGCGACGATGGCGCCGAGCCAGTGCGGGTAGAGCGAGATCGGAAAGAACGTCGCCGAGAAGAGGAAGAGCGGCAGCTGCACGAGCACGACGAGGTCGAAGTCCTGCCAGGAGCGCACGTAGGTGCAGGCGGCCAGCCCGACCGCGCTGAAGGCGAGACCCGTGAGGATCGCCGCCGGCCAGCAGAGGATGACCCACACGCTGCCCGCGTCGCCGAGCAGCGCCATGCAGACAATGAACGACGCGGCGTAGGCGCTGGCCCGCGCCAGGGCCCACCAGACCTCGCCCAGCGCGATGTCGGTCACGTCCAGGGGCGTGGCGAGTATCGCGTCATAGGAGTGCGAGATCTTGAGCCGGAAGAACGTGTTGAAGATCGTGTCGATCATCGCGCCGTTCATCGCCGAGGTCGCGAGCATGCCCGGGGCGACGAAGGCCGCGTAGCTCACGAGGTGGCCACCCTCGGGCAGGGGACCGACGAGTCGGTTGAGACCGATGCCGATGCTGAGCAGGTAGAAGAGCGGCTCGAAGAATCCCGAGAGCAGCATGATCCACTGGGACCGGTAGACCGTGAAGTTCCGCTCGAAGACGTGCACCGCCCGGCGCGAGCCGAATCGGGGGAGGGTGCGGGTGAGCACTAGTCGACCAGCCGGCGCTGCATGGCTCGCCGGCCCCAGAGAATGCCCGCCACGGCCATCGCGCTCAGCAGGGCCAGGTGTCCGATGGTGGGCAGCAGCGGCCACTGGCCGAAAGCCGCCGAACGCGCGAGCGCGACCCCGTGATACAGCGGCACGAACTGCACCACCGGCCGCAGGTACCCGGGGTAGGCGGTCACGGGATAGAACGTCGCCGAGAAGAGGAACATCGGGACGATCGCGAATCGGTAGATCGTGATGAAGGACGAGTCGGTCTGGACCGTAGCGGCGTAGGCGACCATCGGCGCGGCGAAGGCCAGTGTGATGAGTGCGCCGATGAGCGGCAGCGCGAGGGCCGACCACGAGTGCAGCGCTCCGAAGGCCCCGATGACGATCGTGTACACCACGCCCGTCGCCAAGGCCCTCGTCACGACCCACGACAGCTTGCCCGCCAGGATGTCGTAGGGCGTGAGCGGCGTGGCCACGGCTGCGTGGTACTGGCGGATCCATTTGACCGCGGCCAGTACCGGCCAGAGGGACTCGCTCTCACCGAGCTGCATGGTCGTCGTGGCGAGCAGGCTCGGGGCGATGAAGTGC
>JAKAPH010000050.1 GCA_021807265.1 Actinomycetes bacterium | reverse complement strand
CCCGGTCTGGACGTACGTAGCGCTGTAATTCGGATCGGTGTCACTACACGAGATCTGATAGGTGCCCGCATTGGAGGTGGCCGCCACTGACGTGCAGGTGGTGAATGGGCCCTCCGTCGTCGAGGTGTCGCCGTTGACCAGGCCGACGTAGCTAGCCGAAAGCGTCGGGTACGCGCCGCCGTAGGTCATCGACGCGTTGTTCGAGGTGACGGTGAGTGGGGCGGGGTTGACGGTCAGGTCCTCATTCGCGGAGTTACTGGCGTTGACGCTCCCGCCCGATTGTGAACTGTCACCGGAGTAGTCCGCCTGAATGAGATAGCTGCTCGCCGGGAAGGTCGACACCGTACAGGTCGCATCGGCCGAATAGGTCGAGAAGCCGAAGCCAGCCGGTAGCGCCAACGAGACGGCCCCGCATCCGGAGATTTTCGAGCCGTTGTCGCTGAAGGCCACGGTCCCCCCACCGTCAGTGGGGTTGACCGTCGCGGTGAAGGTGACCGACTTGCCGTAGGTGACCGAGCTACTGGAGAGGTTGAGCGTTACGTTCGGCGTGGCAGCGCTCACCGTCTCGGCGACTGCCGAGGAGTTGGCGGATCCGAAATTCGAGTCACCGCTGTAGACGGCCTGGACCGAGTCCGAACCGACCGGCAAGGGGGCCGTCGCTCCGAGCTGGGCGACCGTGCAGGTCGCGCTGTAGTTGCCGCTCGAGGACACGAGCGACTGGCTGGCACAGCCCACGATGTCCGCGCCGTTATCGGTGAAGTCGATGGTGCCACCGCCGTCGAAGTTCGTCGCACTCACGGTGGCGGTGAACGTGACCTGCTGGGCCCAGGTGGGTGTGCTCGACGACGTCGTGAGCGCCACGGCGGGTGTCGGCGGCGTCGGGGCTCCCGGCGGCGTTGGGGCGCTACTGAAGGGCAACGTCACCGAGTAGTTCGATCCGTTCAAGTTTATGGTCACGGTGATCCCATTGTTGTTCAATGAGAAACCGCCACCCACGCTGACGCTGCCAGAGGCCAGGGTGTCCCAGTACCACGGGCTACACGCCGGAACATACAACTCGTACCAGGGACACGTGGAGCCTACCCACTCTTGCAGCGTGCCCGAAGCGGTCCCCGAGTACGAGAAACCAACCTCGAACGCCCCGCTCGCGGAGAGTGACACGTTCGCAGTGATCGAGGCATTGAGCGATCCGCTCACCGAGGTGAGATTGTCGCTCAGCGTGCCGCTGAGCGAGAGCGAGGCGGTGAAGGCGAAGGAGAAGCCCGAACTACTGGCGCTGAGGTTGATTGTGACCGGACCGACCGCCAGGACGCCACCCAGGTTGATCTCGGTGGTTGCACCGGTGAACGAGAAACTTAGGGGACTGAACGAGATACTTGCTGCGACGTCGACCGTGACATTGAGCGGGCTGCCGAGCACCACGCGGAAGGCGACGCTGTACCCGGCCGGATACGACGTCGTGCCAATCGTGCCGCCCGAAGGTGCGATGTAGATCGAGGCCGAGTCAACTTGGACCAGCGGTCCCGCACCCGCGATGGTTAACGGTTCGAGCGCGACGCACGTCGGGCAACTGCCCGTGATGGAAAAACTCAGTACGAAGGGATCGAGTTCGAAGGCGAAGGAGATGACAGCGCCGCTTTGAAGACCGATAACGTTGGCGACCGTCGTCGGCAGCGACGTGATCGTTCCCGAGAATGCCACGTTCAGACCGGTCGCCGACACGCCACCGCTCAACGTGGCACACAGCACGTCCAGACCATTGATGCCAAAGGCGTTGTCCCAACCGGCGCCCTGAGTGCACGAGGGATTGACCGAGATGCTCAGCATTGCGCTCGGTACGCCGCCAGTCACTCCTGCACTCAGCGTCCCCGAGAGTGCGACGCTTCCTTGTGTATACCCGTTCTGGCTATTGGCGGGCGTGGTGAGCGTCGCGTTGAGGGTGAAGGCGACAGTGTCAGACGTCGCCGACAGCGTTAGGCCCAAGGTCAGTGAGTCGAGGTCGAGTGAGGTACCACCCGAACTGAAAAGTTGGACTCCCGTCGTGCCGATGGTGATGTTGACCGTAAAGCTGCTCGCCGAGATCGATCCCGATGCCACCACCGTCGAGATCGAACCGAGGTTTATGTCCGAGAGCGCGCTCTGCATGCCCGACGAAAGGGTGAGCACGAAGGCGAAGTTGAGCCCCTGGTCAATGGCGATCGTCCCCACACCGGCCATGCCCGTATCGAAGCTCCCGACCGCCACGCTGGCGTAGCCGATCCACGCAGTCGACCCGTCACTGCCAAGCCAGGGTGAGAGATCGGTCCCGACGCCAATCACAAATCCCCCGCTCACGCCCGCGAGGGTCGCCGTAACGGAAAGGCTCGAGCCACTCGGCATCTTCGCCGTCAGGGTCGCAGTTGCTTGTGCCGTATAACTCCACGTCCCGCCAGACTCAGAAGCAGTGACCGTCACCGTCGGCGCGCCGATGGTGAGGCCAATGGTGCTGTTGGAGTAGCTCAAGCCTGGGAAGGATGCGCTCAAGTTGAGGCTCTTCGCGGTGAAGTCGTAACAGCCCGATACCGAGACGCTCCCGGCGAACCCACTGATCGCCAGTCCCATCGAGCCGTCTACGTAGAGCCACACGTCACTGGTACCGCCCAGCGAGCACGCAGCCGGAGGCGTTCCCCCGGTACCGAACTGGATCGAACTCAACGACAGACTCACGTCGGATCCGATGGCCACCGTCGCGCTCACCGTGAACGTCGCGCTGCTGATCTGATCAACGGTGCCACCCGAACTCGTCGCGCTCGAGATAGAGAAACAGAGATCCGCCGCGCCGCTCAAGCTCGTGGACGACGAGTACAAGCCGAGCGTGCCGCTCGTGAAGCACAGTTGCGGTTCCGACGAACTGTCTTGGATATACCCGGAAAGACCCGACCCGGTCACGTTGGTCCCAAACAGGGACAGCGACCCCGAGGTGAAGTCGATGGGTGTTGTCGACGAGCACGAAGTCGTCGGGGCCGTCGTCACGATTGAGAGACTCGCTAGATTGCCGCCGATACTGGTGAGCGGCGAGAAGGTCAGCGTCCCGCTGTCGCCCCACAGAGTAGTAAAGGTGGAAGAGCACGACGAGGTCATAGGCTTACGTGCCGGCCCGGTGGCCGTTGGCGAGGTCGGTGGCTGGGTGGGTGTCGCCACCGTCAACTGGGCCGGGACCGGTGCGGTGAAGGCGCCATTGGCCGGTACATAGCTCGCGCTGTAGGTAGTGGTGCTGGTCGGAGCTGGCACCTCACAGGTTGCGCTGGACGACTGGGCCGATGCCTCAACCAACGTCGAGGTGCCCTGTGCGCAGGCGAGAGCCACACCGCCCAGTTCAAAATCGACCGTGCCCGTCGGTGGCAGGCGTGATCCGCGCGACGTGTCGATCACCGTCGCCGTCAGCAATTGATTGTTCGCTAACAAGGGATCGGGTCTCGTGCTGAGCGTCACGAATGAGGAGGCCCGCGACACCATGAATTGGACGTCGTGCGTGGTCGCAACGCTCCCCAGCAGCTGTGTTCCCGCGCCAGGACTGTACAAAGCGCCAAACGTGTAGGGCGTCATGCTTGGCGCAAGGGCGGTCAGTGTGCACGTAGCAATGCCAGCTGTGACCACCACGTCCTGGCAGGCGGCTGTAGCCGAACCCTCGGGGTAGACCGCACCGCCGTTCTCCGTGAAGTTGACGGTTCCGCCATTCACTGGCGCGTCGCCCGACGTCACCGTCACGGTGGCTCGAATCGTCAGTGGTTCGCCATACGGAATGGTTTCCCCCGGTGTCACGACCACCTCTCGAGTGCCCCCAAACACCCGCAGCAAAGTCGTCGTTGGGCCATGGGCCGGTGTTCGCACAGGAGCGACCGAGCTCGCCGGGGAAGAGATCTTGAGGGGCATCACAGTCTTGCCGCGACCAACGGCGAGCGAAACCGTACCCGGCTGACCTTGTTTCGTTAGCACCTTCAGCAGATGCAAACCTTTCGAGCCCGGCTGGCCCAGGATCGACGCGATCCTCGCGGCCGCATTACGCGATGCAACTGGACCGACCAACGTAGAGGTCGAGAGTGATGGTGAGAGGCTTCGAGTGGCTGACAATGCGGCACGGGACTTGGTCGCAGTACTCGCGCTTGATGCGGGGCTGATCGCCACAAGAGAGGAAACGCTCGCGACGAGTGTCAACGAGACAACTAATCGAAACCACTTCAGACTCCATTTGTGCTCCGATGGTCGCACAGAGCCAAGCACCTTCCCATTTGATGGTCGGCTCACGTATCCCCCACTCAGCGTCGCGTCGTGACGGTAATTCCCAGATTCTTGTGACGCAAGGGCTTCGGCTGAGAGTGTTCTTGGCTTTTGATCTGAAGTTGCTTCACGACGCCAACATGACCAGCGCCGCGTTGCCGCATCACTAGCGAGTGGGTGGCGAACCGACTGGAGTCATGATCCAATGACATTCGCTTCATATTCGCTACATATCGCTGCGAAGCGGTGCGAAAATGACCCGTTGGGGTTGGAAGCGAGCCAACCAGCACCGACGATGACGAGTTGCGACAGGAGGGTGAGAGCCTCGCGGAGGTCTGTCAGCACCTATAAGCGATCGCCGAATCGATATGGCACCGTTCGAAGGTTCAAATGGTCCCATTGAGGGCCACACGCGCCCGCACGGACGAAAATGCCAGCGACCGAAAATTGCCTCAGAAGGATACGCCCTGAAGTAGGGTCAGACTGCATCTTCGAGAAAAGCCAATCGATTAGTTGGCCAACTCAGATCTGTGATCCAAGCATGGATCGATGAAGGAGTGTGTGAGTTGCCCCCGGAATTCAAGTGCGAGCGCGCAATCGACCTCCCAGCAAGTCCCGACGACGTCTGGCAGGCAGTGGCGACTACCGACGGTCTCGCGGCATGGCTCTTCCCCATGCCCATCCCCCCGCTTGGTGAAGGAACGACTAGCTGGGATCCTCCGCATCACTTAGCCATACGCATGCAGCAAGGCAACTGGTTCAACGCCCTGGATTACAACATCGACAATCATCATGGTTCGTCCCGACTGCATTACGTCCACACTGGCATCTTCGTAGACGATTGGGACACTCAGAACGACGCAGTCCAACAGCACACGGACTTCTACCTGCACACCCTGGGTCAGTACCTCGAATTCTTCAACGGGCAGCCGGTGACGTTCGTCGGGGACGTATCGGGCGGCATTCAGGGTCCTGCCAGTTCGGCCTCGCCGGGGGCCTTCGAACACTTGAAACGGGCTCTTGACATAGGACCGGACGTCGGAGTTGGAAACGAGGTGCATCTCGCACTTCACGGTGTGGCGGACCTCGACGGGGTCGTCGACTATCTCACGGCGAACTTCCTCGGCATTCGAACCTCGTCGTCGCTCGTGCGGTTCTTTGGGCGCAACGCGTTTGGACAGCCCGTCGGCATGGCAATTCATGCGTTTGGTGCAGCGGTGGATGGCGCGGCAGTTGCATCGTCCTGGCACGAATGGCTCGAACGGACCTTTGGTTAGCGCGGCCGGCGAGAGTGAACCATCGTCACGACTAACCCTTGTGTGATTGCGGTAACGCGATAGTTTCCACGTTGCTCTATTACGTTGCTTGCGTGAGCCGAGACCGGTCACAACGAACGTTGACGGCGGGGACCGACCATGAACCTCAATGACTTTGACGCCCTCAGCTTTGATTGCTACGGCACCCTGATCGACTGGGAGACGGGCCTCACCGCGGTGCTGCGCCCCTGGGCTGACGACCACGGCCTCGACGTGACCGACGAGGAATTACTAGGCGCATACGCCAGCCACGAAGCGACTGCCGAGGTGGACTTCCCCAGCGACCTCTACCCCGCCATTCTCGCCCGTGCGATGCGAAGCCTGGGCAAACAGCTTGGCGTCCCCGTGAGCGACGACGAGGCCGGGTCGCTTGCGAACTCGGTACCCGACTGGCCCGCGTTCAGCGACTCTACCGAGGCGCTCGCCCGGCTCGCGACGCGCTATCAACTCATCATCCTCTCGAACATCGATCACCAGTCGTTCGCGAAGTCGAACGAACGACTGGGCGTGACCTTCACGAGCGTGATCACGGCCGAGGACATTGGCTCCTACAAGCCATCGCCACGAAACTTCGAGGCACTCGAGAACGAGCGCCAACGGCTCAGCATCGGTACGGGCAAGTTGCTCCACGTGGCCCAGAGCCTCTTTCACGATCACGTTCCCGCCCAGGCCATGGGGCTCCAAACGGTGTGGATCAACCGGCGACACGACACACCCGGCTGGGGCGCGACACCTGCCCCGCCGGCGCCCGTCACGCCCACGTGGACGTTCACCTCGATAGCCGCATTTGCCGACGCCGCCGACGCCGCCGCGTCGTGACGACGCGACCGCCACGTCGCAGCGCGTATCGATAGTCGCACTATGCCGGTGAGCCCATCGGCCCGTGGGCCGCTACCCATCGCACGCGGGCAGCGTGCGATCACTTCATAAGGGGCCACTCACCGCAGCGCGTCACGCGCGATTGCCCTCCCCGTGCAGCGGGCATCGGTACGAAAGCCGGCGACCGCCGAATCCCGGATCTCCCTAGGATTCGCCTATGAGGGCCGATCGGCTTGTCCATGTGGTCGTGATCGGCGTCGCGGCAGTGGCCCTGAGCTCGTGCGGCACTACGTCGCCGGGCGGCGTGGTTCCATGGGCTGCGCTCTCCGCCTCGCCGACGACCACGACGGTCCCGAGCACGACGACGTTGCCCGCTGCCCCGGCGTGTCGCGCGAGCCAGTTTCGCGCTCGGGTGGGCCGCGGCGGTGTGGGCCTCGGCAACGATCTGACGACCATCGTCCTCACCAACACGGGTCCCCTCTGTCGACTGAGCGGCTACCCGAACCTCGAGGGACTGTCAGCGACGCAGGGCTGGCGGCCGCTGCAGGTTCGAAAGACCGGCACGTACTTCGGTGACCTGAATGCCGCCAACGTCGCGACGGGTCGCAGCGGACTCCTGCTGCTGGGTACGTCGGTGAGTTGCAACGCGTTGAACTCGCCCTCAGAAGCACAGATCCTCGCCAATGAACGCGCCTTCACGTACCACGCCATACGCGTCGTCTTCGCCAATCGCCGCGGTACCGTTGGCGTCAACCACCTCGACCTGGACGTCGCCTGCGGCCTCGAGGAGAGCCACCTCGGCGTCTGGCCGCCGACGAGTGGTGTCACTGTGGCGCCACCGGGCAGCGTTGGGGTGCTCCTTGCCACCGTCACCCTGCCCCGCTCCCTGCGCGCGGGAACGACCATGCACTACGTGGTCACGCTGCGCAATCCGACGAAGACAGCCGTGCACTTCACGCCGTGTCCGAATTTCACCGAATTCATCTTCCTCGCGCCCGACGTCAACGGAACCCGGCCCGAAGCGCACACGTACGCACTCAACTGCGCCCAAGCAACACCCGTGTCACCCCACGATACGGAGCGTTTCGCGATGGAATTGACGATTCCGTACTCGGCCCGGTCCTCACTCGCGAAGTTCGGCTGGTCACTCGATACCGACGTCGGACCCTTCGCTGGTCGGGCGATCACCGTGCTGCCGGCGCGCACGACTAGCCCCTAAGCAGTACTGACAGCCCGCCTCAGGGCCAACGCCCGGCCCGTGGCCGCACGGGACCGCGCGGCGCAACCTACTGTCGAGGGGTGACCCCGGAACTCGACGATGAAGGGACCATCGTGACGCCAGCCCCACTAGGACAGCGACCAGCCTGGCGAGCGCTCGAAGCCCACGTCGGCGCCATCGGTCGGCTCCACCTGCGCGAGCTTTTCGATCGCGACCCTGATCGCGGTCGGCGCCTTCGCGCGCAGGCGGCGGGGATCTACCTGGACTACTCCAAGAATCGGGTCACCGACGAGACAATGGACCTGCTGTTCGCGCTCGCGGAGCAGTCCGACCTCGCCGGGCGGCGCGACGCGATGTTCCACGGCGAGCGCGTCAACGTCTCGGAGAATCGCGCCGTCTTGCACGTCGCGCTGCGACTGCCGCGCAACGCGACGCTCGTCGTCGACGGCGTGGACGTGGTCGGCGAAGTCCACGGGGTGCTCGATCGCATGGCCGACTTCGCGGCGCGCGTTCGATCGGGCGATTGGCGGGGCGTGACCGGCAAGCCAATCAAGAACGTCGTCAACATCGGCATCGGCGGTTCGGACCTCGGCCCGGTGCTCGCCTACGAGGCGCTTCGCTTCTACAGCCGTCGCGACATGACGTTCCGCTTCGTCTCGAACGTCGACAGCGACGATCTCGTCGAAGCGATTCGCGACCTCGACGCCGCCGAGACGCTTTTCATCGTCTCCTCCAAGACCTTTTCGACCGTCGAGACCCTCACCAACGCCCACTCCGCCCGGGCCTGGCTCGTGGCGCAACTCGGCGACGACGCAGCCGTCGCCAAGCACTTCGTCGCCGTGTCGACCAACGCCGAGCGGGTCGCCGCCTTTGGCATCGACACTGCGAACATGTTCGAGTTCTGGGACTGGGTCGGCGGGCGCTACTCGATGACCTCGGCCATCGGGCTCTCGACGATGCTCGCGATCGGCCCCGACGCCTACGCCGAGCTCCTCGCGGGCTTTCACGCGATGGACGAGCACTTTCGCCTCGCGCCCTTCGGCGAGAACCTCCCCGTGCTCATGGGTCTGCTCGGCGTGTGGAACCGTAACTTCCTCGGGTGCGCCACCGTCGCCGTCTTGCCCTACGAGCAGTACCTGAAGCGACTGCCGGCGTACCTCCAACAGCTCACCATGGAGTCCAACGGCAAGCACGTGACCCTCGACGGCACCGAGGTCGACTACGAGACCGGACCGGTGTACTGGGGTGAGCCGGGCACCAATGGTCAGCACAGCTTCTACCAGCTGATCCATCAGGGCACGTCGATCATCCCCGTCGACATCATCGGCTTCGCCCGAAGCCTGAACCCGCTCGCCGACCACCACGACGTGCTGAGCGCGAACGTCTTCGCCCAGGCCGAGGCGCTCGCCTTCGGTCGGTCCGAGGCCGAGGTCCGTCGCGACGGCGGCCCGGAAAACGCAGTCGCGCACCGCGTCATGGCGGGGAACCGGCCGAGCAACGTCCTGCTCGCCGACGTGCTCACGCCGCGATTGCTCGGTTCGCTCATCGCGCTCTACGAGCACGTCGTCTTCACCCAGGGCGTGATCTGGGGCATCGACTCCTTCGACCAGTGGGGCGTCGAGCTCGGCAAGTCCCTCGCCAGTGCGATCGTTCCCGAGCTCGGCGCCGACGCACCGACGCTTGGTCACGACTCGTCGACCAACGCCCTGATCGAGCACTACCGAACGCTCAACGGAAGGGGTTCATCATGACCACGCACTCGCCGATGCAACTGGGCATGGTCGGGCTCGGCCGGATGGGCGCGAACATCGTCCGACGCCTGACCCGAGACGGCCACCGCTGCGTGGTCTATGACGTGAGCCCCGACGCCATCGCGGCACTCGAGGGCGAGTCCGTCACGGGCGCCGCGTCACTCGCCGACCTCGCCGCCAAGCTCGAAGCACCGCGATCGATCTGGCTGATGCTGCCCGCGGCGATCACCGGGGCAACGCTGGACCAGTTGCTCGAGCACCTCGAGCCGGGCGACGTCGTGATCGACGGTGGCAACTCCTTCTACCAGGACGACATCGCGCGCGCCAAGGATCTCGCCACCCACGGCATCCACTACGTCGACTGTGGCACGAGCGGTGGCGTGTGGGGCCTCGAGCGGGGCTACAGCCTGATGATCGGGGGCGAAGTGGCGACCGTCGCCCGACTCGACCCGATCTTTCGCTCGATCAGTCCCGGCGGGGACGGCGTGGCACCCACCGCGTCGCGCGCGGGACGAGGCAGTACCGCGGCCAGCGGCTACCTGCACTGCGGGCCGAACGGCGCCGGCCACTTCGTCAAGATGGTGCACAACGGCATCGAGTACGGCATGATGGCTGCGATCGCCGAGGGGCTGAGCATCCTCAAGCACGCCAACGCCGGCACCGTCGACGTGGCGGCCGACGCGGAGACCACGCCCATGCGCCACCCCGAGTACTACGCCTACGACTTCGACGTCGCCCAGGTCGCCGAACTCTGGCGACACGGGTCCGTCATCAGCTCGTGGCTGATGGACCTCACCGCCAGCGCCCTCGCCGACTCACCGGAACTCGCCGAGTTCAGCGGCCGGGTCTCCGATTCGGGCGAGGGCCGCTGGACGATACAGGCTGCGATCGACGAATCGGTGCCCGCGCCGGTCATCAGCGCCGCCCTGTGGCAGCGTTACGAGTCACGCGAGCGCGGACGCTTCGCCGCCCGGGTGCTCTCGGCCATGCGCTCGGAGTTCGGCGGGCACGCCGAGAAGCACGGGTGACGATGACCCCGGCACCGCTGACACCATCACCGCGCGCCGATTGGCGAGTCCAATGACTACTCACCCCATCGAAACGGACGTCGAGATTCCCGGGAGCCACGTCATCGTGCTCTTTGGCGCGAGCGGTGACCTCGCGCGGCGCAAGGTCATCCCGGGGCTGTTCCACCTCGCACTGGCGGGACTCCTGCCCAAGGACTACCGGATCATCGGCACGGCCCCGGCGGCCTTCGCGCTCTCGAACGACGACTTCCGAACACTGGCGCGCGAATCGGTCGACGAGTTCGGCGAACTCGCACCCGACGGTGACGTGTGGGACGCCTTCGTCGCCTCGCTCACCTTCGTCGAGTCCTCAGCCGAGGACGGCGCCGCGCTCCTCGGTGCGGTCGAGGACGCCGAGGCGGCCATCGGGGGCGACGTCAGCCGCCTCTTTCACCTCGCCGTCCCGCCCGACGCGGTGCTGGGTCTGGTCACCATGCTGGGCGGATCGGACCTACGCCACAACGCGCGGGTAATCCTCGAGAAGCCATTCGGCGTCGACCTGGCG
>JAKAPH010000049.1 GCA_021807265.1 Actinomycetes bacterium | reverse complement strand
GGGACACTCTCGCGCGCGTCCAGAAGGCCCAGTCGCGCCTCGAGCTCAAGTTCGGCCGCCCGCCGACCATCAAGGAACTCTGCGACGAGTGCGAGATGCCCGAGGACAAGCTGATCGAGGCGCTGCGCTTCCGCTCCGAGCCGATCTCGCTGTCCGAGCCGCTGCGCGAGGACGGCGACGCCGAGCTCGGCGACGTCGTCGAGGACCGCTCGGCCGAATCGCCCTTTGACGTGGCGGCCGTGAAGATGATGCCCGCGGCGATCGAGAAGCTGCTCCAGCCCCTCGACGAGCGCGAGCAGAAGATCCTGCGGATGCGCTTCGGACTCGACGGGGCCGGCGAGATCCGCACCCTTGAGGACGTGGGCGCCGAGATGAACCTGACCCGCGAGCGGATCCGTCAGATCGAGGCCCGGGCGATGAGCAAGCTGCGCCACCCCTCGTCCGACACCGGCGCGCGCGACCTGCTGACGCTCTAGGACTAGCGCCGCCGGATTCGGGACTGCCCAAGGACGGCCGCCGCCCCGATGACGATCGCGCTGATGAAGTAGGGCGTGCGCGACTTCGCGCCGTCGTGCACGCGCACCGGGTGGGTGAAGCTGAGGATCGGCCACTGGTTGTCGTGGGCGAGCCGCGCCAACTGCTTGTCGGGGTTCACCGCGTAGGCGTGGCCCACCGACTGGAGCATCGGCGCGTCGGTCTCAGAGTCGGAGTAGGCGTAGGAGACCGCGAGGTCGATGCCCCGGCGCTCGGCCAACTCCTTGATGGCGAGGGCCTTGCTCTCGCCCTGGGCGAGGAAGTCCATCTCGCCGGTGAACTTGCCGTTCTCGTCGATCGTCGCGCGCGAGGCGATGGCCCCGGTGATGCCGAGCAGCTCGGCGAAGGGCTCGACGATCTCGGTGGGCGCCATGCTCACGAGCCAGACCTCGTCGCCCTGGCCGAGGTGGTGCTCGATGAGGGCCTTGGCCTCGGCGTAGACCAGGGGCTCGATCACCTCGGTGATCGTGCTCGCGACGAGCTCGTGGACTTCGTCGCGGTCCCAGCCCTTGGTGACGCGCAGCACGGATTTGCGGATCTTGGCGAGTTTGTCCTCGTCAGCGCCGAATCGCAGGAAGAGGATCTGGGTGACCGCGGCGCGAATCATGGTGCGCCGGTGCAAGAGGCCCCGGGCGTGGAACTCGGGGCCCAGCGCGACGATCGATGATTTGGCGATCACCGTCTTGTCGAGGTCAAAGAACGCAGCCCGCACGGCTTCATGCTAGGCCCCGGACCCTCGCCGAACCGGGCGGCTCAGCCGATGAAGGCGTCGGCGCAGTCGTGGGTCGCGTCTTCGCGCGCCATCAAGATCACGTGGTCGTGCTCGAGGAATCGCATGGACGGCGTCGGCGTCAGCGGCTGCTCGCGGCGCACCACGGTCACCACGCGCACGGCGTCGTTCAGGCGCAGCTCGTCGAGGGTCAGCTCGTTGGCCACGGCCGGCGCGCTCGCGGCCAGGGTGACCTCGATGAGCTTCATCTTGCCGTTGGCGAGGTCGAGCAGCTTGATGATCGAGCCGACCTCGACCGCCTCGTCGACGAGCGACGTGATCAGGGCGGGCGTGGAGACCGAGACGTCCACGCCCCAGCTCTCGTTGAAGAGCCACTCGTTGCGCGAGTTGTTGATGCGCGCGATCACCCGCGGCACGCCGAACTCCTGCTTGGAGAGCCAGCTGACGACCAGGTTGTCCTCGTCGTCGCCGGTCGCGGCGATGACGACGTCGGCGTCGCGCAGGTCGGCCGAGACGAGGCAGGCGTACTCGCAGGCGTCGGCCGCCATGACGTTGACGCCGTGCAGGGTCGCCTTGAGCTTCTCGGCGGTGGCGGTCACCTGCTCGAGCAGGGTCACGTCGTGGTGCCGGTCGAGCAGGTCGAGCGCGATCGCAGTGCCGACCGATCCGCCCCCGGCGATGACGACCCTCACGAAGCCCCCTGGAGCATCGCCGTCAGTTCGTCGAGCCCCTGGGGGGTGACGAGGAATTCCAGCATGTCGTCCTCCTGGGCGAAGAGGCCCTCGATGGCCACGCGCCCGACGCCGCCGCGGATCAGGCCGACGACGCGCACGCTCTCGCCGAGGTTGAAGTGCGTCAACGGCCGTCCGGCGAGCACGTCGGGCACGATCCGCTCGACCAGGTGCAGGGTACCGGCACCATCGGTCCACTCGATCGAGTCGTCTGACGGCATCATCCAGCGCTTTACCTGCTGGGTCGTCCAGAGCGACGTGGCGACCGTTGGGATGCCTAGCTTCATGTAGATCTCGGCGCGCTGGGGGTCGTAGATGCGCGCGACGACGTTCTTGATCCGGTAGGTGTCGCGCGCGATGCGCGCGCAGAGGATGTTCGTGTTGTCCCCGCTCGTCACGGCCGCCAGGGCGTCGGCGTGGCCGGCCTCGGCCTTGAACAGGATGTCGCGGTCAAAGCCCGACCCGAGGAGCGTCTTGCCGTGGTAGCGGGTCAGTCGGCGGAAGGAGTCGCGGTTCTTGTCGATGATGACGACCGAGTGCCCGTCCTCAGAGAGCTGCATGGCCAATTCCGACCCGACACGGCCGCACCCGACCACCACGATATGCACCAGGTCATCAGACCACATTTCGCCCGTGGGGCGCAACCAACCAGGCGTCGGCGACCGGCGTCGCTTAGTGTACTCATGGTGTCGGAGGCCGATAAGCAGATAACGAGCAACACCCCGGTGTTGACCTCGCACGCCAACGTCTCGACCGTCTACCCCGAAACGCTGGGTTACCGGCTCAAGCGGATCCTGCTCGGCCGGCCGTACGTCACCGAGCAGCTGGGCGGTGAACGCCTGCGCCGCACCATCGCACTGGGCGTGCTCGCGCCCGACTGCATCTCGTCGTCGGCGTACGGCACCGAGGAGATCCTGACCCAGCTGACGCCCTACATCGGGCTCGCGGCCTTCGCGCTCGTCGTGCCGATCATGTTCGTGATCATCGGCGTGCTCTTCTTCGTCACGACGTCCTACCTCGACGTCATCAAGTACTACACGACCGCCGGCGGCTCCTACGTCGTGGCGCGTGACAACTTCGGTCCCAAGGTCGCCCAGATCGCCGCGGTGGCACTGCTCATCGACTACATCGTCACCGTGGCCGTGCAGTGCTCGGCCGGCACCGCCGCGTTGACGAGCGCCTTCCCGAGCCTCACGTACTACACGGTGCCGATCACCGTGGGCGTCGTGGTGATCCTCATCTACGGCAACCTGCGCGGCCTGCGCGAGGCGGGCAGCTACTTCGCCTTCCCGACGTATTTCTTCATCCTCATGCTCGGCGTCACGATCGTCGTGGGGTACGTGAAAAAGTTCGAGGGCACGCTGCACCACGTGGTCCAGCCCGCCACGCACCTGCTCGTCAAGCAGCAGCTCGGCCACCCCGGCAGCGGCCTGCTCTACGGGGTCGCCTTCCTCACGCTGCTGCGCGCCTACGCCAACGGCGGCTCGTCGCTCACCGGCCTCGAGGCCATCTCCAACGGCGTCGCGAGCTTCCGGCGCCCCGAGTCGCTGCACGCCCGCCAGACCCTCGTCGTCATGGCGTCGGTGCTCGCCTTCTTGCTGCTCGGCACGACCCTGCTCGCCGCCTGGACCCACGCGCTGCCCTTCGCGACGGGCACCCCGACCGTGGTCAGCCAGGAGGTCCAGGCGGTCTTCGGCCTGCACGGCATGGGCCACGTGATCTTCCTCCTGGTGCAGTTCTCGACGCTGCTGATCCTCTACACCGGTGGCAACACGTCCTTTAACGGCTTCCCGTTCCTCGCCAACTACGTCGCGACCGACCAGTACCTACCCCGCCAGCTCACCAAGCGCGGCCACCGGCTCGCCTTCTCCAACGGCATCATCGTGCTCGGCGTCGTGTCGCTCACCCTGATCATCGTCTTTCGCGCCCAGGTCAACGGCCTGATCTCGCTCTACGCGATCGGCGTCTTCACGGGCTTCACCCTCGCGGGCGCGGGCATGGTCGCCCGGCACCTGCGCGAGCGCCAGAACAAGTGGCGCTTCGGCGTCGTGGTGAACGCGACCTCGGCCACGGTGACCGGGATCGTCGTGCTCGTCTTCGTGCTCGCCAAGTTCACCGAGGGCGCATGGATCATCGTGCTGGTCGGGCCGATCATGTACTACGGCCTGATCCGCTTCAACCGCCAGTACGTGCGCGAGGACGCGGCCTTCAACGCGAGCCGGGCCCGCGGGCTCGCGAGCATCCGCATGAACCGGGTCATCGTCTTCATCGACAACTACGACCTCGTGACCGAGCGCGCCCTGCAGTACGTCACGACGCTCAACCCCTATTCCATCCGCGCCGTGCACTTCGACATCGACCCGATGGTCACCAAGCGTCTCGAGCAGGCCTGGGGGGCGGCGAACACCACCTCGGCGGGGATCGCCCTGGAGATCGTCGAGTGCGAGGACCGGCGCGTGGATCGCGCGGCGCTCGAATTGGTGGCCGACGTCGTGCGCGACCCCGACGTCTTCTGCATGGTGATCCTGCCGCGCCGGGGCTTCTCGTCGCGTTTCCAGCGGCTCTTGCACGACCGGACCGCCGACTCGATCGCCGGCGCGGTGATGCACATCCCGCGCACCGCGGCGACCATCATCCCGTACCGCATGGGCCGCCCGCGCGTGGTCGAGGGCCAGGCCGATGAGCCCACCATGAGCGACGAGGTAGTGCGCGGGGGCGTGCGCGAGGACGCCCACCTCGAGGCCGACGTCAAGCTGGCCGAGCGCTCCGGCGGCGCCTTCCCGATCGGGGGCCTGCGCCAGCGCCAGTTCGCCGAGATCGCCGGGCGCGTGCGGGCCATGACGATCAACCACGAGGGCGGCGTGCACGAGCTGCGCTGCGTGATCGCCGACAACTCGGGATCGGTGACCCTGGTCTTCCAGGGCCGCTCGAACGTCCCGGGCATCGAGCGCGGCACCCGGCTGCTCGTGCGCGGCACCATCACGTCGCTTCGCCGCGAGGCCGTTATCTTGAACCCGCAGTACGAGATCGTCGCCGCCCCGGCGAACGAGGAGTAGGCCCGCGAGGGTCTAAAACTGGTCGGGAACTGGGATTGGGCGCCGCGACCCGCGGTGCCTGGTCCGCCCGGGGCGGTGGTCTGTCTAGTTTGTAGGGCGGCGACGCCGAGGGCGGCGAAGGTAGTGAGGTGATGATGGCGCGAGCCTTAGTGATAGTGGAGTCGGTGGCCAAGGCCACGCGCATCCAGGGCATGCTCGGGCCCGACTACATCGTCAAGCCGTCGGTCGGGCACGTGCGCGACCTCCCCCAGAGCGCCGCCGAGATCCCCGCCTCGGTCAAGGGCGAGAAGTGGGCTCGCCTGGGGATCAACGTGGACGACCACTTCAAGCCCGTCTACGTGGTCAGCTCGGACCGGACCAAGGTCGTGGCCGAACTGCGCGCCGCCCTGAAGCAGGTCGACGAGCTCTACCTCGCCACCGACGAAGACCGCGAGGGCGAGGCGATCGCCTGGCACCTCGAGGAAGTCCTCAAGCCCAAGGTCCCGGTCAAGCGGATGGTCTTTCACGAGATCACGCCCACGGCCATCGAGCGGGCGGTGCGCGAGACCCGCGACCTGGACCTGCGACTCGTCGACGCCCAGGAGGGTCGCCGCTTCCTCGACCGGCTGGTCGGCTACGAGGTGTCGCCGGTCCTGTGGCGCGCGGTCGACAAGGCCCGCTCGGCGGGCCGGGTGCAGTCCGTGGCGATCCGGCTCGTCTGTGAGCGCGAGCGCGAGCGAATGGCGTTCACCTCGGCGTCGTGGTTCGACGTCGTCGCGACCCTCGTCGGGGCGTCGGGCACGCTCGAGGCGACCCTCGAGACCCTCGACGGCGCGAGCCTCGCGACCGGCAAGCATTTTGACGCCTCGGGCCGGCTCGACGAGACCGCCGGCGTCGCCGCCATCGACGCGGCGACGGCCGAGTCGATCGCGGACCGGCTGCCCACGGTGTCGGCACGCGTCGAGTCGATCACCGCCACTCCGCGCACCCAGCGCCCCCAGCCGCCTTTCATGACGTCCTCGCTGCAGATCGAGGCCAGCCGCAAGTTGCGCTTTGACCCCGAGCGAACGATGCGCGCCGCCCAGCGGCTCTACGAGCAGGGGTGGATCACCTACATGCGCACCGACTCGACGACGCTTTCGGACGAGGCGATCACCGCCGCGCGACGCCTCGCCGCCTCGCGCTACGGCGACGACTACGTCGCCGACCAGCCGCGCCGCTACGACCGCAAGGTGAAGAACGCCCAGGAGGCGCACGAGGCGATCCGGCCGGCCGGCGAGACCTTCCGCTCGCTCGAGGAGGCCCAGAGCCAGCTCGGCGGCGACGAGCTCGCCGTCTACGACCTCATCTGGAAGCGCACGATCGCCTCGCAGATGGTCGACGCGCGCCTCACCCAGCAGAAGGTCCGCTTCGCCGCGACCCTCGAGGGCGTCGCCGGCTTCGACGGACCCGTCGCGGTGGGGCTGGGCGCGAGCGGGCTGCGCATCGAGTTCCCGGGCTTTCGCCGGGCCTACGTCGAGGGGACCGACGACCCCGAGGCCGAGCTCGCGGACCAGGAGCGTCTGCTGCCGCCGCTCGCCCAGGGCGAGGACGTGGCGATCGACGACGCCACCGCCAAGGGCCACGAGACCCAGCCGCCCGACCGTTACTCCGAGGCGACGCTCATCAAGAAACTCGAAGACCTCGGCATCGGTCGCCCGTCGACCTACGCCTCGGTGATGAAGACGATCGACCGCCGCGGCTACGTGTGGAAGAAGGGCAAGTCGCTCGTGCCGGCCTTCCGCGCCTTCGCGGTGGTGAACCTGCTCGAGACCTACTTCGCCGACCTGGTCGACTACCAGTTCACCGCGGCGATGGAGGACCAACTCGACGAGATCGCCGAGGGCCGCCAGGAGCTCGAGCCGTGGCTGCACCGCTTCTACTACGGCGACCCGTCGGCCGCGACCGACTTCGCGCGCGTCGGGCTGCACCGCATGACCCACGAGACCCCCGAGTTCGACTTCGCGGCGATCAACTCGCTGCCCCTCGGCATCGCGCCCGACGGCCAGCCGGTGTCGGTGCGCTCGGGTCGATACGGGCCCTACCTCACCCACGCCGAGGACCGCGTCTCGATCCCCGAGGCCACCGAGCCCGACTCGCTCACCGTCGGGCGGGCCCTCGAACTGCTCGCGGCGCCGAGCAACGACCGCACCCTCGGCGTCGACGAGGCGACGGGCCTGCCGATCCTCTTGAAGGCCGGCCGCTTCGGGCCCTACGTGCAGGTCGGCGAGATGACCGACCCGAAGAACAAGCCCAAGACGGCCTCGCTCTTCTCGACCATGTCGCCCGAGACGATGACCCTCGAGGACGCGAAGCGTCTGCTCGCGCTGCCGCGCGAGGTGGGTCGCCACCCCGAGGACGGCGAACCCATCCTCGCCCAGAACGGCCGCTACGGCCCGTACCTCACGTGGGGCAAGGAGACGCGCTCGATGGCGAGCGAGGACGAGATCTTCAGCGTCGACCTGCCCGGGGCGCTGGCGCTGCTCGCCCAGCCCAAGGCGCGGGGCCGGCGCGCCGCGGCGGGCCCGCTGCGCGAGCTCGGCGAGGACCCGGTGACCAAGCGCATGATCGTGGTGCGCACGGGCCGCTTCGGCCTCTACGTGACCGACGGCGAGTCCAACGCCACGCTGCGCCTGGGCGACACGCCCGAGACGATCACCCTGGACCGCGCCAGCGAGTTGCTGGCGGAGCGGCGCAATGCCGAGCCCTCGACGCGCCGCGCCCCAGCGAAGAAGACTGCGGCGAAAAAGGCACCGGCGAAGAAGGCGGCGAAGAAGACGACCGCGAAGAAGACGATCGCGAAGAAGACGACCGCGAAGAAGGCGACCGGCGCCGAGAAGCGCGCGGCCACCAGCCGTGGCTCGGCCGCCAACACCGCGCTCGCGGCACGCGTGCGAAGCGACCGGGAATGACCCGCGGGCGCTTCGTCGTCTTCGAGGGTGTCGACGCGAGCGGCAAGAGCACCCAGGCCCGGCGCGTGGCCGACGACCACGACGCGCGCTTCACGTTCGAGCCCGGTGACACGGCTCTGGGGGCCGAGCTTCGCCGGTGGCTGCTCGACGCCAGCGCGCCGATGAGCCCGGTCACCGAGTCACTGCTGATGCTCGCGGACCGCTCGCACCACGCGGCGACGGTCATCGAGCCCGCGCTCGCCGCGGGCCAGTCGGTCGTGAGCGACCGGTACTGGGCGTCCTCCATCGCCTACCAGGGCTACGGCCGGGGCGTCGACCTCGCGCTGCTGCGTGCCGCGACCGAGCTCGCGATCGGCACCTGCCAGCCCGACGTGACGATCCTGCTCGACGTTCCCGTCGCGGTCGCCAACGAGCGGCGCCTGCGCGACCACCGCGATCGCTTCGAGTCCGCCGACGTCGCGTTCCACGAGCGCGTGCGTGCGGGCTACCTCGAGCTCGCCGCGGCCGACCCCGCCCACTGGCGCGTGGTCGACGGCGCGGGCGACTTCGCGGCCGTGTCGGACGCGGTGGACGCGGTGCTCGCCGAGGTGTGGCCCGGTGCCTGACGTCTTTGACCGCCTCGTGGGTCAGACCCGGGCGGCCGAACTGCTGCGCCAGTACGTGCGCCACCCCGTGCACGCCTACCTCGTGGTCGGACCCGACGGCTCGAACCTGCGTGACACCGCGATCGCCATGGCCGCCGCGCTGCAGTGCCCCGAGCACGGCTGCGGGCAGTGCGAGGCCTGCCGGCTCGTGCTCTCGGGGGCCGACACCGACGTCACGATCGTCGAACGCGCGGGCCTCTCGTGGCGCGTGGACGAACTGCGCGACGCCGAGCGACTCAGCCGTCGCCGACCGCTCGGCGACGGCTACCAGATCGTCATCCTCGAAGACGTCCAGCTCACCGTGACCGGCACCGCGCCGTCGGCGCCCGCGCTGCTCAAGACCCTCGAGGAGCCGCCGCCGCGCACCATCTTCTTGTTGACGGCCGACGAGACGCCGCCCGAGCTCGACACCATCGTGTCGCGCTGCCTCGAGATCCGCCTGAACGCGCTCACCGACGACGACGTCGCCGCGATCGTGATGGCCGACGGCGTCGACGAGCCGGCCGCGCGCGCCGCGGCCGCGGCGGCCAACGGCGACGTCCGCCGCGCCCGGATCCTCGCGCGCGACGACGCGCTCGTGCGTCGCGCGGCGCAGTGGCGGGCGGTGCCCGATCGCTTCGACGGGTCGCCCGCCGGGGCGACGCGCATCGTCGAGGAGATCGTGCGCGCGCTCGATGAGGCGGTGGCCCCCCTCGTCGCGTTGCAGCAGGACGAGGCGACGCGCCGCAGCGCCGAGGCCCGCGAACTCGGGCTGCGCACGGGCAGCCGGCGCGACCTCGAGGCGGCCTTCAAGCGTGAGCAGCGGCGCTTTCGCACCGACGAGCTGCGCTTCGGGGTCCGGGTCCTGACCGAGGTCTACCGGCACCGCCTGCACGACGCGCTCGAGGACGAGGTGGGCGTGCGCTCCTCGGACCGGGTCCGCGCGGCGATGGACGCGATCGGGGTGCTCGGGGAGGCGAACCGGCGCCTGTCGACGCCGCTCGACGAGAACCTCCTGCTGTACGACCTGATGCTGTCGCTCAGTTCCATGTGACGTCTTTGGGCCCCGACGCCATCGGATAAAGTGGCTTCTTACGCCTGGGTAGCTCAGTCGGTAGAGCAGCGCATTCGTAATGCGCAGGTCAAGGGTTCGAATCCCTTCCCAGGCTCCCAGTTCGCGTGCGCACGGCGCGCGCGAAGTCGGCCGAACGGGCCTCCCAATTTCGATAGTGATCGAAGCTGGGCGCCGCCGGCGACAGCAGGACGACCCCGCCGCGCTCGAGGAAGCCGACCGCGTAGGTGAGCGCGTCGTCAAGGTCGGCCGCCGCGTGCTGGGCGACGTGCGGCGCGATTCGCGCGATCGCCGCGCCGATGCGTTCGCCCGCGTCGCCCGTCGTGATGAGCGTGGTGGGCCGGCGTCGCTCGTTGACCGCGCGAGCGAGCGGGCCGTAGTCGACGCCCCGGTCAAAGCCCCCGACGATCAAGGCGACGGGGTCCTCGGCGAACACCTCGAGGGCGGCGACCGTCGGTAACGGGGCGGTGGCGAGCCCGTCGTCGACGAAGCGCCACGTGCGTGTGCCGGCGCGTTCGATCCCGACGAGGGTCAGGCGCCCGGGCAGGGGTTCGAAGTCCCCGGCGCGGGCGGTGACGGCGTCGAGCACGTCACGAACGCTCCGACCGGTCGCGCGCGCGACCGCCTCGAGGGCGATCGCGACGTTGTGGTCGTTGTGCGCGCCGAGCAGGTGCAGCCTGCTGGCAAGCCCCGTCGCGTCGGTGGGCACGACGACGACCTCGCCGCCGAGCTCCTCGAGTCGCGAGGTCAGCTCGGGGGCGTCGGGCACGATGGTGACGTGGTCACCGACCGCGCGGGTGAGTGACAGCTTGTCCTCGTGGTACTGGGCGAGGGATCCGTGCCAGTCGAGGTGGTCAGCGCCGAGCGAGGTCACGACGACCACGCCGGGTGCGACCGTCACGTCGGCGCACTGGAAGCTCGATATCTCGACGACCGACCATCCGGTGCTCGCATCGACCGACGGGTCATAGGGGGGCAGCCCGATGTTGCCGAGGCGCTGGGACCGCTCGCCGAGGCAGTGGAGGAAGAAGTCGATGAGGGCGGTCGTCGTGGACTTGCCCTTGGTGCCCGTGACGCCGATGACCCGGGTGCGGTCGGCCTCGAGCAGCCAGAGGTTGAGCGCCGAGGTCACGGGCACGCGCGCCTCGAGTTCGAGCACGTCGGGTCGGCGCCGCGCGATGCCAGGACTCTTGATGACGACGTCGCACGCCGCGAGGGCCGCCAGGCCGCCGTCACCGCTCACCAGCACGCCCGCGTCGGGGTTGTCGTCGACGAGCACGACCGTCGCGCCGACGAGCGCCAGTCGCGCGGT
>JAKAPH010000048.1 GCA_021807265.1 Actinomycetes bacterium | reverse complement strand
GCCCCCACCACGACGAGGGCCGGGCCCGCCGCGGCGTTGTCGATGGCGAGGCCGAGGTCGCGACGGCCCCGCTCGCCCTCGGCTCGCGGTACTACGAGTTGGTCGATGACGGTGCGCCGCCACCGGTCGCGGATGACCCGCGCGGTGAACGTCGCCCACGCATCGGTACTCGAGGCGACGAGCCAGCGCGCGAGCAGCGCGACGACGACGAGGACCACCCCTCGGGTGATGGCGCCGTGTGCGACGCTCGACACTCCGAACGCACTGAGCAGCGCTCCCGCGAACCCGACGAGCGTCGCGGCCGCGCCAATCATTCGCGACCGACCCGCGAACGTGTCGATCACGGGATGTTCGGCCACGACCTCATGCTAATGACGGCGGGCCGCTCACTCGAAGTCGTCGCGGTGGGCGAGGGACTGGGCCGGGCCGTTCAGCCAGTGCCGCAGCGCCCTGGTCGCGCGGCAATCGTCCTCGTTGTACTCGAGCAGCCGGGCGCGAGACCTTGCGGCCTCCTCACCCGAGGTCATCGCGACCTCGTACCACAGCATCGACGCTTCGCCACTGGGGTTGGGGTCGCGCCAACTGAAGCCCGCGAGCCCGGCCAAGACCTTCAGTCCGATTGGCCCGTCGGTCTGGATCTGGGTCTTGGCGAGGTGGTGCAGGTCGATCCAACTCGACGGGGTCGCGCGGCGGAACTCATCGAGGTCCGCGCGGGTCGGGCCGTCGGCCAGGGGATCCTCGACCGCCCGGTTCATCGCCCCGTCCTCGGCCTGGGCCCAGAAACAGTAGGCCGTGAGGCGTCGTCCCTCGGCGCGGCATCGCTGGCGAAGGTCGTCGAACCACCGCCAAAACTCGGCGAAGAGCCGGGCTTCGGCGCCAGGGGCGTGGTCGTCCCAATTGGTGAACGCGACGTACCCGTCGCGAACGCCCTCGACGGGCTGGTTCGTGGTGACGAGCGCGCCCCACAGGTACGTCGCATCGCCGTAGCTCTCGGTGTCAATGTCGACCTCGACGTCGCCGGTCGGTGACCCCACGTGCTCCGCGTCAACGATGCGCAAGGGACCGCGCTCGTGGGCCCGAGCTCGGTAGATCAATTCGTCGAGGTGGTTGATGACACGCGCGATGTGCGCCTCGGGGCGGTCGTCGACGTTCGCGGGACCCGAGCGCCGCTGGGCGGCGACGGGGTCGAGTCGGGCCAGCGCCCGCCTGGTCGTGATGCCGTGCTCGCGCAAGGTGAGCTGCTGGTCGAACGTGGTGAATCGGGTGAGCGAGACGTCGTCGAGATCGTGAAGCTGACGGCCACATGGCTCGCTGTAGGGACAGTCGAGGCACTCGCGGTGCCAGTACGGCGCGGTGGGGAACGGACCCTCGCCGGCCCGCCAGCGGTCGTGCGCGCGCACGACCGTCAGGCGCTCGTCGTAGTAGCGCTGGTAGGCCGCCAGGTTGAAGCGCGGATAGTTCGTGGTGCCCAGGTCGAACCACCAGACCTCGCGGTGACGATCGACGACGGCGCCGCGGGCGTCGGGGTCGACCACCCCGAGTGTCTCGAGCACGCGCAAGGCGTGCGAGAGGGCGAGGCCATTGCGCAGGGTCGACGGGTTGGAGCGAACCCCGACCCCCTCGCGGAAGGTCGCGTCGGCGGGGCTGATTCGAGCGAGCGACCCCACGAGCGTTCGTCGCGTCGACGCTCCCTCAACGAGCTCATTGTTCTTGATCAGCACGGGCGAATACGCGTAGCGCACGCCGACTCGTCCGACGCGCACGAGGACCTGGACGTGCGCGCGGCGAAGCGCGTCGCCGTCTCCAGGCAGGCGAGGGTTGAGGATCAGCGGGGCGCCCGCATCGATCGCCGCCACCGTGGCGGCCGAGGAGTCGACCAGCACGCTCTCGGGGTGCAACTCGATGAGGTCCGAGATGACGGCGCGGCGAAGCTTCTCGGCGTCGCGCCGGCGACGTTCGTGTTCGGGTGCCGTGCGCGGCCGATCGAAGTCGTAGGGCTCGCCGCGACTGAGTGCCACGCGGTGCACGCACGCGGCGATCTCGTCGCCTCGCAAGTAGTCGGTCACCCCGAAAGCCTACGGTTCACGCGTCGTGGCCGCGGTCGGGGCGGCACGGATGGTGAGACGACCTGTAAGCGGGGTTCTGTCCCCCCTCCGAAGAGGGGTGGGCGGCCATCCATCTCAGCGATCTACCTTGGGAGGGTCTCGTTGCCGAGACCACCGGGCGCCTCCCAGCTTTGATCTTGCTCCTGGTGGGGTTTACCAAGCCGCCCCGATCGCTCGGGACGCTGGTGCGCTCTTACCGCACCGTTTCACCCTTACCGCATCCCGTTCCCCGGGAGGCGGCGGTCTGTTCTCTGTGGCACTTTCCTGCACGTCACCGTGACTCACGTTTCGCGAGCACCTTGCCCGTGGAGCCCCGACTTTCCTCACCGGCTACGCCGGCGCGGCCGCCCAGTCGTCTCACCATCCGACCCCAGTTTGACATACGTCCTCGCAGCCCGACAACCGCGTTGCGCGACACAGCGGGGCGATAGCCTCGCCACGTGACTGACGACGCAGCGCCCGACGAACGCGACATCATTGACGTCGGGACTTTCTACCAGCTGCTGACCGCACAGTTGGAATCGGCCTACGGCCGCCGCCACCCCCGGTGGATCAGGGGCGAAGTGGCCAAGGTCTACGAGAAGTCCCACCTCTACGTCGACCTGGTCGACGCCGGTTCGTCGTCCGATACCAAGCGGCCCGTGCTCAACGCGCACTGCTGGGCGACGCAGTGGAACGTCATCAAGCGACGGCTGAGTGACGACGGCGTGACACTCAAGCCCGGCACCGTCGTGAACCTGTTCGGCTACGTCGACCTCTACGCGCCGTCGGGACGCATCGGGTTCACCGTGACCGAGGTCGACGTGGCCGGTCTCTTGGGCGACGTCGCGCGTCGACGACTGGAACTCATTGCGCGGTTGCGCAGCGAGGGACTTCTCGAGTCCAACCGCTCGCGGCCGGTGTCACCGGTCCCGCTGCGCGTGGGGTTGGTGGCCAGCCGCCAGACCGAAGGCTTTAGCGACTTCACGGGTCAACTGCTCCGATCGCCTTATTCATTCGCGATCTCGCTGGTCACGGCCGTCGTGCAGGGTGAAGCGGCGCCCGCCCAACTCGTGGCGGCGATTGAGCGACTCGACGACGAGGGCATGGACGTGATCTGCATCGTGCGCGGCGGCGGTTCGCGGGGCGACCTCGCGTGCTTTGACGACGAGCGCGTCGCGCGCGCCATCGCCACGGCCCGCACCCCCGTATTCACGGGAATCGGCCACACGGGCGACGAAGCGGTGGCGGACCTGGTCGCCCACACCAGCGCGATCACGCCGACGAAGCTGGGCGAAGAGCTCGTCGCGGTGGTCGACGAATGGCACCGGCGCAACGTCAGTGAACCCGCCCGCACGGTGATTGGCGCGGTGGACTCGATCGTGGACGAGGCGACGGAGTTCCTCGGCGAGCGTCGACGGACGATGATCTTCGCGGTGCGCGACCGATTGCGCGCCGAACAGCGCCACCTGGTGGCCACGCGCGAGCGTGTGGATTTGGCAGTCCGCTACACCGTCGACCGGGCGGAGCGGTGGCTCGAGACGGTCCACCGCCTGTTGCACGCCTACGACCCGCAGCGTCGCTTGGACCAGGGGTGGTCGATAGTCTCGAGGGCCGACGGCTCGATCGTGCGTAGCGTGCGTGACGTGGCGGTTGGTGCGAGTGTCGCCATCCGAGTCGGTGACGGCGAGTTGGCTGCGTCGATCACGGCGCGAGAGGAGAAGGACGAATGACAGTTGGAGGATGGAATGAGGCCGCGGGCGAACTCAACGCCATTGTCGCGTCCTTCGACGAGGGCGAAGTATCCGTCGACGACTTGATCGAGAAGCTGGCGAGGGCCACCGCGATCATCGAGGAGCTCGAGGCCCGGCTCAGTGCGACAAAGTCCAAGGTCGAGGAACTGGCGCCACGAATCGCACGGGTCGGCGAGCAGGGTGACTGACCGTCTCTACTTCCGCCAGCTGCTCGCGGGCGTGGACTTCGCGGTGGGTGACCCGGTGGCGACGGCGATGGTCAACTACGTCTACGCGGTGGGCGACCGCGAGACCGGCGACGCCGTGCTGTTCGATCCGGCCTATCGGCCCAGCGAACTACTCCAGGTGCTCGAGAGCGACGGCATGAACCTGCGAGGGGTCGTCTTGACGCACTACCACGCCGACCACGCGGGCGGGACGCTTGTCGGACACCACATTGAGGGTACGAGTGAGCTGCTCGGCCTCGTCGACGTCCCCGTTCACGTCCAGGCAACGGAATCGCCGTGGGTGACCAAGGGCACGAGCGTGGAGCGCGACAGCCTGGTCGAACACGCGTCCGGCGACTCGATCCCGGTGGGCGCGATTGCCATTACGGTGCTGCACACGCCGGGGCACACGCCCGGCAGCCAGTGCGCACTCGTCGACGGCCGGTTGATCAGTGGCGACACCCTCTTCCTCGATGGCTGCGGGCGAACCGACCTGCCCGGCTCTGATCCCGCCGAGATGTACCGGACCCTCACGAGTCGCCTTGCCGGGCTCGACGGTGCCACGTGGCTCTACCCGGGGCACCGCTACGCCGACGAGCCGACGGCGCAGCTCGACACCGTTCGAAAAGACAACGCCGTTCTGGCGCCCATGAGCGCAGCGCAGTGGCTGGCGACCTTCAGCCGATAGCGAGGCTCGACGCCTCGAGCCACGTCGTGGTGGTCGGCGCCGGCCTCGCCGGGTGGCGCCTGGTCGAGGCGCTGCGCCGTGACGGCTACGAGGGCGAGGTGACCGTCATCGGCGACGAGCAGCATCGGCCCTACGACCGACCGCCGCTGTCCAAGCAGGTCCTCGCGGGCGTCGTGGACGTGGACGACACGACCCTCGTGCACCCCAATTCGCCACACGACGTGACCTGGCGGTTGGGCGTAGCGGCAACGGCACTGGACGTCGAGCGGCACGAGGTCCACCTCGCCGGTGGTGAACGCGTGGCCGCGACCCACATCGCGATCGCCACGGGTACGCGCGCCAGGCGCTTCACGAGTTCGGCCGGCGAACGGGTGCACGCGTTGCGCACTATCGACGACGTGATCGGACTCAACGCGGACCTGGCCCGCGTCACGCCGGGTGCGACGGTGGCGATCATCGGGGGCGGATTCATCGGGGCCGAAGTGGCGACGTCGCTCACGAAACGCGGTTACCGCGCGATCGTCCTCGAAGGGGCCGCGCGGCCGCTCCTCGGCCCGCTCGGCGCGGAGGTGTCGTCGTGGTTGGTCGATCTCCCGGCGGCGGCCGGGGTCGAGCTTCGCTGCAGTCAGCAAATCAGTGACGTGGTCGTCGAGGACGACGCCTTACGGCTGCGCATCGAGGGGGCACCCGACGTGGTGGCGCCCGTCGTCATCGCCGGGGTTGGCGCGGTTCCCAACGCGGACTGGCTCGTTGACTCGGGACTGGTACTCGACAATGGCGTCGTGGTCGACCGCGCCATGCAAGCCGCGCCGGGAATCGCCGCCATCGGCGACGTAGCGCGCTTCGCGTGGTCGGGGCCGACGGGCCCGGGTCTGACGCGCATGGAGCACTGGCAGGTCGCTAATGACCACGCCGCGACGCTGGCGCGGGCGTGGCTCGCCGGCGAGCCGCACGACGGGCCATTCGTCCCATACTTCTGGTCGGACCAGTACGGCAAGAAGATCCAGATGCTTGGACACCCGGACCCGGACGATCAGGTGCTACGGGTCCATGGTGCGCTCGAGGCCGGGCGTTGGCTCGCCCTCTACCACCGCGACGGTGTCGTCACCGGGGTTGTCGCACTCAGCAGCCCGCGAGCGCTGATGCTCGCCAAGGTGTTGCTCGAAACGCCGACCGACGTGGCCGAAGCGGTCGCACTCGCCCCCTGGGTGTCCTAGTCACCGCTCGCGGCACACGGCGCACGGCACGCACGTTCAGGGCGCGGCGAGTTCCGTTCGTCGTCCGTGCGTCGACGCTGCAGCGACCTAGAACGACACCGCGCTGAGCTCGGGTATCGTCTGGGCCGCCCGTCCCACCATCGTGCGCCACTGCGCACGTGCCGAGTTGCGCTCGTCGTCGCCCAGGCGGGGGTCCACCGTGGCCGTGGGGAGCCAGAGCGACTCAACGTCGTCCACCGAGAGGAAACCCGCGCCGACCAGCGCCATGAGACCCGCTCCTCGTGTGGTCGCTTCGCGCTCGGACGAGACGGCGACCGGTCGGCCCGTGACGTCGGCGAGGTGCTGGACGAGGAACTCGTTCGCCGTCATGCCGCCGTCGACGCGGATCTCGGCGATCGTGGTGTGGGTCTCGAGCTCGGCCGCGTCAACAAGATCGGCACCGCGATGCGCGACTCCCTCGAGGATGGCGCGCACGAGGTGGGCCCGTGAGGAACCCCGTGTCAGCCCGAAGAAGCCCCCGCGAGCCCCGAAGTCCCAGTAGGGCGTGCCGAGACCCGCGAGCGCGGGGACGAACCAGACGCCGTCAGTTCCGCTGACCGAGCGGGCGACCGATGCGCTGGCGGCGACGTCGTCGATGATGCCGAACTCGTCGCGCGCCCAGTCGAGCGCCGAGCCGGCCGACAGCACGATTCCCTCAAGGCCCCACGTGACCGCCCCACGCTGGCTACGCACGACGATCGGAAAGCACCCCGAGTCGTACGGGGTCATGGCGGCGGGTCCCTGCGAGCCACGAACCATGTTGAGCATGGCGCCGGTGCCAAAGGTGATCTTGGCGCCTGAGTGCACGATGGATTGGCCGAACATCGACGCGGACTGGTCACCGACGAGAACGGTGATCGGCGGGGCGCCGCGCAGTGCGCTCGCGGTGCCGTGATCACCAATCGTGTCCACGATTCGCGGCATCATCGCGGGGTCGAGTCCGAGCAGTTCCAAGACGCGTGGATCCCAGTGGTCCACGCCAACGTTCACCAAGCCCGTGATGGCGGCGTTCGAGCGATCGGTCACGTGGCTCGCACCGCTGCTCAGCAGCCAGGCGATCCACGTCTCGATGGTCGCGAAGCGCAGCGACTGGGCGTCGCGCGCAGCATTGGCGACGAGCCACTTCGCCTTGGTGGCCGACTGGTTGGGCGCGAGGCGCAGACCCTCGCCCTGCAGGACGAGGCAGTCGAGTACGGTGCGAAGGTCCTGCCAGCCGAGGGTTGGACCCACCGGCGCACCGGTGAGCGGGTCGAAGACGAGGGTCGTGGCCCGCTGGTTCGTGACGCCCACCGCGTCGCACGGTCCGCCGTCGGCGAGGGTCAGGTCGGCCAGTTCGAGCACGGCCCGGCCGATTTCGGCGGCGTCGAGCTCGAGTTCGCCCGGTTGTGGCGAGCTGATCGTGAGCCGCCGCTGGTGGACGTGGGACACGACGCCGGCGTCGGAGACCAGGGCCGTGCGCACCGACGAGCTTCCGACGTCGATCGCGAGGGCGCTCACCACGGCTCACCGCCGAGTCCGAGCACCCCGGGGTTCAGTACGCCCGTCGGGTCCAGCGCGTCCTTCACGTCACGTAGCACGTCAAAGCCATCGCCTAGGGCGCGGCGTACGAAGCGCGAGCGATTCCTTCCGACGCCGTGGTGATGGCTCAACGAGCCGCCATGGTCGAGCACGGCGTTCGTCGCGGCGTCCCAGGCGGCGCGGTAGTAGTCGCGCGGGTCGCCCGGCGGCTGACCGGCGAACGTGAAGTACAGGCAGGCGCCGTCGACGTAGGCGTGGGACTGGTGCACCGAGGCGACGATGGTTGGCTCGAGCGAACGTAGGGCGTCGAGCGCCGCCTCGCGCACGGCGGTCAGGGTCGACCATGGACCAGCCACCTCGATCGTGTCGACGACGACGTGCGACGCCCAGAGTGGCGCGAGGGCGCTGACGTCATTGCGGTGCTCGAGCCAGCGCGCGACTACCCCGACGTCCAGGGTCGTGGCGTCGCGCGTGACCTCACGCACGACCGCCATGGTGGCCTCCACCATGATCGGTTCGCCCTCGTCCAGGACGATGAGGGCGCAGCCGTCGACGTCGAAGTTCCGCCTCGACTCGGTCTCGTCGTAGAGGCGCAGTACCGCGGGGTGTGCGTCGCGTTGCAGGATCGTCCGGCACAGCGCCATGCCCGTGTCAAAGTCCCCGACCCGAAGGGCGAGCCGCCGTTCGCACGTCGGCCGGGGCCGCATGACGAGGGTCGCTTCGGTGATGACGCCGAGGGACCCTTCGGACCCCACGAACAGTTGGACGAGGTCCGGACCGACCGCCTGGCGGGGGCCGCGACCCCCGAGGGTGACGACGTCCCCGGATGCGAGCACCACGGTGAGCCCCCGCACGATGTCCTCGATCTTGCCGTACCGATTCGAGAACTGGCCGGCCCCGCGGCTGGCGAGCCAGCCGCCGACGGTGGCGAGCTCGAAGGACTGGGGAAAGTGCCCGACCGTGAAGCCCTCGGCATTGATGGCGCGCTCGAGATCCGGGCCGAAGACACCGGCCTCGAGTGTGACGGTGCCCGATACCAGATCGAGGTCGAGTATCCGGTCGAGACCCGTGAGATCGAGGGCGACACCGCCGGTGGGCGCCACGGCGCCACCCAGGACGCCCGACCGGCCGCCCTGGGCGGTAACGGCGAGCCCGTGTCGCGCTGCGACGCGGATCGCGTCTCGGACTTCGGCCGTGGAGCGCGGGGCGACGACCACGCCGGGCCAGTGGGGCACGACGCCGTCGTGGGTCGTCGCGAGGGAGAGGGGCCACCAGTCTCGTCCGTGCTCGGCCCGCTCGTGAGGATCGACGCTGAAGGGCACGCCGACCTCGGCGAAGGCGCGCAGCGCCTCGTCGTCGACGGGCTGCGGTGCTGCGTCAACGGTCCCGGGCGGATAGGCCTCGGGAGGGGTGGGACGGGTCACGGCGCCGGTCTGACGGTGAGTCCAGCGGCGCTCAGCTCGCGCGCTACGAGATCGGCGTACGCGGCGATCTGGCGCTGAGTCTCGTCGTCGCTCCAGTTGAAGTCGGCGGCGACGGCCGCGGCGATCCGGGGTGCAGCGGCGAGCGCCGCGCGCGCGTCGTGCAGGTGCGCGCGCGTTCGCCGCGTCAACAGGTCGACGAGCGACTGGGCCATCTCGAACTGGGCGCTGTAGCGGAATTCGGCGAGCACGTAGGGCTGGTTGGCGATCGGCGTGTCGGCCATCGTGGGGTCGTGACTGATCATCGCCAGGATGACCAGCGCGTCCTGTCCGTAGCGACGGTAGAGGTGGGTTTCGAGCTCGGTCGTGGGACGCCACGGACCGGTGCCGTGGTACCGGAGGTGCTTGGTCCGCACGGGCGATCGTCCGACGTAGTGGCCGGCGGCGTTGACGGCGTCCTGGGCCATCTGTCGATAGGTCGTCCACTTGCCGCCCGTGACGTGGATGACCCCGTCACCGGTGTCGATGACGCGATGGCGTCGTGAGAGGTCCGCCGTGCGTTGCGAGAGCGTCTTGCCAGCGGGCGGCGCCAGCAGCGGGCGCAGTCCCGCCCAGACGCCGGTGACGTCCTCGACGGTGAGGTCCGAGTCCGTGGAGGCGTTGACCGCCTTCAGCAGATAGGCGACGTCGTCCGGTCCGCAGAGGGGGTCGTCGATGTCGCCGTCGTAGGCGGTGTCGGTCGTACCGACGAAGGTGTACGGCGCATCCTCGAAGGGCACGACGAAGATGCTCCGGTGGTCGTCGGGCACGGCAAAGACCGCGGCCACGTTCGCCGGCAGGCGCTCGGCGCGCACCGACAGGTGGACGCCCTTGGCCGGGGTGATGATGGCCGACGAGCTGCCCTCGGCCATAGCGATCACCTGGTCCGCCCAAACGCCCGTCGCGTTGACGACACAGCGCGCGGCGAACTTGAGATCCTCGCCGGCACGCTCGTCACGGGCGGCAACGTTGCGCACGCGACCGTCGCCGTCGCGCTCGATCGCGACGGCTCGCACGTAGTTCGCGACGTCGGCGCCGTAGTCCAGGGCCGCCGTGCGCGCCGCCAACAGGGCTACGCGGGCGTCGTCACCGCGCGCGTCGTAGTAGAGGAATCCGGCCACTAATCGATCGGCCCGAAGCGTCGGGAGGTAGCCGATCGCTTCGTCGCGGTCGATCCGGCGGTACCGGTGGCCGATCCGCCAACCGCCAGCCCAGTCGTAGAAGCGAAGCGCGGTGGCGTAGCCCTTGACGAGGGCCTTGGCGGCGACACCGTTTGAGCCAAAGAGCGGGATGAGGAAGGGGAGGGGGCGAACGAGGAAGGGGGCGTTTTCGAGCAGGCGCTGGCGCTCGCGAAGATTCTCGCGCACGAGTCGGAACTCCTTCTGCTGGAGGTAGCGCAGCCCACCGTGGACCATCTTGGAGGACTTGGAGCTCGTGCCAGACCCGATGTCACCGCTGTCGATCAGGGCCACGCGCAGCCCGCGTGACGCGGCATCGAGCGCCACGCCCGCGCCGGTCATGCCCGCACCGATGACCACGACGTCGTAGTGCGTGGAGGCCATCGCGCGCAGGGCGTCGGCGCGGGTGAAAGAAGACATGGCGCCATGTTGTCACACGGGCACGAAGTAACTTGCGTGGTGTGGAATGTGGATCCCTCGAGTGCGGTGGGGCGAATCGGTGACGGGTCCGCTCACCGGTCTGAAGGTCCTGGAACTGGCCGGCATTGGCCCGGGCCCGTACGCCTGCATGCTGCTCGCCGACCTCGGCGCCGACGTCCTGCGACTCGAGCGTGGCGACATCGACGCCAAGGACGCCTTCACCTGGGACCTGCTCGCCCGGTCTCGCCCGTCGGTAGCGGTGGACCTGAAGTGCGAAGCCGGGCGCCAGCTCGTGCTTCGATTGAGCGAGCAGGCCGACGTGCTGATCGAGGGGTTCCGCCCCGGCGTCGCGGAGCGTCTCGGCGTCGGGCCATCGGACGTCGCTGAGCGCAATCCGCGGCTCGTCTACGGACGGATCACGGGTTACGGGCAGGAGGGCCGGTTAGCCGGGCGCGCGGGCCACGACATCAACTACATCGCCCTGTCAGGCGCGCTGTGGCCCATCGGACGATCGGG